>NZ_JANFVR010000271.1 GCF_024609805.1 Tahibacter caeni | reverse complement strand
CCGCCTCCGGCTGCCGCACCAGCTCCCGCTCCGGCCCCGGCGCCCGCCGCGCCGCCGCCGGCCAAGCCGGCCGTCGACACGACGGCGGTGATCAAGCAGCGCTTCGAGCAGAACCTCAACGGCGGCAAGCCAGCCAAAGGCGAGATCGAGCAGACCCAGCTCGAGAAGGGCGACGTGGTCTACATCGACGGCGACGTGCACGCCGTTTCGCGCCGCAGCAGCCTCGGCACCGCGCTGTACTGGCTCAGCGGCGAGCTGAACCTGCAGCGCGCCGAGCTCAAGCCGCTGGCCGAGAACCGCTTCGAGGTCGTCAACAAGATCTCCGGCAGCAGCAATGTGTCGCTGCGCGGCGTCGCCGGCGAGGCGCAGGTCTTCTCGGCCAAGGTGCCGGCCGACGGCGACGCGGAGCGCGCCGACATGGAGAAGTCCTATGCCGAAGGCCGCCCGGTCGGCCGCAGCCTGCGCGTGGACCAGCTAGTCCAGGGCGACATGGTCTATCTCGGCAAGACCTCGGCCATGATCGTGCGCCGCGACGGCGGCCAGCTGGCGCGCTACTGGCTCGACGGCGAACTGAACACCGGACAGGTCGGCCTGCAGAAGGAAAAGGGCTCGACCGGCAAGTACAAGGTACTCAGCAACAACATCGAGTGACGCTCCGGCACGGCCGTCGCAACGGCGACGGTGCCGCGATCACGAAACAGGCCGCCTTCGGGCGGCCTTTTTCGTTGCAAGGATGCACGATCGTGATCGATGGCCGGGTCCGCCAGGACGGCTCGGACATGTCGACGGGGAAGTCGGGCCCGACGCGAAACGGAACGGAGCGAGTGTTCCGCGCGACCCGGCAAGCGTCGCGGTGCCGGTGAGGGACGCCGGTCGCCGCAAGACCCCAGGCCGATGGCGACGGGGCGGCCGTTACGACAGGCGGTTCGTTGCGACGGAATCGCGCCGGCAGTGACGGCAGAATCGCCGGATGGACGAGCCTGCGATCTGCTTCGATCGACACGTCGGTGCGTCGCTTGCGTGGCTGCGGCTTGCGGTCCGCCGCATCGCGCTGTCGATCGTGTCGATCGCGTCGGGTTCCGGATGTGCCGACGATCGCAGATTCCTGCATGACGACGACATCGATGCGCCGCAGAAACAAAAAGGCCGCCTTGCGGCGGCCTTTCTCGCGCTTCCGTGCGCGACACGCTCAGCTGTCGTCGCGCCAGCGGCGCAGCCAGATCGCCAGGGCGATCATGCCGACGCCGGCCGCGGCGCCTATCCAGATGTTCGGACCGGACAGCGGGCCGAGTATCGTGTTCATGTCGATCGCGTTGAGCAGCACCTGCGGGCCGTCGGCGTGGTCCATGCGGCGCTCCAGCGCATCGAAGTCCATCCAGCTGCCGGGCAGCACGCTGAACAGCAGGCGCGCCACGATGTGCTGCCAGAACCAGTCGTTCGGAATGCGCAGGTTGGTCACCGCATCGAAGATCGACACGCAGGTGCCCGCGGCGACCGGCAGCAGCGTCGCCCAGAGGAACGGCACGCGCTTGGCGAAGGCCGAGCAGAGCATGAGCCAGCCGATGCTCGGCAGCGCCCAGACCGCGTTCAGCGGAATCAGCATCGCGATCTTGCCGAGCACGCTGAGCGGCGAGGCATTGGCCCAGATCACCGTGAACGGATTCATGCCGTAGAACGCGACGATGAGGCTGAACAGGATCAGCAGGCCGAGCATCAGCGCGAGAGCGGCGGCCAGCGCGAACAGCGGAGCGATCAGCGTCGCCGCGGCGACCTTGGACAGCACGGTCTCGAGGTCCGATACCGGCAGCGACTTCCAGAACAGGATGCTGCGGTCGCGGCGTTCGTCGTAGAGCGATCCGAGCAGGTAGAAGAACGTCACGATCGCCAGGGTGATCGCGACCGGCGCGCCGGAGAAGAACAGGCCGACATCGAGACCGGCGCCCATCTGCTGCCTCTGCTCCGGCGTCATCGCGGCGGCCAGGTCGCTGATGCGCACGCCGTTGATCATCGCACGGCCGTCGACGGGCGCGTGGGACAGACCGGTGACCGCGGCGATCGCGAACACCAGCAGCACCACGCCGGCGGCGATCAGCGGCGCCCAGAGGAAGCCGCCGCGATGTTCCCAGTACTCGCGCTTGAGCAGCCAGGTGAAGGTGTTCATGCGTAGGTTCCTTTCATGGTGGCGACGAACAAGTCGGCGATGCTGGGCTGGCGGGTTTCGCCGAGCTCGGCCAGGCGCGGCTTTTCGTTGCCGTCGAACAGGAAGATGGATTTGCCGAAGATCTGGCGTTCGCCCATCGGCTGCAGCGCACGCGCGGCGGCGGCCTTGTCCGGGTTGACCATGACTTCGGTGAAGCGCTCGGCGATCGCGTCCATGCTCGCGTCGAGCACGATCTTGCCGTCGCGGATGAACATCAGATCGGTCAGGATGTGCTCGACTTCCTCGACCTGGTGCGTCGTGATGACGATGGTCTTCTGCTCGTCGAAATAGTCGTTGAGCAGGCTCTGGTAGAACTCCTTGCGGTAGAGGATGTCGAGACCCAACGTCGGTTCGTCGAGCACGAGCAGGCGCGCGTCGATGGCCATGACCAGCGCCAGGTGCAGCTGCACGATCATGCCCTTGGACATTTCACGTACGCGCATCCGCGGCTTGAGCTTGGTGCGCGCGAGGAAGCGTTCGCATTTCTCGCGCGAAAAGCGCGGATGCACGCCGGCGACGAAGTCGATGGCTTCGCTGACGCGCAGCCAGCGCGGCAGCACGGCGACGTCGGCGATGAAGCAGACCTGCTGCATGAGCTCGTGGCGCTGCTTGCGCGGATCCATGCCGAGCACGGACAGCTCGCCCTGGAAATCGGTCAGGCCCAGGATGGCCTTGAGCGCGGTGGTCTTGCCGGCGCCGTTGGGGCCGATCAGGCCGACGATGCGGCCGGCCTCGATCGTGAAGCTGACGTCGTCCAGTGCCGCGGTCGCACCGAAACGCTTGCTGAGGTTGCGTGCCTGTACCACCGCGCTCATGAGGAGGCTCCTTCCGTCTTGCGGCTGTCCTGCACCAGTTTCTCCACGTCCAGGCCCAGACGCTTCAGGCGCGCGTACAGGGCCGGCCACTCTTCGCGCAGAAAGCGCTCGCGTTCGTTCTTGAGCAAGGCTTCGCGCGCCCCTTCGTTGACGTACATACCGAGTCCCCGTCGTTTCTCGACCAGTTGTTCATCCACCAATTCCTGATACGCCTTGGACACCGTGATCGGATTGAGCTGGAAATCCGCGGCGACCTGGCGTACCGAGGGCAGGGCGTCCCCTTCGTTCAACACGCCGTCGAGAATCATCGCCACGACACGGTCTCGCAGCTGCAGATAGATCGGCGTGTTGTCGTTCCACGTAATGGTCATAGGGTCAGTCCTGGCTCACCTGCGGCAGCACTTTGCCGAACGAATAGTAGGGCATGTCGAAACCGCCCTTGCCGGCGCTGCGGCGTATCGGGGAATCCGGCACGCCATGCTCGCCGTCGCCCGTGGAGCCGATGTCGGCGACCGGCTGGGCATAGGCCAGCGCGATGTCTTCGGCGCTCGGTCGCACGGTGACTTCGGGCAGGGTGACCAGGGTGGTCACGCGTTCCGGAGCGATCTTGTGCGGGGGCGCGTGGGTGGCCGTAGTGGCGGGCGCAGCCGTTTCGCGGGTATGGCTTTCGATGGCGGCGCCGGCGACGAAGGCGAAGGACGCGATCAGTACGGTGGTCACGGTGCTGATTTTCATGGCGGCTCCTTGGCAGTGCTCGGCTTGAGTGGTGTTGTAGTGAACTATAACACCATATCGAAATCGGTCAAGCGGTTTTTGCGCCGGTCGTCAAGAAAATTAGGGGCGGGGCGTAAACCCACTGAAAAAACCGTAACTTAGATTTCGCATACGGGTATGCTCGCCAGGTGTTCCACCACCCCGGAGACTCTCATGCGTCGTCTCGTATCCGCGTTTCTGCTCGCCGCCGCCGCCGCGGGACCGGCCTGGGCCTGCAGCGATCTGCTCAACAGCGAGTACCGGCCGCTGGCCGGCAAGGAAAAGGTGTCGCTCTGCGACAAGTACGACGGTCAGGTGCTGCTGATCGTCAACACGGCGAGCAAGTGCGGCTTCACGCCTCAGTACGAGGGACTGGAGCAGCTGCACGCCAAGTATTCGGGCCAGGGTTTCGCGGTGCTCGGCTTTCCGTCCAACGACTTCAAGCAGCAGGAGCCCGGAAGCGAAAAGGAGATCCAGGAATTCTGCACGCTGACCTACGGCGTGAAATTTCCCATGTTCGAAAAAGTACACGTGACCAAGGAAGAAGCCACGCCGCTGTACGTGCGCCTGGCCGATGCGAGCGGCGGGCGCTACCCGAGCTGGAATTTCTACAAGTATCTGATCGGCCGCGACGGCAAGGTCATCGCCGATTTTCCGAGCAAGGTGAAACCCGACGACGCCGAACTCGTCGCCGCGATCGAGAAGGCCATCGCCGCCAAGCCGGCGAAGTGAATGCGGGCGCGGCCCCCGGCGCTCCGCGCCGGGGCCGCGGAGCGTCAGTCGCGCGGCCGGATCAGGCCCAGGCTTTCGAGCTTCAGCACGATGCGCTGCACGGCCTCGTCGGGGCTCATCTCGCTGGTGTCGATGCGCAGCTCCGGCGTCTCCGGCGCTTCGTACGGATCGCTGATGCCGGTGAATTCCTTGAGCTTGCCGGCCCGGGCCAGCGCGTAAAGACCCTTGCGATCGCGCTGTTCGCAGACGTCCAGCGGCGTCGCGACGTGCGTTTCGATGAACTGGCCGTACTGCGAGATCATCTCGCGCACGTCCTGGCGCGCGGCCGCATACGGGGCGATCGGCGCGCAGATCGCGATGCCGCCGTTCTTGGTGATCTCGCTCGCGACGAAGCCGATGCGCTGCACGTTGAGATTGCGGTGCTCGCGCGAGAAGCCGAGTTCGGAGGACAGGTGCTTGCGCACGATGTCGCCGTCGAGCAAGGTGACCGGGCGTGTGCCGAGTTCGAGCAGCCGCACCATCAGCGCATTGGCCAGGGTC
This sequence comes from Tahibacter caeni, assembly GCF_024609805.1. GTDB lineage: Bacteria > Pseudomonadota > Gammaproteobacteria > Xanthomonadales > Rhodanobacteraceae > Tahibacter > Tahibacter caeni. The sequence goes on along the minus strand of NZ_JANFVR010000271.1, from coordinate 1,578 downwards.
GACTTGCCGGCGCCGGACAGGCCGGTGAAGAACACCGTGAAACCCTGCCTGTGGCGCGGCGGATGCGTGCGGCGCAGCTCGGCCACGACTTCCGGGTAGGTGAACCACTCGGGGATGTCGAGGCCTTCGTGCAGGCGCCGGCGCAGTTCGGTGCCTGAGATGTTGAGCACGGTCTCGCCGGGCTGGATCTCGTCGGCCGGCGCGTACTGGGCGCGCTCCTGCACGTAGAGCATTTCCTGGAACGGCACCATCGTGATGCCGAGCTCCGCCTGATACCTGGCGACGAGCTCCTGCGCGTCGTACGGGCCGTAGAACGGCTTGCCGTCGGCGCCGTTGCCCGGGCCCGCGTGGTCGCGGCCGACGATGAAATGCGAGCAGCCGTGGTTCTTGCGGATGATCGCGTGCCACAGCGCTTCGCGCGGACCGCCCATGCGCATGGCCAGGTGCAGCAGCGACAGCATCGTCGTCTGTTCCGGGTAGTGCGCGATCAGCTTCTCGTAGCAGCGCACGCGCGTGTAGTGATCGATGTCGCCGGGCTTGGTCATGCCGACGCTGGGATGGATCAGCAGGTTGGCCTCGGCGATCTGCGCGGCGCGGAACGTGAGCTCCAGATGGGCGCGGTGCATCGGATTGCGCGTCTGGAACGCGACGATGCGGCGCCAGCCGAACTTGTCGAAATGGGCGCGCACTTCGCGCGGGCTCAGGCGCAGATGGCGGAAGTCGTAGTGCTGCGGCAGCGCGAGACCGCGCAGCCGGCCGGCGAGATAGACCGGTCCGGCACGGTCGAGCAGCCAGGCCACGCCGGCATGGCGCTTGTCGGCGGTGCCGAACACCGCGCTCGCTTCGGCCTCGCGATCGGGTTCCCAGGCCTCTTCGATGTCGAGCACGGCCAGGGCCACACCTTCGGGATCGCGCAGGGCGATGCGCCGCGCCGGGCCGAGCTTGTCGACGAATTCGCGGCTGACGTCCAGCGTGATCGGCATCGGCCAGAGCGTGCCGTCGGCCAGGCGCAGGTCGCGGCAGACGCTGTCGTAGTCGGCGCGGCCGAGGAAGCCCGTCAGCGGCGAGAACGCGCCCGTCATCAGCAGCTCCAGATCGCAGAGCTGGCGCGCGTTGAGGTCCCAGCCCGGCAGGCCGGCGGCTTCGTGCTTGAGCGCCTCGCGCTCGGCTGGCGCAACGAGCAGGTCGACGAGTTGGCCGCCGTGCGGCGCGATGAGTTGGCTCATGGGATCGGTTCCGGAAAGAAAGTACGGGGTGAGTTCACGGTGATGCGGCCGTCGGCTCAGTCGGCTGCGGCCTGTTCCAGCGATTCCTGCGCGGCCAGCCAGTCGTCCTCGACGCGGCCGAGCTCGCCGGCGACGAGACCGAGCTCGCGCGTGAGCTCGGCGGCGCGTGCCGACGGCGTTGCGTACAACGCGGGATCGAGCAGCGCGGCCTCGAGCGCGCGCTTGCGCTCGCCGAGCTCGTTCATGCGCTTCTCGAGTTTCTGGATTTCCTTGCGCAGCGGCGCCGCGCGCGCGCGCTGGTCGGCGCGTTCGCGGCGGTCCGGCTTGCGCGCGTTGCCGGCGGCGGCCGGCG
>NZ_JANFVR010000270.1 GCF_024609805.1 Tahibacter caeni | reverse complement strand
CTCGCCGCTCGCGCCGAGCTCGTTGCGGTCGCGCAGGTCGCGCAGCCCGGCTTCGCGCAGCGCGCGCAGGCGGCCGGCCAGCTCGTCGGCCGCGACGGCCTGGCCGAGGCCGCGCAATTCCTCGATCTGGCGCTGCGCGCGTTCGAGCAGGGTGTCGCCGGCGAAGAAGGCATGCAGCTCGTCCGCCGCCGCAATACGTGCGATGCGCCGCGGCACGCCGTCGAGCACGCGCGCGATCGCTTCGCGGAGCCCCTGCGCGCGGCGCTCGCGCTGGCCGGCGATCTGCTCGCGCCGCGCGGCGAACGCTTCGAGCGCGCTCTCGCGGCGCGCGGTCAGCTCGACGAGGAAGTCCGGCTGCTCGCCGAAGCGCGCTTCGAGCTGTTCGATCTGGCTGAGCACCTGGGCCATCGCCGCGTCGGCGCTCTCGGGCGTGTCGCAGCGTCCGAGCAGGTTCAGCAGGGACTGCTCCAGCACGGTCAGCTGGGCGCCGAACTCCAGGCCCTGCTCCTGCACGAGCAGGCTCTCGCGGCGCGTGCGCAGCGTCGCGCGCAGGCGATTGACCTCGGCGTACAGCCTGGAGGTTTCCGCGAGCAGCGCGGCGCGCTGCTGCGCATCGCTCTGCTCGAAGCCGGCGACGAGTTCCGACAGGCCGTCGAGCGATTCGGCCAGCGCGTCGAGCGACTCGGCCACGGGTTTCAGCGCCGCAGTCGCGCGCGCCTGCTCGACCGCGCCCGCGGCGTCGGCCAGGCCCTTGCGCAGGCCCGCGAACGCGGCCGGATCGGCGAAGAACTTCAGCGCGCGCGCACCGATGCGGTCGAGCTCCTCGCGCAGCTTCTGGTCGAGCGCGGCGATCGCGTCGGCGGCGACGTGGGGCTGCTCGGCCAGCACGGTCAGCTCGCCGCGCTTGCGCTTGAGCAGGCGGATCGCGTCGGTGAAATCGTCAGGCTTCTGCCAGAGCAGGCTCGCGACGCGCGACAGCAGTTCGTCGACGCTGCGGCCAATGTCGGTGACGGCCTGTCCGGCCGACGCCTTGGCCTGGGCCAGCCGTTCGTAGGCGTTCAGCGCCTCGCGACCGCTGCGCGCGAGCATCGCGACTTCGGCGCCGATCGCGCCGGCTTCCTCCTCTGCCAGCCACGGATAGGCGTCGCCGCAGCGCGCGGCCAGACGCAGCAGGCGCTCGTACGCGCCGCGGCTGCCGGTGTCCTCGGCGAGACGGCGCAGTTCGCGCAGGTCGGCGAGCGCGCGCACGACGGCGGCGTTACCGAGCCGGCCCAGCAGCCCGCTCGCGCGCGGCTGCGCTCCGGTGTACTCGTCGGACGCGAACGGCGTGCGCCAGAGCTGCAGGGTGTGCAGGCGCGAGGCCTGCTCGGCGGACTCCGCGGTCAGCAGCAGCAGACGGCCGTCGGCGAAGCGCGCGTAGCCGTTGCCGAGCAGCGGCTGGCTCATGCTGCGTTCGATCAGGTTGTACGACAGCAGCGCGTAGGCGCCGGCCGCCGGTTCGTAGAATACGTACAGCATGTCCTCGCCGCTGGTCGCTTTGAGGAAGCGCTTGATGCGGTAGGCGGAGAAATCGTGGCCGAGATCGGAGAAGCGCCGGTAGTCGCCGGATTCCAGATAGCAGCCGCCCGGGAACACGATGCCGTGGTCTTCCGGCAGCTGCATGCACGACGCGCCGATCTCGTCGATGCGCACGACGCTCTTCAGGCGTTTGTTGAACACGAGGTGGCGCACCGTGTCTTCGCGGTACGGCTTCACGCGCAGGAGGATCAGGCTGCGCAGGTCCGCGTAGGCGATCTCGGCGTCGGCCAGCGACTGGTTCTTGTCCTCGACCGGCTCGCTGTAGATGCCCAGGCCGGTCTCGGTGTTGTTCTCGACCTTGATCGTCAGGTCGCCGGCGACGGTCTCGACGAACACGCTGTCGAGCACGTTGACGTGCGGATGGCGGCCGAGCACGTATTGATCGCGCGTGACCGGCGTCCATTCGAAGTCGTGGCTCGGCGGCAGCACGTGGTCGCGCTCGCCGCGGTTGTCGATGTAGACGACCTTGCCGTCGCGCTCGATCGAGAAGCGGAACACGCGCTTGTCGCCGGCCTGGGAGCCGGTGCGGAACACGAGCAGCAGGCGCTCGTCGATCATGCGCAGCTGGTCCAGGGTCGTCGCGCGGTAATAGGTGAACAGTTCGCGGAAGTCGGCGACGAAGCGCGGGTCGGCCAGGAAGCTGTCGGCCAGCGGCAGCGGCGCGAGCTCGGGCGCGTCGCCGTTTCCGGCGAGCCGGAACAGGCAGAACACGTCGCCGACGCTGGTGTCCTTCTTCAGGCCGATGAACACGTTGTAGCCGAGCAGCAGCACGTCGCCGACGCGTACGAGATCGCGCGCGACGCAGTTGTGCTCGGTGCGCGCGTCCAGCCGCGCGAGCAGCTTGCTGTCGATGCGGCCGAATGCTTCGACGCGGCGCGCGTTCAGCGCTTCGGCCTTCGCGCTCAAGGTCTCGGCTGCGGCGACGAGGCGCTTGCGCAGGAGTTCGAACGTGGCGGAATCGGACATGGACAATCCTCAGGAAATCACGTTCGCAGGTTGCGGTGGGCGCCGGGCGCGAACCGCAACGTCGGGAGGGACCGGCGCGCCGGACACCGGGCGAAGCGCGTCGAAACCGGGCCCGCGGCGGCGATCGGACGGATCGCCGTGCGCGTCGTTCCTTCGCCGCCCCGGCGGCGCGCGCCGCGACCTCGACGTTGCGGCTCGCCGCAACCCACGGCTCACCGCGTCATCAGGCGCCGTCGGAACGGCCCGACGCGGTCAGCTTCTGCGCCAGGCCGGCGATCGACAGGTCGCGCACCGCGTCGGCCCCTCCGAGCGCGGCGATCAGCTCGCGCGCGTCGGCGATCAGGTCGCGCTTGCCGGCCTTGTGGTCGGCCAGCGCGGTGCTCAGCAGCGCGCTGCGGTCCACGGCGCCGTCGATCGAACGGCCGAGGCTCAGGCTGCGCATGAAGCGCTCGAAGTATTCGCCGTCGCCGCCGACGATCTCGATCTTGGACGCCTGCAGCGCCTTGGACAGCACCTCGGCCTGCTCGCGCGCGATGGCCTGGTTCGCCTCGATGCTCTTGAGGCGCTGCGCATGCGCGTAGTCGAGCTGCATGCGCTGCTCCTCGTGCGCGCGGGTCTCGGCGCTCATCGCCTGCATCGCGTCGAACTTCTCCTTGAGACCGCCGGCTTCGGCCGCGAAGCGCGCCGCGATCGCGTGCGCCTCGGCCTCGCCGTACTTGTGCTTGCCGGTCGCCTCGGCTTCGAGCTTCAGGCGCAGCGCCTCGGCCGTCGCGGCGCCCTGCTTGGCGATCGCGTCGGCCTCGGCCAGCCGGACCTTCGCCGTCACGAGGCCTTCCTTCTCGTGGGCGTCGGCCTTGGCGATCGCGACACGCGCCTCGGCCAGGCCCGAGGCCGCCGCTACGGCCTCGATGCCTTCGGCTTCGCGCTTGCGGCCCTCGGCCGCCTTGCTCGCGATCGTCAGGCGCGCTTCGGCCATGGTCAGCTCCTCGGCCGCCTTGTGCTTGGCGCGCTGCTCGTCGGCCAGCGCGGTCTTCACGTCGGTGATGAACTTCTCCTCGGCCTGGCCCTCGGCCAGCACGATCGTCGACTTCTTGGTGCGCTCGGCCTCCGACAGCGCGCGCAGGTTCTTGATCTCCTCCTCCTGCTCGGCGACGGTGCGCTCCACGACGATGCGCTCGCGGATCACGTCGGCGATCGCCTTCTTCTGCACCTCGACGGCCTTTTCCTTCTCGATGCGCTGCAGGGTGACTTCGCGCTCGCGGTCGACGACCTCGAGCTCGCGCGCGCGCGTGACCTTCTCCTCCTCGATCGCGACCGCGCGCTGGCGGTTCTTCTCGGCGACCTCGGCCTCGCGCTTCATGTTCTCGGTCTGCACCGCGATCTGCTGCTCGGCGAGCAGGCGCGCGGCCTCGGCCTTGGCGCGCTCCTCGGATGCGACCTTGGCCGCCTCGGCTTCCTCGCGGGCACGCGTGATCGCGATCTCGCGCTGCTGGTTGGCCTCCGCATGCGCCTTCTGCCGCTCGAGCTCGAGCACCGCCTCGGCGGTCTCGACGTCCTTCTTCTTGATGCGCATTTCCTCGTTGCGGCGCAGCTCGTTCGTGAACACGTTCTGCTCGGCGGTCAGCTCGGTGATCTTCTTGATGCCCTGCGCGTCGAGGATGTTGTGCGGGTCGAGCTTTTCCAGCGGCGTCTGCTCCAGGTAGTCGATCGCCGCGTCCTCGAGCACGTAGCCCGACAGCTCGTCGCCGATCTGGCGCACGATCTGGTCGCGGAAGCGGTCGCGCGCCTCGTACAGGTCGACGAAGTCCATGGCCTTGCCGACCGTCTTCAGCGCCTCGGAGAACTTCGCGCTGAACAGGTCTTCCAGGGTCGCCTGGTTGCTCGCGCGCTCGCAGCCGATGCCCTGGGCCACGCGCAGCACGTCCTCGCGCGTCTTGTTCACGCGCACGAAGAACTTGACCTTGATGTCGGCGCGCATGTTGTCCTTGCAGATCAGGCCTTCCTTGCCCATGCGCTCGATCTCGATCGTCTTGAGCGAGATGTCCATGACCTCGCGCCGGTGCAGGATCGGAATCACGAGACGTCCGGTGAACGTGACCTCGGGTTCGGCGCGCATGGTGTTGACGATCATCGCGCGGCCCTGGTCCACCTTCTGGTAGAACTTGGCCACGAGAGCCATGAAGCCGAGCAGGAACACGACCAGAATGCCGACGGCGGCAAGCAGCGTGGTGAAGGCGATGTCCATGGTGACGCTCCGGTGAAAAGATGGAAACGTGCAGTACGTTCCGCGTGCCGCCGCTACACGAGGCGGCGGCACCGGGAGCTGCAGCCGCGCCGTCCGTCCCGGACGACGCCTGCTGTCTTGCGATGGCCTGGACCAGTATCCGCAGCGCGGCTCCCCGGCCCGGCTGCCTGTCCCCACGCCCCGTCGGCGCCTCGAACAACCTGCGCCGGAATTCCAAAAAACGCCTTGCCGCGGCGGCCCCGAACGCCGCTCCGCGACGGCGGCGCCGCCGCGGCGCTTCAGGCCGCTACGGCGGCTCGTATTCGGCGACGAGATAGCGCCGGCGCTGCGCGTCGAAGCTCAGTACGACGGCCTGCACGTCGCGCGCGAGCCGGTTCGGCGCGGCCGCATAGACCTGCACGGTCAGATGCGTGCCGTTGCCGAGCACGACCTCGGCCTGGCCGAAGTTCTCCTCGACGCTCAGGGTCAGGATGCGGCAGGACCGGCCGAGCACGGTTTCGCGCGTGACGTGGTCGCTGACCGCGAACACCGGCTTCAGCGGCCGCAGCGCGACCGAGGCCAGCAGCACCGCGGCGACGAGCGCGGCGACCAGCACGAGCGTGCCGCCGAGCCACAGCGGCAGCGGCAGCGCGGGCAGCAGCAGCGCCGCGGCGAGCATGGTCAGCAGCCACCAGAAGAACGCGACGCCGCTGACGACGATCGAGAACGGCAGCCGGTCCAGGCCGAGCGCGAGCAGCATCTCGGGCAGACCGTCGAGGTCCGTATCGTGGTGGCCGCCGATCCAGTCGGGACCGAAGCTGTCGTGATCGAGCAGGCCGACGATGGTCAGCAGCCAGAACACCAGCAGCACGCCGATGACGATGCTCGGCAGCAGCCCTGGGTAGTGGGTCAGCAGATCGAGAAAACTCACGACTTGTCTCTCCTCTTGCCGGTTCGTTGCCTGCGTTGCTTCTCGGCGAATGCGACGAGCGCCGCGCCGACGCGTTCCTTGATCGCCAGATGATCGGCCGGATCGAGGTCGTAGCGCGCGCCGAGCAGCCGGTAGTCCTCTTCGCTGAGGCTGACCGTCAGACGCGGCCGCTTGGCCTGGCGCAGCAGCGGCAGGCCGAGCACGACGCGCACCTGGTCGGAATTGGACAGGTTGGCCTCGAACGCGGCCGCGCGCACGGCCTGCAGCACTGCCTCTGAAACGTCGAAGGCGACCTGGACCGCACGCAAGGCAGGCTGCGACGAGCGCCAGCGGCTGGGCAGCTCAGTCTTCATGCCCCTCCTCGGCGCGTCGTCGCGGCAGCTTCTGCAAGGTGTCGATGACGCGGCCGGCGCGCGCGCGGCGGAATCCCGGCGCCGCCGTCGCCGGCGCCGGCTTCGCGCCCGCTTTCGCGCCGGACGCCTTCGTAGCGGACTTCGAGCGCGGCTTCGCCGCGGGCTTCGCTGCCGACGGACTCCTGCGCGATGCGGCGCGCGCCGGTCCGCGGCCTGCAGCGGCCTGGGTGGCTTGGCCGATCGCACTGGCCGCACGCGCCATCGAGAGGTCGTGGTCGAGCTCGCGCAACTGGCGGTTGACCTGGTCGTGCAGCAGGTCGAGCTGGGCCAGATGGGCCTGGAAGCTGCCGGCGAGATCGCTGTCGCGCGCGATCGCGCGAGCCAGTTCGAGCAGGCGTTCGCGATAGCGCGGATGCGGCTGCGGCGCGCGGGTCAGCGCTTCGAGCTGCTGCTGCGCGCGGGCCAGGCGGCGGCGCACCACGTCGGCGCGCGCGCGCGCCTCGGCAAGTTCGCGCGCCGTGCGCTGCAACAGCAGCTGCGCCTGGCGCAGCGGCTTCGGCGCATCCAAGC
>NZ_JANFVR010000027.1 GCF_024609805.1 Tahibacter caeni | reverse complement strand
CGCTCGGCCGCATCGCGCTCGGCAGCGACCCGGCCGCGGCGCTCGCGGCCGCGAACGGCCGCCTCGGCCTGGCCCTGGCGCCCGACGAGATCGACTATCTCGTCGCGCGCTATGCCGAGCTCGGCCGCGATCCCAGCGACGCCGAACTCATGATGTTCGCGCAGGCCAATTCCGAACACTGCCGCCACAAGGTGTTCAACGCGAGCTGGACCGTCGACGGCCAGGCGCAGCCGCAGTCGCTGTTCGCAATGATCAAGAACACGCACCGCGCATCGCCGGCGCACACCTTGTCGGCCTATGCGGACAATGCCGCAGTCGTGACCGGCAGCGAGGGCCGGCGCTTCTTCGCCGACGCCGACGGCGTCTACCGCGCGCATGCCGAGCGCATCGACTACGCGATCAAGGTCGAGACGCACAACCATCCGACCGCGATCGCGCCGTTCCCGGGCGCGTCGACCGGTTCGGGCGGCGAGATCCGCGACGAGGGCGCGACCGGCCGCGGCGGCAAGCCCAAGGCCGGCCTGACCGGCTTCTCGGTCTCGCACCTGCGCATTCCGGGCCTGGCGCGGCCCTGGGAAACCGAACGGCCGCTGCCGCCGCGCATGGCCAGCGCGTTCGAGATCATGCGCGACGGTCCGATCGGCGCCGCGTCGTTCAACAACGAATTCGGCCGTCCGGCGCTGGCCGGGTATTTCCGCAGCTACGAGCAGGAAACCGGTCTGCCGGGCCTGCGCCGCGGCTACGACAAACCCATCATGATCGCCGGCGGCCTGGCCAATCTGCGTTCGCCACATGTGGAAAAGCGCAGCCTGCAGGCCGGCGACGCGGTCATCGTGCTCGGCGGTCCGGCCATGCTGATCGGCCTCGGCGGCGGCGCCGCCTCGTCGGTCGCCTCGGGCACGAGCTCGGCCGAGCTGGACTTCGCCTCGGTGCAGCGCGACAACCCGGAAATGCAGCGCCGCTGCCAGGAAGTCATCGACCACTGCTGGCAGCTCGGCGACGCCAATCCCATCGTCAGCGTGCACGACGTCGGCGCCGGCGGCCTGTCCAACGCGATTCCCGAACTGCTGCACGACTCCCGCGTCGGCGGCCGCATCGACCTGGGCCAGGTGCCCTGCGCCGACCCGTCGCTGTCGCCGATGCAGCTCTGGTGCAACGAGTCCCAGGAACGCTACGTGCTCGGCGTGCGGCCGCAGGACCTGGCCCGCTTCGAGGCGATCTGCGCGCGCGAGCGCTGCCCGTACGCGGTGGTCGGCACGGCCACGGCCGACGAGCATCTGATCGTCGGCTACGGCGTCGGCGCGGATACGGCGCCGGGTGCGGCCGCGGCGATCGACCTGCCGATGGACGTGCTGTTCGGCAAGGCGCCGAAGATGCATCGCGACGCGACGCGCAAGGCGCCGCGCGTCGACCTCGTGTCCGACTGCCTCGGCATCAATCTGAACGAGGCGCTGCAGCGCGTGCTGCAGTTCCCGGCGGTCGGCTCCAAGTCGTTCCTGATCACGATCGGCGACCGCAGCGTCGGCGGCCTGTGTTCGCGCGACCAGATGGTCGGCCCGTGGCAGGTGCCCGTCGCGGACTGCGCGGTCACCCTGGCCGACTTCGACGGCTACGCCGGAGAGGCCATGGCCATGGGCGAGCGCACGCCGCTGGCCGCGTTGTCCTCGGCCGACGCCGCGCGCATGGCCGTCGGCGAGGCGCTGACCAATCTCGCGGCCGCGCCGATCGCCGATCTCGGCGAGGTGCGCCTGTCGGCGAACTGGATGGCCGCGGCGAATTTCCCGCACCAGGACGCCGCGCTGTTCGACGCCGTGCGCGCGATCGGCCTGGAGTTGTGCCCGGCGCTCGGCATCTCGATCCCGGTCGGCAAGGATTCGCTGTCCATGCAGACGGTCTGGCACGACGGCGAGCGCGAGCAGAAGACCATCGCGCCGGTGTCGCTGATCGTCTCGGCATTCGCGCGCGTCGCCGACGTACGCCGCGCGTTGACGCCGCAGCTGCGCCTGGACCAGGGCGAGACCGAACTGTGGCTGCTCGACCTCGGCGGCGGCCGCAACCGCCTCGGCGGTTCGGCGCTGATGCAGGTGTTCAGTCGCACCGGCGGCGTGCCGCCGGACCTGGACGACCCGGCGCGCTTCAAGAGCTTCTTCGACTGCATCCAGCAGGCCAGTGCCGACGGCCTGCTGCTGGCCTACCACGACCGCGCCGACGGCGGCGTGCTCGTGACCCTGCTGGAAATGGCCTTCGCCGGCCACTGCGGCCTGTCGATAGGCCTGGACGGCTGGGGCGAGAACACCCTGCGCGCCTTGTTCTGCGAAGAGCTCGGCGCGGTCGTGCAACTGCGCCGCGACGACGTGCCGGCGTTCAAGGCATTGCTCGAACGCCAAGGCCTGACCGACATCGCGCACATGGTCGGCCGGCCCAAGGAAAAGCTGCAGATCGGCCTGCGTCTCGGCGACGACACGCTGGGCCGCTGGGACTGGAGCGATCTGATGCGCACCTGGTCGCAGACCAGCCATGCGATGCAGCGCCTGCGCGACAACCCGGTGCTGGCCGACAGCGAGCTGGACTGGCGCTGCGACGTCGACGATCCGGGCCTGACGCCGAAGCTCACGTTCGACCCGGCCGAGGACGTCGCCGCGCCGTTCGTCGCGCGCGGCGCGCGGCCGCGCGTGGCCGTGCTGCGCGAGCAGGGCGTCAACGGCCAGGTCGAAATGGCCGCGGCGTTCACGCGCGCGGGCTTCGACGCGGTCGACGTGCACATGTCCGACCTGCAGAGCGGCCGGCGCCGGCTCGACGAATTCCAGGGCCTCGCGGCCTGTGGCGGCTTCTCTTACGGCGACGTGCTCGGCGCGGGTCGCGGCTGGGCCACGTCGATCCTGTTCAACCCGGCGCTGCGCGGACAGTTCGCCGCATTCTTCGCCGATCCGGCGCGCTTCGCGCTCGGCGTCTGCAACGGCTGCCAGATGCTGTCGGGACTCAAGGAGATCATCCCGGGCGCCGCCTATTGGCCGCGCTTCCGACGCAACACGTCCGAGCAGTACGAGGCGCGTTTCGTCACGCTCGAGGTGCTCGAGTCGCCGTCCATCCTGCTGCGCGGCATGACCGGCTCGCGTATTCCAGTCGTCGTCGCCCACGGCGAAGGCCATGCGGAGTTCGCCCAGGGCAGCGACTACGCCCGCGTGCAGCCCTGCCTGCGCTTCGTCGACAACCGCGGCAAGGCGACCGAGACCTATCCGCTGAACGCGAACGGCTCGGTCGGCGGCCTGACCGGCCTGACCGCGGCCGAAGGCCGCGTCACGATCATGATGCCGCACCCGGAACGCGTGCACCGCAGCGTGCAGATGAGCTGGCGGCCGGACGGCTGGGGCGAGGATTCGCCGTGGATGCGCATGTTCCGCAACGCGCGCGCCTGGCTCGGATGAAGCTCAGTCCGCTCAAGCGCTTCCTGCTCGCAGCTCTGGCGTGGCTGCCGGCCTGTTTCGCGCTCTGGTGGTGGGTGTCGGGACTGACCGTCAAGCTGCCGGTCTGGCTCGCCGGCCAGGCGCTGACCCTGCTGTGGCCCGACCTCGTCGCCAGCGTCAGCCAGGGTTTCGATACCGGCGGCATGCCGACCATGGACGTGCTGACCCGGATCGCGGTCAGCGAGGTCGGTCCGAACGGCCAGGTCGCGACGGGCTATCTGGAGCCCAGCGTGCACCCGCTGCTCTACGGCTATTCGCTGCCGCTGTTCTTCGGCCTGTGTCTGGCCACGCCGCAGGAAGAAGAACGGCGCTGGGGCCAGATGGCGCTGGGCTGTCTCGCGATCTGGCTGGCCCAGGCGTTCGGCATCGCCGCCGACGCGCTCAAGCTGCTCGCGCTGGGCTCCGGCCCCGAAGCCGCCGCCGCTATCCAGGCCGCCGGGCTTAACGTGAATCTGATTGCCCTTTGCTACCAGTTCGGCTATCTGATCCTGCCGACCGTCGTGCCGGCCGCGCTGTGGCTGGCGCTCAATCGTCCGTTCATAGAAGCACTGACCGGACGTCCGTTCGGGGAACCCGGCGGCGGCAGCGCCGGTCGAAACGCCGCCTCCTAGGAAAGAAGTCATGTCTGCTGTCGATCTGCAGGAAGTCGAGCCCGGCCTCGACGCCGCCGCCGCGAACCTGGACGAGCGAATCTGCGCGTTCCTGGTCAAGAAGGGCCGCCTCAAGGAGGCGGACCTCGCGCGTGCGCGGCGCGTGCACGAGGAATCCGACAGCGACTCGCTGGTCAACCTGCTGACCAAGCTCGGCCTCGTGTCCGAGCGCGACATGGCCGAATCGATGGCCGAGCTGCTCAAGCTGCCGCTGCTCGGCGCCAAGGATTTTCCCGAAGCGCCGCCGCCGAACATCGCGCTGTCGGTGCGCTTCCTCAAGCAGCATCACGTCGTGCCGATCAGCGAGAGCGAGACCGAAGTCGGCCTGCTCGTGGCCGATCCGGCCGAGTCGTATCCGGCCCAGGCGGTGGAACTCGCGACCGCGCGCAAGGTGTCGCTGCAGATCGGCCTGCGTTCGGAGATCGACGATCTGATCGAGCGCTACTACGGCCAGGGCCGCTCGGCCATGGGCACCATCGTCGAGACCCTGTCCGACGAGGCCGCGCGCGGCGAGGACGACATCGAGCACCTGCGCGACCTCGCGTCCGAGGCGCCGGTCATCCGCCTCGTCAACCTGATCGTGCAGCGCGCGGTCGAGCAGCGCGCGTCGGACATTCACATCGAACCGTTCGAGAGCCGCCTGAAGGTGCGCTACCGCATCGACGGCGTGCTGCACGAGGTCGAGTCGCCGCCGGCGGCGTCGACCGCGGCGGTGATCTCGCGCGTCAAGATCATGGCCAAGCTCAACATCGCCGAGCGCCGCCTGCCGCAGGACGGCCGCATCATGCTGCGCGTGCAGGGCAAGGAACTCGACCTGCGCGTCTCCACCGTGCCGACCTCCTGGGGCGAGTCGGTGGTCATGCGTATCCTCGACCGCGAAAGCGTCGTGTTCGATTTCCACACCCTGGGCTTCACCGACGAATTCCTGCCGCAGTTCATGAAGGTGCTCGAGCTGCCGCACGGCATCATGCTCGTGACCGGCCCGACCGGCTCGGGCAAGACGACGACCCTGTACACGGCGCTGTCGAAGCTCAACCAGCCCGACGTCAAGATCATCACGGTCGAGGACCCGGTCGAATACCAGATCGAAGGCATCAACCAGATCCAGGCCAAGCCGCAGATCGGCCTGGATTTCAGCCATGCGCTGCGCTCCATCGTGCGCCAGGACCCGGACATCATCATGATCGGGGAAATGCGCGACCTGGAGACCTGCCGCATCGCGATCCAGTCGGCGCTGACGGGCCATCTCGTGCTGTCGACCCTGCACACGAACAACGCCGCCGGCGGCATCACGCGCCTGCTCGACATGGGCGTGGAGGACTATCTGCTGACCTCCACGGTCAACGGCATCCTCGCCCAGCGCCTCGTGCGCCGCCTCGACAAGGAGCATGCGGAGGCCTACACGCCGCTGCCCGAGGTCGTGCGCGAGTTCAATCTCGACAAGCTCGGCGGGCCGGGCCCGCTGCAGCTGTACAAGCCGATGTCGAGCCCGAACTACCCGAGCGGCTACTACGGCCGCACGACGATCATGGAATTCATGGTCATGTCCGATCCGCTGCGCCGCCTGGTCATGCAGCACGCCGGCATGGGCGAGCTCGAACAGCAGGCGCGCAGCGAAGGCATGCGCACGATGTACGAGGACGGCATCGTCAAGTCGCTGGCCGGCGTCACCACGATCGAAGAAGTGCTGCGCGTGACCCAGGAAGGCTGAGTGCCGCCTGACGCGCAACTCCCCCCATTCCGGACCGAAACCCCGCCTGCATGCCTCTGTTCCGCTACAAAGCCGTAACCCCTGCCGGCGAGACGCTCGAAGGCCAGATGGAGGCCGCGTCCGCCGACGAGGTCATCGCGAAGCTGCAGGACGCGGGCAACATTCCGCTGGACGCGCGCGCGGCCGATGCGAGCGAGGGCAGCACCTTGCTGTCGCTGCTGACGCGGCGGTCGAGCTTCAGCGCGTCGCAGGTCGTACAGTTCACGCAGCAGCTCGCGACCATGCTCGGCGCCGGCCAGCCGCTGGACCGCGCGCTGCAGATCGTGCTGGACCTGCCCGGCGACGAGAAGGCGCGGCGCATGCTCGAACGCGTGCGCGACACGGTGCGCGGCGGCGCGCCGCTGTCGGACGCGCTGGAGGCCGAGCACGGCGTGTTCTCGCGCCTCTACGTCAACATGGTGCGCGCGGGCGAAGCCGGCGGTTCGCTCGACGAGACCCTGCGCCGCCTGGCCGAATACCTCGAGCGCACGCGCGAGCTGCGCGGCAACGTCATCAACGCGATGATCTATCCGGCCTTCCTGGTCGGCATGGTGTTCGTGTCGCTGATGATCCTGCTGATCTACGTCGTGCCGCAGTTCGTGCCGATGTTCAACGACATGGGCGTGGAGATGCCGCTGATCACGCGCATCGTGTTCGGCGTCGGCACGGTGCTGCAGAAATTCTGGTGGCTGCTGCTGGTCGCCGCGGTGCTCGGCGCGGGCTGGCTGCGCCGGCAGTACGCGCAGCCGGAAACGCGCCTCGCGCTGGATTCGCGCCTGCTGTCGGTGAAGGTCGCCGGCGACGTCGTGCTCAAGCTCGAGACGGCGCGCCTGACGCGCACCTTGGGAACTTTGCTCAAGAACGGCGTTCCGTTGTTGGGTGCGATGACGATCGCGCGCAACGTCATGAGCAATGCCGCGCTGGCCGAGGCGGTCGGTGCGGCCACCGAAGAGGTCAAGCGCGGCAACGGCCTCGGCTACGCGCTGAGCCAGAGCAAGCGCTTCCCCAAACTCGCGCTGCAGATGGTCGCCGTCGGCGAGGAATCCGGCGAGCTCGACGGCATGCTTCTCAAGACGGCGGACACCTTCGATCAGGAAGTGAAGAACACCCTGGACCGGCTTCTGGCCGCGCTGGTCCCGGTGGTGACGATCGTGATGACGGTACTGGTGGCGATGATCATGATGGCGATCATCCTGCCGATCATGAACCTGGCCGGTTCGGTCCAATAAATTTCGGGAGAACGCTATGAAATTCGCACACACCGGCCGTCGCGGCCTGCGCGGCCAGTCGGGCTTCAGCCTGCTGGAAATGCTCGCCGTCATCGTGCTGATCGGCATCGTCGCCGGCATCGTCGTCAACCAGGTCGGCAAGAACGTCGACAAGGGCAAGTGGAACGCCGGCAAGGCGCAGGTGCAGAAGCTCGCGATGAGCATCGAAGCCTATTCGCTCGACAACGGCGGTCCGCCGGAAAAGCTCGAGGACCTGGTCACGAAGCCCGGCAATGCGCCGAACTGGAAGTCGGGCTACGCGAAGGAATCGGATCTCAAGAGCCCGTTCGGCAGCGCGTTCGGCTACAAGAAGCCCGGCGAGCACGGCGATTTCGATCTCGTGTTCTACGGCAAGGACGGCAAGTCCGGCGGCGAGGAATACAACGCCGACTACGGCAACTGGCAGTAATGGCCGATGCGGACGGCGGATCGCGAGCTGCGCCCGGACGAGACCGGGCCGTGTGCTGCCGCGGGGGCTGACCCCGTGCGGCACGCCGTGCGCCGCCGCCGCGCCGCCGTGCCGTCCGCCGAACGCGGCTTCAGCCTGCTCGAGCTCATCGCCGTCATCGTGCTGGTCGCGATCGCGGTCACCGTCGCATCGATGTCCTTCAGCAAGAGTCTCGGCAGCGCGAAGATCCAGGCCGCGAGCCGCGATCTCGTCGCGGCGCTGCGCTACACGCGCGGCCAGGCCATCGTCAAAGGCGAGCAGAAGACCCTCGACATCGATCTCGAGGACATGAGCTACACCGCGCCGGGCAAGGCCGCGGTCAAGTTTCCCGACAAGGTCGAAGTCAAGCTGCTGACCGCGCAGAGCGAACAGATTCACGAGAAGGCCGGCCGCATCCGCTTCTATCCGGACGGCAGTTCCACCGGCGGCCACGTCTCCGTCATTTCCGGCGCGCGCGAGTGGCGCGTCAACGTCGGCTGGCTGACCGGCGAGGTCGATCTCGAGGAGCTCAAGGAGCGATGAAACGCCTGCCGCCGCCGCTGCGCCGCTCATTGAGTGCTCCGTCGCGCCAGACCGGCTTCAGCCTGATCGAACTGATTGCGGCCTTCGTCGTGTTCGCGATCGGCTTCGGCGTGCTGATGGGTATCTTGTCCGCGTCGATCCGCAACACGCGGCTCGCCGCCGACTACACCCAGGCCGCGTTGTGGGCCCAGTCGCAGCTTGACGTGGTCGGCATAGGCGAGAAGGTCGAGCCCGGCCGCAAGAGCGGCCGCTTCGACGACCAGTTCCGCTGGGAGCTGGAGATCAGCAAGTACGAGCCGCCGCCGGATTCCAATTCGCAGCCCAGGCCCGAAGGCTTCCAGGGCATCGACCTGTTCCTCGTCGACCTCGAAGTGCTCTGGGGCGACCGGCGCAGCCCACGCAGTGCGCATTTCGTCTCGCTGCGCTCGGCGATTCCCGAATCCGGCGGCTCCGTCGGCATCGAGTCGCCCGACGGCACCATCCGTCGCAACGAGCAGGAACGCAAGCAATGAACCGCGGCCGCCGCCAGGCCGGCTTCAGCCTGCTCGAAGTGCTGCTCGCGATCACCTTGCTCGCCGTGCTGCTCGCCGGCGCGATGAGCGGCATCCGCGCCGCGACGCGCGCGATGCACTCGGGCGAGCAGAACATCGAGCGCACCAACCGGCTGCGCGTCGCCCAGGAATTCATCCGCCACGAGCTCAGCCGCAGCCTGCCGCTGGCTTTCGGCCAGGAGCACGGCAGCGGCGCGAACTTCGTGTTCCAGGGCGAGAACGATTTCCTGCGCTTCGTCGCACCGATGCCGGGCCATCTGAGCCGCGGCGGCCCCTACGTGCAGACGCTCGAGCTGTCGCGCGGCCGCAACGGCCTGCAGCTCGTGTTCACCCACAACATGCTCAACGGCTTCGACCTCGACAAGCTCAAGCCCGACGACGGCGTGCCGGTACTGTTGCTCGACGGCATCCGCCGCGGCCGTTTCGAATACCGCAAGCTCGACGACCAGAACGAGCTGGAGGACTGGAAGCAGGAATGGGAAAACCCGTCCCTGCTGCCTGTCATGGTGCGCATCGATCTCGAGATGACGCCGGAGTCGGGTCTGGTCTGGCCGACCATGGAGATCCCGCTGATCCTCGACACCAGCGGCGGCGTGCGCCTGTTCCAGCAGCGGCTGCCGCAGAGCGGCGGCGGCGCCTCGCCGGACCCGGGCTCCAGCGGCGCGATGGAAAAACAATGATGCATCCGGTACGCCAGCGCGGCGTCGCGTTCATCCTCGTGCTCTGGGTCATCGCGCTGATGAGCATCCTGCTCGGCAGCTTCGCCGTGATCGCGCGCACCGAGAACCTGCAGGCGCGCCATCTGTTCGATGCTACCGCCGCGCGCTATGCGGCCGAAGCCGGGATCCACCGCGCCGTCTACGAACTGCGCAATCCGGATCCGTTCTCGCGCTGGGTCGCCGACGGCCGGCCCTACGAGTTCGAACTCGACGGCATCCGGATCGAGCTGCGCCTGACCGACGACAGCGGCAAGATCGACATCAACGTCACCGACGCGCTGATGCTCAAGGCGCTGTTCCAGAGCAGCGGGATCGAGGAGCGCCGCGCCGAGGAACTGGCCGATGCGATCATCGACTGGCGCGATCCCGACGACCTGGCCGGTCCGCACGGTGCCGAGGAGTCCGACTACAAAGCCGCCGGTCTGAAGTACGCGCCGCGGAACGCGCCGTTCGAAACGGTGTCGGAGATCCAGCAGGTGCTGGGGATGGACTACGACACCTATCACCTGATCGAGAAGGGCATCACCCTCTATTCCGGCCGCAGCCAGCCGAGCTTCGCCTACGCGCCGCTGGAAGTGCTGCGCACGCTGCCGGGCATGACTGAGGAACTCGCGCAGATGATGATCAGCCAGCGCCAGGCGGTGCCGCCGGGCATGCCCTACAACATGACTCTGCCCGACGGAACCCCTGTCATGGCGGAGGGTGGGGGGCTCACGTATAGTATCGAGTCCCGCGCTACGCTCCCGAACGGCGCCAGCACCCGGCTGGACGCCACGATACGGCTCGGCGGACAGGGTGTGGGCGGCAGGCCGTTCGTGGTCCTGCGCTGGCGCGACGGCGAAGATCAGTAATGGCCATCCAAGACGTGCTCGAACCTCAGCTCGTCCGCTTGCGGGCGCGCTATGCCAAGACACCGCTGCCGCGCTTCTTTGCGTGGTGGGGCGGCGAGTTGCTGTCTTTCCTGCCGGCCAGCTGGCGCGCCGCGCTGACCGAGGGACGTGAATCGCTGCTGCTGCACGTGGCCGACGGCCAGCTCGTCGCGCGCCGCGAGACCGCGCGCGGCGCGACCGATTTCGGCCAGGTCGCGCTGGACCAGGACGTGGATGTCCAGCGCAGCGATTTCCAGCGCCTGCGCGCGCGCATCGACGAACCGCAGCTGCGCCAGTTTTTCTGCGTGCCGCCGGCCCGCGTACTGCGGCGCTCGCTGAACCTGCCGGCCGCGACCGAGGACAACCTGCGCCAGGTGCTCGCGTTCGAGATGGACCGGCAGACGCCGTTCAAGGCCGACCAGGTCTATTTCGACTGCGTCGTGCGCGGCCGCGACGCCGCCGGCCGGCAGATCGTCGTCGACCTCGTCGTGATGCCGCGCAGCGCGTTCGACGAGGAGCTCGCGCCGATCACCCAGCTCGGCATCCCGCTCGACGGCGTCGACTGCTGGCTCGACGTCGCCAGCGGCCAGCGCCTCGGCGTCAACCTGCTGCCGGCCGACCGGCGCGCCCGGCGCAGCCACCAGCGTCTCTGGATCAATCTCGGCCTCGCCGCGCTGACCGTCGCGCTCGCCTTCGGCGTCATGGCGCGCACCGTCGCCAATCGCCAGGTCGCACTCGAGAACATGACGGCCGAGGTGCAGGCCGCGCAGGAAGAGGCCAAGCAGGTCGCGGCCCTGCGCAAGACCCTGGAAGAAACCATCGATTCGGCCAACTTCCTGACCCAGAAGAAGCGCACCGTCGTGCCGGCGATCGCGCTGCTCAAGGACCTGACCGAACGGTTGCCCGACAGCACCTACATCGAGCGCCTCAACGTGACCGAGGACGGCCGCGTCGAACTGCAGGGTCTCAGCGACCGCTCGGAAAACCTGATCGCCGAGTTGCAGAAGTCCAAGGTGCTCGGCGAACCGGCGTTCCAGGGCGTCGTGCAGCCCGATCCGCGCATCAAGAAGGACCGCTTCAACCTCGTCGCGCAGCTCAAGGCGCGCGAAGCGACGCCGACCAGGCCGTCCGCCGACGCCGCGGCCGCGGACAAGGCGGCCGCGGACAAGGCGCCGGCTGAGGCGGCTCCGGCCGAATCCAAGGAGGGGAGCGCGAATGCGCCTGCTGCCCGAAAAGAATAACGGCCGCCTGATGGCCGTGGTGCTGACCCTGATCGTGCTGCTGCTGGGCTATCTGCTCGGCGTGCACTGGTGGTTCGTCGCGCCGCACCTGGACATCGCCTCGCAGATGAGCGACCTGCGCGAACAGCAGCAACGCTTCCGCGAGACGAGCAAGCAGCGCGGCGAAATCGAGAAGCGCCTGGCCGACGTGCGCAGCTTCGAGCAGAGCAATCAGGCCTTCCTGGCCCAGACCGATCCGGCCGGCGCCGCGGCCGACCTGATCCAGCGGATGAAACAGGCGGTCAGCGAGCACGGCGGCGACCAGAACCGCTGCCAGGTGCTGACCCACCAGCAGCTCAGCGGCGGCAAGCCCGAACTCTACGAGCGCGTCACGGTGCAGGTGCGCATGCGCTGCGACCTGGAGCCGCTGTCCTTGATCATCTACCAGCTCGAAAGCGGCAAGCCGTATCTGTTCGTCGAGCAACTGATGATCTACAAGCAGAACTACGGCTACGTCGCGCCGGGACAAAAGCAGCCGCAGCAGAGCGCGTTGGACATCCGCTTCAACCTGTCGGGCTACATGCGCAAGCGCGGGGCGGAGAAGGCATGAACGCGCGCACCGCTCGCCTGATCACGACGGGCCTGGCCGGCGCCTGCGGCGTCATGGCGCTGGCCGGCGTGCTGGCCTGGATGGGCGCCGGCAAGGGCTACGGCTGGCTGCCCGAAACCGAGGCGCCGCCGGTCACCGGCGTGGGCCGCATCGACACCGAAGCCGTCGTCATGCCGCCGAACTCGGAATTCGCCGAAGTGCGCCAGCGGCCGATCTTCAACGAAGACCGCAAGCCGACGCCGATCGTCGAGACGGCCAAGGACGAACCGCCGCCGTCGGTGCCGTTGAACATCACTCTGACCGGCGTCGTGCTGACGCCGGACGTCAAGCTCGCGATGGTCCGCGACAACGCCAAGAACGAGGCCGTCTCGCTGCGCATCGGCATGCCGCTGCCGGGCGAGCAGCAGGGCTGGACCCTGACCGAGATCCGTGCGCGCAGCGTCGTGTTCAAGAATCCGCAGGATGAGGCTTCGGAAGTGGAACTCGAGGTCGCGCCGGGACTCACAGTACCGCCGAGTGCGAAGCCCACGGCGCCGGCAGCGGCGAACGCCGCACCCGCGCCGCCGCCGGTTCCGCCGCCGGGCGGCGCACCGACCACCGTGCCGGGACAGCCGCCCGGCCAACCGGCGGACCGGGCCGCCGAACTGCAACAGCGTATCGAAGAGCGCCGCCGCGAAATGCGCGAGCAGGCGGAAAAGCTGCGCCAGCAGCAGGAACAGGTCAAATGAACGGAGTGCCACCAGTGCGTCTACGTCTGTATCCCCTTTGCCTGGTCGCGCTGCTGGTCGCGCTCGGCGGCTGCACGTCCGGTCCGGTGCGGCCCGACCGCGCCGACGAACTCCCGACGAAATCCGCCCCGTCGGAAACCGAAGCCGAGAAGGTGCTGACCGGCAAGCTCGAACGCGACGAAGGTCCGATCGCGCTGAGCGGCAAGAAGGATCCGTCAGCCCAGGTGCCCAAGCCGGAAATCGAGAAGGGCACCTCGAAATTCATCAACGAGGCCGCCGCGCGCGCGCCGGTCCCGAGCGTGCCCGACGCCGACGGCCAGCTGACCTTCAATTTCGAGAACCAGCCGATCCAGGCCGTGGCCAAGGCCATCCTCGGCGACCTGCTGCAGCTCAACTACGTGATCGCGCCGGGCGTGCAGGGCAACGTCAGCTTCTCGACGTCCAAGCCGATCAAGTCCGATCAGGCCATGTCGATCCTCGAGATGCTGCTGTCCTGGACCAACAACTCGCTGGTCTACAGCGAGGGGCGCTACACGGTGCTGCCGACCAAGGACGCGCTGCCGGGCAAGCTGGTGCCGCGCGTCGCGCCGCCGGGCCTGGCCAAGGGCTACGAAGTGCGCGTGTTCCCGCTGCGCTTCGTTTCGCCGAAGGAAATGGAGAAGCTGCTCAAGCCCTATGCCAAGCCCGAGGCCTTCGTCTCGGTGGACACGGCACGCAGCATGCTCGTGCTGGCCGGTACGAGCACCGAGCTGAGCAACTACCAGCGCACGATCGACACCTTCGACGTCGACTGGCTCAAGGGCATGTCGATCGGCGTATACGCCGTGGTCAACGTCGAAGTCGCCAAGATCATGCCCGAGCTGGACAAGCTGTTCGGCGCGACCGGCGAATCGCCGATGGCCGGCATGTTCCGCTTCGTGCCGATCGAGCGCACGAATTCGGTCATCGTGATCACGCCGAATCCGGACTATCTGGCCCAGGCAGAGGAGTGGCTGCGCCGCCTCGACCAGGGCGGCAGCGAGAACGGCACCCAGCTATATGTGTACGACGTCAAAAATGTAAAATCCGTCGACCTCGCCGACCGCCTCAACGAGGTGTTCACGGGCCAGCGCGGCAGCGGTTCCTCGTCGCGCCGCACGAGCACGCGCGGCGGCGTGGCACCGGGCCTGCAGTCGGTCGAGATGCGCGGCACGAACGACAACAGCCGCCGTGCCGAAGCCACGCGCGAACGGCAGGCGGCCGCCAACAGCGGCACCTCTGGCAGCGGCGCGGCGTCGTTCACGATCGGCGACGACGAAGCCGAAGTGCGCATCACCGCGGTCGAGGAAAACAACCAGATCCTCGTGATGGCCACGCAGAGCCAGTGGGGCATCATCCAGAGCGCGATCAAGCGCCTCGACGTCGAGCCGCTGCAGGTGCAGATCGAGACCAAGATCCTCGAAGTGTCCCTGGTCGGCGATCTCGAGTACGGCGTGCGCTGGTTCCTCGAAGGCCTGATCGGCACGAGCAACCAGGGCGAAAACCGCTTCACCCAGTCGCAGCCCGGCAACCAGCAGCGCGGCCTGTTCGGTGCGACCAACACGCCGAATTCGGCCAACTCAAACCTGTTCTTCTCGTTCATCAACAGCGAGATCGAAGTCGCGATCAACGCGCTGCAGACGAGCTCGAACACCAAGACCCTGTCGGCGCCGTCGCTGGTCGTGCTCAACAACAAGGAAGCGCGCATCAACGTCGGCGACCAGATCCCGGTCGTGCAGAACTATCTCAGCGGCGGCTTCACCACCGGCGTCAACGGCAACGTCAACACGGGAACGAGCTACGGTTCGGTGCAGTTCCGCGACGTCGGCGTGATCCTGACCGTGACCCCGCGCGTCAATCCGGGCGGCCTGGTCTACATGGAAGTGTCGCAGGAGGTCAGCAAGCCCGGCGCGCAGGACGTCACCGGCAACTACAGCGTGGCCAAGCGCGAGATCGAGACCGAGATCGCCGTGCAGAGCGGCCAGACCGTGCTGCTCGGCGGCCTGATCGGCGAATCGGAAGTCGCCGGCAAGGACGGCGTGCCGGGGCTCAGCCGCATCCCGCTGCTCGGCAACCTGTTCGGCCATACCAAGAAGAATCGCACGCGTACCGAACTCATCGTGCTGATCACGCCGCGCGTCGTCGGCAACGCCGTCGATGCGCGCAGCATCACCGAGGAATATCAGCGTCGCTTCGAATCGCTGCCGCCGATCAAGGGTGCCGGCGGCGATACGCTCGAGAGCGCGTTCGGCGACAAGGCCAACAAGAAAAAGCAGAACTGACGAATTAGCGGAGTGAAGCCCATGAAGAATGCCAAGATCCTGCTGTTGCCGGCGCTGCTCGCGCTGCTGGCCGGTTGTTCCGCCGGCGGCGGCGCCAAGAAGGGCGCCAGCGTCGAAGAGCGCGCCGTCAAGCGGTGGGAGCTGCTGATCGACCACAAGGCGGCCGATGCCTACGAGTACCTGACCCCGGGCTACCGGTCCACCCACCCCAAGGATCAGTACGCCGCCGCCATGTCGACGCGGCCGGTCCACTGGAAGAAGGTCGAGCTCATGGACAAGGAGTGTCCGGATGCGGATACCTGCAACGTTCGACTGATCGTCGATTTCGAGCTGCGGATCGCGGCCGGCGTCCCGGGTCCGGTCTCAAGTACTGATGTCCAGAAGGAAAAATGGCTCCGCATCAAGGGGCAGTGGTACCACCTTCCGGCTCAATAAGCCGGCCTCCGAAGCCGGTTTTCGTGGGATTGCGTTGCCATGACCTTTGTTCTAGCATTGGCGCGCTGTTGCCCTACCATGCCCAAAAAAGGCGGGCCAAAACCGCTGTTGCGGAGCATGGTCGGTTGTAAGCAAAAGCCCTGTGGTTCATTAGGAGTGTTGTGATGAAGAGAAACAATCTGACGACTTCGGTTGTCGCCGGCCTCGCCGCCATCGCCGGCATCGCGAGCACCGCGAACGCCGTTGAGCTGAACCCGGATGGTACCGGCCAGGTCCTGGTCTACCCGTACTACACGGTCAACAAGAACCAGCAGACGATCGTCTCGGTGGTCAACACCACCAACATCGCCAAGGCTGTCAAGGTCCGCTTCCTCGAGGGTCACAACTCTCGCGAAGTCCTCGACTTCAACCTGTTCCTGTCGGAATACGACGTGTGGACCGCCAGCGTGTTCGCGCTGACCGACGCCGGCCTGACCGGTGACGGCGCCGCGATCACCACGACGGACAAGAGCTGCACGGCTCCGAACAAGTCCGACTGGACCGGCTCGCTCGGTACCGGCCGTCCGTACCAGGTCTTCCTGCCGTACGCCTACACCGGCGACCATGAAGATACCGGCCCGGTCGACGACGCCCGTACCCGCGAAGGTCACATCGAGCTGATCTCGATGGCCGACCTGACCGGCGCGCTGCGCACGGCTGTGACCCACACCTCGGCCGGCACCCCGGCGAACTGCAACGTGGTCCAGGCGATCGACCCGTCCAACTCGCTGCTGGTCGCCCCGACCGGCGGTCTGTTCGGCGCCGGCGGCGTCGTCAACGTTGCTCAGGGTACGTTCTTCACCTACAACGCTGACGCCATCGATGGCTTCACGATCATCCCGCTGTTCTCCGACACGTCCTCGCTGACGCCGTCGCTGGCTCAGGCCAACACGGGTCCGGGCGTGGCCACCGCCTACGTCTTCGGTTCGGCTGGTCAGCTGATCCGTTCGGACTACTCGACGACGGGCGCCCCGAGCAACGCGATCGACGCCGTGTCGGCCGTGTTCATGTCGAACAACCTGTTCAACGAATACAACGTTGACTCGTCGGTCGGCTCGAACACCGACTGGGTCGTGACCTTCCCGACCAAGCGCTTCTACGTCGACAACGAAATCCTCGGCGTCGCGCTGGGCGATCCGGGTGCGATCCAGCCGTTCCGCTACACCTTCGGCGAAGACGCCACGGGCAACGGCGACGGTCTGTCCTGCACCCAGATCGAAATCGCTCAGTTCGACCGCGAAGAAGGTCGTCCGAGCGGTCCGGCTCCGGGCTTCTCGCCGCCGCCTCCGGGCCAGCCGGCTTCCTCGCTGTGTAAGGAAACGAACGTCATCAGCTTCCTGAACGTTGCCACCGCTCCGACCGAGTCGGGCGTGCTGGGTTCGAAGCTGGTCACGAACGTCAAGCCGTTCGCCGCCACGGGTTGGATGCGTCTCGGCATGAACCCGGCTGCCCAGCCGCACTCGAGCCGTGCGTCCATCGACGGCGACGTGTACTCGGGTCTGCCGGCGACCGGCTTCGAAGCGGTCAACTACATCAACACCAACGTGGGCGCGGGCGTGCTGTCGAACTACAGCGGCCTGTTCCGTCACCGCGCCAGCCGCGCTTGCACCAACGCGACGGCGGCTTGCTCCTGATATCCATCAGGTAAGCAGGTGTTTCAGTAGTGAAAGAGGGGCCTTCGGGCCCCTCTTTTTTTTCACCGCGATCCTCTCGCTTCCCGTTACGCTCCATCGGCGCGCCACGCGCGGCGGTCCCGGCCCGGCCGGGATTGCTCAGGGGCATACTCCGGATCGCGCCGGATCCGCGCAGTCGGCCGGCCGGCCGGACCGTCCGGCGGGATTGCAATGTGTATAAATATCCTCACCCCCGCGCTGCCGCGCGCTTTCCCGGCTGCGTATCGGGGCCTATTTCAAGGGTGTTTTCGGATTTACGGCTCCAGGATTGGCCGCTTTTCACGCTTCGCCCGCCGTTCACATGCAACTTGATTTAACGAAGGGTTTGCACGGGACGGCATATCCGGCGCTAAAATTCAATCGCTCTCATCTGAATTGGAACTTGTCAATGCCTGCATTGCGCCTGCCCGCCGCTGCGCTGCTGTTCACGATCGCGGCCGCTACCGGTTCTGCGAATGCCCAGACGACGCTGCGGCTCACCTGGACCCCGAATGGTGGATCGCCGAAGGTCTGCGAATACACGACCGACGCGGCCGGCGTGAGCATGGACCCGACGACCGGCGCGCTCCTGGCGACCGGCTCGTTCTCGGGTACGGACTGCCCGACCGGCACCACTCCGGTATCGGATCCGTCGATCAGCAACGGCATCGACACGAATGACATTCCGGCGACGACGACGACCGGCGCGAGCCACACGATCACCTGGGCCGCCAATGCGGATAGCTGTACCTATGCGGGCAGCTCCACGCCGGGCGCGGTCAGCAACTGGCCGTTGACCGGCAACGTCTGCAGCTCGGCTGCGGAATGCGCGACGGGCAAGTCGGTGAACGTGACGCTTCCGAATGTCACCGGCAGCTATCGTTTCCAGCTCAGCTGTAACAAGGTCGGCTCCTCGGTGACGGCCACGTCCGGACAGAACGTGACCGTCAACCAGGGTGGCGGTGGCGGCGGCGGCGATACCTGCGTCAACAACGCCGGCATCACGCGTCAGACTTTCGGCACCGTCATGTACAACGCGGGCATCACGACGGCTCGCGACGTCGACATGACGCTGTTCGAGAACGTCTTCGGTCACAACCCGGACGGTGCGCCGCGCCTGTTCCCGGGCACTACCAACATCAACCAGCGCGTCATGATCCAGCGCAACCAGTACGTCTCGCTGAAGTTCACCGTGCCGGCGAACTTCCCGAACCAGACCTACGGCCAGTTCCGCTTCGAGGAAACCCAGCCGCAGACCCTGCGCATGTCCTGGACGATCAGCAAGACCTGCGGCGACTTCTCGGCCACGCCGACGCCGCCGCTGACCTCGCACTGCATCATGAACAACGGCCCGGTCAACAGCACGCTGATGTGGGGTTATTACCTCGGTGCGACGACGCTGTGCCAGCTCGTGCCGGGTGAAACCTACTACTTCAACATCATCCATGCGCCGCTGGGCAATCTGACGAACTCCTACTGCAGCGGCACCTGCGGCAACACCATCCAGCAACAGAAGCTCGGCGGTACCGGCTGGCCGGCCGGCGTCGACGAAGTCCAGTGATTCGGCACGGCCTGCGCCTCGGCGCAGGCCGTCGTCTTTCCGCGGTACCGGCGCGAGGAACTCCGCCGAAAGCCCCGCGGTCAATTCAGATTCCATCAATTCGGTGGGCGCGCTTTCGGCGCGCCCCCTTTCTTTTTTTTGGATATCCAATGCGCCAACTGATTCTCGCTCTTGGTCTGCTGACCGCGGCTGCCGCGTCGGCGGAAGAACTCGCCAAAGACGGCGACACGCTGGTCGTCTCGCAGGGCACCGCCCGCGTGACGCTCTCCGACGTCGACGCTTACGTGCACCGAGTCCCGCGCGACGACCGCGCCGGCTTCATGAACAAGCCCGAGCGCATCGAAACGATGCTGCGCAGCCTGCTGCTCGACAAGCAGCTCGCCGACGAGGCGCGCAAGCTCGGCCTCGACAAGGATCCGATCGCGCAGAAGCAGATCTCACTCGCGATCGACACGGCCCTGGCGCGCGTGCGCATGGAGAAGTTCCGCGAAGGTCTGAAGGCGCCGGATTTCTCCGAGCAGGCGCACGAGGACTACCTCGCCAACAAGCCGAAATACCAGATTCCGCGGCGCGTCGACGTCAAGCACATCCTGATCGACACCAAGTCGCGCACTGCCGAACAGGCCGAAGCACTCGCGAAGGAAACCGCCGAAAAGATCGCGCGCGATCCCTCTCAGTTCGAAGCGCTCGTCGAATCGCTGTCGGACGACCAGAGCAAGAAGGACAACCACGGCCTGATCGAGAACGCCTCTTCGGAAAACTTCGTCGCGCCGTTCGCCGAGGCTTCCGCCAAGCTAGAGAAGGTCGGCCAGATCTCCCCGGTCGTACGCACGCCGTACGGCTTCCACATCATCAAGCTCGTCAAGATCGAGCCCGCGCAGCAGCAGCCTTACGAGAAGGTGCGCGCGCAGATCGTCTCGCGCCTCGAGGCCGAATGGCTCGAAGCGCAGATCCGCGGCAAGCTCGACGGCCTGCGCAACGAGAAGATGGACCCGCAGCCGGAAGTGCTGGCCACGCTGCGCGAACGCTACGGCGCGCCGGGTCCGGTCACGCCGAAGCTGCCGGCCGCCGACGACGCGGCGAATCCGCAGTGATCCTGCCGCTCGTGCGGCACTGCGCCGCACGAGCGCCGCTGCCGGCGCGCTCGTCATGAGCCCGACACTCTCTCCGAGGACCGCGCGCATCGCTTCGGTCTTCGGGCTCGCTCTGCAGCTCGCCCGACGCGACCTGCGCAATCGCTACCTCGGCAGCTTCAGCGGCGGGGCCTGGGCGCTCGTGCAGCCCCTCGTGCAGCTCGCCGTTTATTCTTTTGTATTCGGATACATTTTCCGCCAGCGCCTGCCGGGCGCCGACGCGCCAGGCTACGTGCCGTTCCTCGTCGTCGTGCTGTGGCCCTGGACCGCATTCGCCGAAGCCGTCAGTCGCGCGACGACGGCGATCCAGGACAACGCCAGCCTGATCGGCAAGGTCGCGCTGCCGCGGTCGGCGCTCGTGCTCGCCCCGGTGCTCGCGGCGTTCGCCGTGCACGGCGTCGGCTATCTCGGCCTGCTGCTGGTACTGCTGGTCGTCGGCGCGGGCATCGCGCCGGCCGGGCTCGCGGCGATGCTGCCGGCGCTCGCGCTGCTGTTCCTGTTCGCGCTCGGGCTCGCCCTGCTGCTGTCGGCGCTGCAGGTGTTCGTGCGCGACATCGCGCCGGCGCTGCCGCAGCTGCTGATGCTCTGGATGTTCCTGTCACCGGTGTTCTACGGCCGCAACGTCATGCCGGAAGCGGCACGTCCGTGGTTCGACCTGAACCCGATGACCGGGTTCGCCGAATACCTGCGCTTCATGCTGCTCGGCATGCCGGCGCCGGGCTGGCCGGCACTGGCCTGCAGTTTCGCCGGCGTCGCGCTGGCCGTGCTCGCCGGGGGCTTCGCATTCCGCCGCCTGCAGCGGCATTTCGAGGATTTCCTGTGAGCGTGCTCGTGCAGGCGCGCGGCCTCGGCAAGAGCTATCCGCGCGTGTTCCGCCGCAGTGACCGTCTGCGCGCGCTCGTCAACCTGCTGGCCGGCCGCGCGAGCGGCGAGGTCACGCCGGTGCTGCAGGACATCGACCTCAAGGTCGCGCGCGGCCAGTCGCTCGGGCTGATCGGCGACAACGGCGCCGGCAAGTCGACCCTGCTGAAACTCCTGACCGGCGTGCTGACGCCGACCCACGGGCGGGTCGAGGTCAATGGCCGCATCGGCGCGCTGCTGGAACTCGGCGCCGGCTTCCATCCCGAATACAGCGGCCGCGACAACATTGCGATGTCGGCGACCTTGCAAGGCTTCTCCGCCGACGAGCTCGCGGCCCGGCTCGACGACATCGTCGCGTTCGCCGACATCGGCCATTACATCGACGAACCGGTCAAACACTATTCCTCGGGCATGGTGGTTCGGCTCGGTTTCGCGATCGTCGCGGCGACGCGACCGGACCTGCTGATCACTGACGAAGTGCTGGCCGTCGGCGACGAATCCTTCCAGAAGAAGTGCATACGCTGGATGGAGGACTACCTGGACCAGGGCGGTACCCTGATCCTCGTCTCGCACAGCATGTACCACATCCAGAAGCTGTGCCGGCAGGCGCTGTGGCTGCGCCAGGGCCGCATGCAGGCCTGCGGCGACGTGTTCGAGGTGACCCAGGCCTACCTGGCCTATCACGAGCGCAAATCTGCCGGCGAGGACAGCCGCGCGCGCGATCTCGACGCCGTGCGCGGCCTCGAATTCCACGTGCGCACCATGCGCGTCAACGGCGAGGAAGCCGAAACCCTGCCGGCGCTCGAGCAGGGCGCCGCGCTGACCGTGGAAGCGACGATCGCCTCGCGCGACGGCCGCGTGCCGGTGGTCAACATCGGCATCGCCCGCGGCGACGGCACGCCGGTCTACGGCGTCAGCAGCGACATGGACGGCGTGCAGCCGGCGCCGCTGCCCGACGGCGACTACCGCATCGTGCTGCATTTCGCCGAGCTGCCGCTGCTGCCGGCCAGCTACACCATCCGCGTGCATCCGCTGGACAGCGAGGGCATGCGCCTGTTCGACACGGTCGAGCGTACCCTGACGGTCCGGGGCCGCAGCCCGGAATCGGGACTGGTGCGGCTGGCCCACGTCTGGGAACATGCCGCCCCCCTGAGCAGGAGCCGAAGCGAATGAGCGCTGGCGCAGCCCTGGATTTCACCGGCGAGCGCTTCACACCCGAGTGCGTGCGCGAGATCTGGTACGAGCACTGGCACCGCTACGCACTGGTCCGCGCTTGGGCACGCGGCCGCCGCGTGCTCGACGCGGCCTGCGGCGAGGGTTACGGCAGCGCGCTGCTGGCCCAGGTCGCCGATTCCGTGCTCGGCCTCGACGTCGATCCGGTCGCAGTCTCCCATGCGCGCGAGCGCTACGTCGCCGCGGCCAACCTGCGCTTCGACCAGGCCGACGCGACCAGACTGCAGCTGCCGGCGGCCAGCTTCGACCTCGTCGTCTCGTTCGAGACGCTCGAACACGTGCAGGCCCAGGACGCGCTGCTCGACGGCCTCGGCCACGCGCTGGCCGACGACGGCCTGCTCGTGATTTCCTCGCCCGACAAGGCCACCTACAGCGACGCGGCCGGCTTCCGCAACGAATACCACGTGCGCGAGCTCTATCGCGACGAGTTCGAGGCGCTGCTGCGGCGCCGCTATCCGCACGTGCGGCTGTACGCCCAGCGCCTGCTGTTCCAGTCGGCGATCTGGAGCGTGGATCCGCCCGACCTCGGGGCGGCCGGCCACTACGTCACGGCCGGCCGCGACGGCGGGGTCGAGGACGGCCTGGCCTACGCGCCGATGTATTACATCGCGGTCTGTTCGCGCCGGCCGCTTCCGGAGCTGCCGGCGGCGTCCTGGTTCGGTGATCGCGACGAATCGGTCTATCAGCACTACAATCACGAAATTCG
Source organism: Tahibacter caeni (assembly GCF_024609805.1). GTDB lineage: Bacteria > Pseudomonadota > Gammaproteobacteria > Xanthomonadales > Rhodanobacteraceae > Tahibacter > Tahibacter caeni. The sequence continues at coordinate 7,213 of NZ_JANFVR010000027.1, read as the reverse complement.
CAAGAACATGGCCGCCGGTGCGCGCATCGCCGAGCTCGAGGCGCAGGTGGAGGCGTTGCGGCGCGAGCAGGCCGCCGCCGCTCCGCCGCCCGTCGCGGCTCCGCCGCGGCCGTGGTGGCGCTTCTGGGGCAGTGCCGACTAGCACCGCAGCCGCCGGCAGTCCCGGTTGGGGTTGCCCGGCCGGCACCGCACCTGCAAGACGACGGCAGCGCGACGACGGACGCGGGCCGGCAGCATCAACCCGGCCGTGTTCCGCGGCGATCCGCCAGCAACGACAGCGACACGCAGCGCCTCCGGGCCTGCGTCGATACAGGCAAAGGCAACCGGTTTCATGAGCAACAACCTGCAATACCAGTACACCTTCGACGCCACGCCGCCGCCGCCCGCGCCGCTGCGCCCGGATCCGAACGCGCCGCTGTTCGCGTCCGAAGACGCCGTCGTCGCCTCGCTGTCCAACAGCGAATGCGTGTTCCAGGTCAAACGCACGGGCGACGCCCACGTCATGACCTTCCAGGTCCTGCAGGCACTGGACCAGTGCCGCGAATTCCGCACCCTCGACGAGCACGTCGCGCGCATCCAGAGCACGATCCCGGGCCTGGAGCACCAGCGCGAAGCCGTCACGCGCGTGCTGCAGAGCCTGATCGAGCGCGACCTGCTGATTTCCGATCTCCGCTTCACCGAACGCCTGCAGGGCACGGCGGCACCCGCGCCGGCGCCGCTGCGCGCGATCTTCGTGCGCGCCTGCGACCGGCCGGCCCAGCTCGAGCGCCTGCTCGCCTCGATCGGCGATTACGAGCGCCGCTCGCGTGCCGGCCGTCACTACGTCGTGCTCGACGACTCGGTGCTGTCCGCCAACCTCGACCGCCACCGCGACCTGCTGCGCGAGTTCGCGCGCACGACGGGCTGCAAGGTCACCTATGTCGGCCCGGCCGAGCGCCAGCGCCTCGTCGAGCGTCTGGCCAAGGCCGTGCCGCAGAGCCAGACCGCGCTGCAGCGGCTGCTGCTGCCGCAGACCGGCGCGACGCGCTTCGGCGGCGGCCGCAGCTGGAATCTCGCGCTGCTGCTGTCGGCCGGCGGGCGCTTCGCGCTGTTCGACGACGACCAGCGCCTGCCGCTGCGCCGTCACGAACTCGTGCGCGGCGGTCTCGATCTCAATCCGACCCAGCTGCCGTTCGCGCGCTTCTATCGCAACATGGAAGAGGCGCTGGCCGCCGGCGAGGAAATCGCCGACGACCCGTTCAACCTGCATCTGGACGTCTGCGGCATCGGCGTCGGGGAGCTCGTCGCGCGCGGCGAATACGGCCTCAATCGCGAATCGCTGCGCGGCCTGAATCTCGCGCGTCTGGCGCATCTGAACAGCGACACGCGCGTGCTCGCGACGCAGCAGGGCACCTATGGCAGCGCGCGCTCGGAGAGCGCTGCCTGGATCTATCACCTCGACGCGGCCGGCCGCGCCGATCTGTGCTCCAGCCGCGAGACCTACCTGACCAACATCGAGGCGCAGTTCATCTGGCAGGGCACGGCCCGCGCGCGGCTCGCGTCGATTTCCTGGTTCACGCCGTTCGCGTTCGACAACAGCCTGCTGCTGCCGTGCACGAACGCGGTCGGCCGCGGCGAGGACGCGCTGTTCTCGGCCGCCGCGCATTTCTGCCATCCGGACGCGCTCGTGCTGGAGCTGCCGGTCGCGGTCGGCCATCTGCAGGAACAATCACGCACGCGTTCGCCGCGGACCCTGCAGGCCAATACGCCGCGCGTGAATCACTTCGCGACCGACTACATCCAGCGCCAGTTCGGCAATTTCCTGGCCAGCGACGCGGCGCAGCGCCTGGACCTGCTCGCGGACATCTTCCGCGACCTGGCCGGCGCGAGCGAGAACGCGCGCGTCAGCCATCTGCGCGAATACCTGAACTACGTGCGCGCCGACGCAATCGAGCGGCTGCAGCAGCAGTTCGAGGCGGCCGGCGACGCGCCGGTCTACTGGCAGGCCGACGTGCGCAGCATCATCGACGCGAACGGCCGTGCGCTGATCGCCAAGGCGCCGCCGCGCCTCGGCGACTGGAGCGACGAGTTCGACGCGGCCGCCTGCGCCAAGGCCCTGCGCCTGGAGCTCGGCGAACTCGCCGACAACTACGAGGCCTGGCCGCAGCTCTGGCAGCACGCGCGCGAAGCCGGCGACAAGCTGCTGGCCGGCGTCTGACCGCGGCGCCCGCATGCGGCTGCCGGTGCTGACCAGCATCGTCGTCGTCGCCGCCGACAGCGGCGCCGGGCTCGTCGACACGGTGCGGCGCGCGCTCGCCGGCACCGCGCGCGTCGAGTTGCTGCTCAGCGACAACGCGAGCAGCGACGGCAGCGTGGCCGCGGTCGCCGCTGCGTACGGCGCCGATCCGCGGGTGCGCATCATCCACAACGGGAAAAATCTCGGCTTCGGCGCCGGCGTCAACCGCGCCGCGGCGCTCGCGCGCGGCGATCATCTGCTGATCCTCAACCCCGACTGCCTGCTCGAGGCCGACAGCGTCGCGCAACTGCTCGCGCGGGCTGCGACCGTGCCGCGGCTCGGCCTGCTCGGCGTCCGCATACGCCATCCCGACGGCAGCGACGAAGCGGCCTCGCGCCGTCGCGACCCGACCCTGCGCCGCAGCCTGATGACCCTGAGCGGCCTCGCGCGCTTCGCGGGCGGCAGGCCCTCCTGGCAGGGCGTCAACGAGCCGCTCGACGAGGCCGTGCGCGGCGCGGATGGTCCCGCCGAGGCGGTGTCCGGCGCGCTGATGCTGCTGCCGCGCGCCGCGTTCGACGCGGTCGGCGGCTTCGACGAGGGCTATTTCCTGCACTGCGAAGATCTGGACCTGTGCCGCCGCCTGCGCGATGCGGGGTATACGGTCTACTACGCGGGTTCGATCGCGGTCGTCCACGGCAAGGGCGGATCGAGCCGGCATCGGCCGGTGTTCGTCGCCTGGCACAAGCATCGCGGCATGTGGCGCTGGTTCCGCCGCTTCGATCCGGCCGCGCGCCGGCCGCTGCTGCGCGGCATGGTCTGGCTGGGGCTCTGGACGCGCTTCGCGGCATCGCTGCCGCGGCTGCTCTGGCGCAAATGGCGGCGCTGAAGCGCCGTCACCAGTGCTCGCCGAGTATGGCCGGCACGTAGCGCGCGCCGCGTTCGGCGACGAGGCGCGAATAGATCTCGCCGTCGGACGCCAGCGAGCGGTCGTACCAGCCGCCGATCTCGCGCCAGATCGCCGTCTTCGCGACGAGCTGCAGGCAGTCGATCAGGCCGGCGATCGCGGGTATGCCGGTGTAGATCAGTACATTGTTCGTCCAGGAGGTATTGCGGTACAGCGCGCCGCGGCCGCTGTAGCTCATGCCGCGCATGAGAATGCCGAAGATCAGGATGTCCGGGTTCTCGGTCATCTGCTCGTTCGCGCCGGGCCGTACCGGCACGCGGCTCCAGTGGTCGATGACTTCGAGCGCGTTCGGATACAGCAGATTGTCCGGATTGAAATGCACGATGTACTCGCCGCGCGCGGCGCGGATGCCGATATCGCGCAGCGAATGGCCCCAGTCGTCGTGGCGCTGCGACGTGATTTCCACGCGCAGGCGTTCGCCGAAGCCCAGGTCCGCCAGATCCGGCAGCGGCCGCGACAGCGGGCCGTCGTGGTACAGCAGGATCTCGAAATCCTGCAGGGTCTGCTCGGCCAGGCAGCGCATGCCGCGTAGGAAGAATTCGTCGCTGACGCTGCCGTCGTAATGCGGCACGACGATGCTGTAGCGCGGTGGGCTCATGGCGGTCTCCGGCGGGAATGGCGGCAGGTCTCTACCCGATACGGGAAAAGCCGTTCGCGAGGCTCAGCGGAACACCGCGGCGATCCGCTGCGATGCGTCCCGCGCGCCGTCGCGGCGCCCGGCTCCAGACGGAGCAGGGCACCGCGCCCCCCAACGCGGAACGCGTCGCTCAGGCCAGCTTCTTGTAGCGCACGCGGTGCGGCCTGGCCGCCTCGTCGCCGAGGCGACGCTTCTTGTCTTCCTCGTACTCGCGGTAGTTGCCGGTGAAGAACTCCACGTGCGAGTCGCCTTCGAACGCGAGGATGTGCGTCGCGATGCGGTCGAGGAACCAGCGGTCGTGCGAGATCACCATCGCGCAGCCCGGGAATTCGAGCAGCGCTTCCTCGAGCGCGCGCAGGGTCTCGACGTCGAGGTCGTTGGACGGTTCGTCGAGCAGCAGCACGTTGCCGCCCTGCATCAGGGTCTTGGCCAGATGCAGTCGGCCGCGTTCGCCGCCGGACAGCTGGCCGACGATCTTCTGCTGGTCCTGGCCCTTGAAGTTGAAGCGGCCGATGTAGGCGCGCGACGGCGTCTGGTACTTGCCGACCGTGATCATGTCGGCGCCGCCGGAGATTTCCTGCCAGACGTTGTTGGTGCCTTCGAGCTTGTCGCGCGACTGGTCGACGTAGGCCAGCTGCACGGTCTGGCCGATGACGATCTCGCCCTTGTCGGGTTTCTCCGCGCCGGTCAGCAGCTTGAAGAACGTCGACTTGCCGGCGCCGTTCGGGCCGATGATGCCGACGATCGCGCCGGGCGGCACCTTGAACGACAGGTCGTCGATCAGCAGGCGGTCGCCGAAGGCCTTGGACACGTTGCGGAACTCGATGACCATGTCGCCGAGGCGCTCGCCGGGCGGAATGTAGATCTCGTTGGTCTCGTTGCGCGCCTGGTACTCGACCGAGTTCAGTTCCTCGAAGCGGTTCAGGCGGGCCTTGCCCTTGGACTGGCGGCCCTTGGCGTTCTGGCGCACCCATTCGAGTTCGCGCTGGATCGCCTTCTGGCGCGACTTCTCCTGCTGCGCTTCCTGCTTCAGGCGCTCGTCCTTCTGCTCCAGCCAGGACGTGTAGTTGCCCTTCCACGGAATGCCGCGGCCGCGGTCGAGTTCCAGGATCCACTCTGCTGCATTGTCGAGGAAGTAGCGGTCATGGGTGACCGCGACGACGGTACCCGGGAAGTCGGCCAGGAACTGCTCCAGCCATTCCACCGACTCGGCGTCGAGATGGTTGGTCGGCTCGTCGAGCAGCAGCATGTCGGGCTTGGACAGCAGCAGGCGGCACAGCGCGACGCGGCGCTTCTCGCCGCCGGACAGGTTCGCGATCTTGGCATCCCACTCGGGCAGGCGCAGCGCGTCGGCGGCGACTTCGAGCTGGCGTTCGAGGGTGTGCGCGTCGGTCGCCGCGAGGATGTTCTCGAGGCGCTGCTGCTCGGCCGCGAGCTTGTCGAAGTCCGCGCCTTCCTCGCCGTAGGCCGCATAGACCTCGTCGAGGCGCTGCTGCGCGTGCAGGATTTCCGAGACGCCTTCCTCGACGCATTCGCGCACGGTCTTGTCCGGATCGAGCGCGGGTTCCTGCGGCAGGTAGCCGACCTTCAGATCCGGCTGCGGCCGCGCTTCGCCGACGAAGTCCTGGTCGACGCCGGCCATGATGCGCAGCACCGTGGATTTGCCCGAACCGTTGAGGCCGAGCAGGCCGATCTTGGCGCCGGGGAAGAACGACAGCGAGATGTCCTTGATGATCTCGCGCTTCGGGGGCACGACCTTGCTGACCCCGATCATGGTGTAGACGTACTGCATGGGACACGTTCCGGAAGGCGGAAAAGTCGGCAATTATCGGCCAACGCCGCCGTGGCGGCCAGTGTGGCGGGGCATTGAGGGCCGAGGCCGGCGCCTGCCGCGCTCCGGCCAGTGTCGGCCGTTCGTCGCGCGCCGCCCGGTTCGCAGGATCTGCGATCCCCTCGGCGCATGATTTCCACGCCGCCGTCGTCACGGATTGCGCCGCTTCCGGAGCGGCCGATGGCGGCGCCCGAGCAAGTCACACTCCACAAGGAGCGCTACATGATCAGCAAACTCTGCGGCCTGGCACTGGCCGCCGTTCTCGCCCCCGGTCTGGCGGCGGCCAGCGACGGTCCCTTCGCCGACGTCAATGCGCTGACCAGCTACTGGACCTCGGCCGCCGGCAGCGGCCACACGGAAATCTTCGTCAACGGCCAGGAAGTCCTCGACATTCCCGGCAGCAACCCGTCCTTCGTCAAGCAGTACTTCAGCTGCCTGCTGACCAACGACATCCGCGTGCACTGCAATTCCGGCTATGACGGCGCCGAGTTCCTCACCGATCTCGTCGCCACGCTCGATGCCGATGCGGAAGTCTGGCTCGACGGCGTGCTGTATCGCGCCGGCTCGGGTCCCACTCCATACGACCGGGCCGAGATCGAGACCTGCAGCGGCGATTCGAGCTACTACGGCGTCGAAACGTACTACCTGGTCACGGCGTACTACGACGGCTTCGGCGTGCCCTACGGCAACAGCTGCTACTGAGCGTCGGCGGCCGGGCATCCGGCTAGTCCCGACGGCGCGGCCGCGAAAGCGGCCGCGTCTTTGCCCGTCTCAGTCCGGCGGCCCGCCGAGCCAGTGCGCGATCCAGTCGTAGATCGGCTCCACCTGGCGTTCGTCGGCGCAGACCAGGGTGCCCGGGCGGAACGCCGCGGCCGGCCCGGTCGGCGCGATCTCGGGGAATTTCTGCAGGAACCGTCCGGCGTAGTGCTGCCAGCTCGCCGCGAAATTGCCGCCGGAAGCGTGCCACAGCAGCAGGTCCAGGGCGATCGCGCAGCGCAGGCCGGCGCGATGGGCGCGCCAGCTCAGGTCCAGGTCGTAGAAATGGAAGCCGTCGAAGGTCGCCGCGTCGAAGCCGAGCGACCACAACGCGTCGCGGCGGCCGGCCAGGAACAGGCCGTCGAGGGCCTGGGCGTTCTCGACGACGGGCCCCAGGTTGCCGAGCAGGCCGAGCAGCCAGGCGTCGCCGTGCGGCTGGCTGACCCAGGACGCCGTATGCGGCGGCCCGGACCAGAACCATTTGGGCCCGGACAGCCGGTCGCTGCCGGCCACTCCGATCAGATCGTGCGTGGCCAGGTGCTCGCGCAGGCGCCGGGCGAAGCGCCGGCTCAGGATGCCGATGTCGTCGTGGCAGAACACGACGAGCTCGCCGCATGCGCGGGCCAGGCCGCGGCCGTAGCCCTCGCAGAGCGAGCGCGCGTCGCCGATGACGACGAGCTCCCAGTCCTCGCCGGCCAGCTCGCGCTCGAGATCGACGCGCAGCCGCGCCAGCCGCGCCGGCTCGACGCTGCAGACGACGACCGAGATCGCGCCCGCGGCCTGGGTCTTGGCCGGCGCGCGGTTGATTTC
>NZ_JANFVR010000269.1 GCF_024609805.1 Tahibacter caeni | reverse complement strand
GCTCGGGCGGCAGCGCGTCGGCCTCGGCGACGCGGCGGCGCCAGGCGTCGAACGCGTGGCGCTGCGCGGCGCGCGCCGAGCGCAGCTGCGCGTCGACCTGCGCCTCGAGCTCGTCGGTCAGCACGAAGTCGTTCGGGTCGGGCACCGCGGCCGGAAAGAACACGGCCGTGCGGAACTGTGTGTCCTCGCCGAAGCGGATGCCGTGCAGGCGGCCGCCGACCGACGCCGCGGCGGCCGAGTAGCTGGTTCCGAAGTCGATTCCGATCCGCATGGGACGCACCCGGGCTTGCGAGGGCGCGCGAGTGTAGTGGCGGCTGCCGGACAATGCGAGCGTCGGGGGAGCGGGCAGGTTGCCGGTCGTCCGGTCGCGGCAATTTCCGCGATTCCCGCGCGTGCAGCCGGTCAAGGACGACCGGCTGCGACCGCGCGGCTTCGATCCGGAACGCTTTCTCGACGATGGATCGCCGTACGTCCGCCTGCTCGGCGACGTGGGAGCGAGGCCGCGAACGATCCGTGCCGCATCGGCCCGGCGCTGTCCGGCGCCGGCGAAGCGCGCGACGAAATCCGCCTGCCGCCGGACCAGGTCGGCCGCACCGTCCGCGTGCGCGCGATCTGGTACGGCCGGAGCATTCCGCCGTTCCGCCTGCAGCAGCGCTTCGCCGACGCCAAGGTCCTCCCGCGCAGAGCGGCGAGATCCGGCGGCTGCACGCCGCTCGACGAGGCGCTGGCAGAACGCCGTCCGGATCGCGACGGATGGAAAGAATTCAGGGTCGCACGATGTCCGCGCGAGAGGCTGTCCGCCGACGGCATCGCACGATTCGCCCGTGAGCGGGTGCGCCCCCGACGGCGCCGTGTGACTCACGCGCCCGCGTTCCGGGCCGCGCGGTCAGCGGAGATCGTCCCGCCGGGCTCTTCGCGGCCGCCGCCCGACGCCGCACGCGCTCAGCACAGAAACCCTTGTTCCAGCCTGTCGAGCGCTTCCTGTCCGAGCCGCGCGAGATCGGGCTTGCCGTCTTTTTCGTACCAGTAGCGCATCGTCGCGCGGATGACGCCGATCGCGGCGCCGGCCATCAGGCGCGCGCGGCGTTCGGCGGCGGCGCCGCGGCCGAAGCGGCGGCGGAACGTCGCCGCCATCGCCGCCTCCCAGTCGCGATCGATCTCGTGCTCGCGCGCGGCGAGCGCCGGTACGGAGTCGACCAGGCGCTGCTGCGCGAGGAGCTGTTCGCGGTTGGCCGAGTATTCGTGCGCGAAGGTTTCGCAGATCGCGCGCAAGCCGTCGACCGGGTTGGGTGAGTGACCGGCGCCGTCGAGCAGGGCGAGGAAGCGCTCGAGGCGCTCGGCCCGATGCGGAAACGCGAGCGCTTCCTTGTTCTCGAAGTAACGGAAGAAGGTGCGCCGGCTGACGCCGGCGTCGGCGCAGATCTCGTCGATCGTCGTCTGCTCGAAGCCCTGGCGGTGGAACCGGCGGTTCGCCGCGGCGACCAGCGCCTGGCGGACGGCGGCCTTCTTCGACGAGCGCGTCGGCCGGGTCACGGGGCACGTACCTGTATCGCGAAGAGACGATGGCGCGGCGCCGGGTGCGCGGAGGAGGCATGCGCGCTGCGTGGCGACGGGGCGCGGCAACGTGCCGTGCAGTCGGGCCGGGTGAGACGGGCGCTTTTCCGGTGATCCGGCCAACCAGGTGGCATTTCCGCTCCGGCACGGCTATAACGGCGGTCCCTAAAAGTGCCACTGAGTGCCAGTTTTGGCTAGTGTTCCCACGCTCGTCCCTCCTGCACCGGCGCGGTGGCGCGGCGGCGCGCCCGCGTTCGCGCCGTTCGAGTTCGCGGTCGCCTGCGCCCAGGTACGCCATGCCGCCGCCGTCGTCCGCGACGATCGGGACGGGCGGCTCGGCGTCGGGCTCGACGGCACGCTGGTCGGCGCGGGCGAAAGCGGCGCGTGGCCGGTGCTCGGCCTGTTGCCGCCGCTGTATCCCGAGTGGCTCGGCGACCGCACTTTCAACGAGACGCACGGCACGCGGTTCCCATACGTCGCGGGCGCGATGGCCAACGGCATCGCCACCACCCGGCTCGTGATCGAAATGGCGCGTGCGGGCTGCCTTGGCTTCTTCGGCGCCGCGGGCCTGTCGCCGGCGCGCGTCGAAGCGGCCGTCGACGAGCTGGCCCGCGAACTCGATCCGCAAGGGCTGCCCTGGGGCGCGAATCTCATCCACAGCCCGGGCGAGCCCGCGATCGAAGACGCGATCGCGGATCTCTTCATCCGGCGCGGCGTGCGCTGCGTCGAAGCGTCGGCGTTCATGGGGCTCACGCCGGCGATCGTGCGCTACGCGGCGAGCGGCCTCACGGTCGACGGCGCGGGCGCCGTCCGGCGCCGTCATCGCGTGCTGGCGAAGATCTCGCGCGAGGAAGTGGCGAAGCAGTTCATGGCGCCCATGCCGGCCGCGATGCTCGATGCGCTGGTCGCGCGCAACGAGCTCACGCGCGCCGAAGCCGATCTCGCCGCGCGCGTGCCGCTCGCCGAAGACATCACCTGCGAAGCCGATTCCGGCGGCCATACCGACAATCGCCCGCTGACCGCGCTGCTGCCGACGATCATGGCATTGCGCGATCGCATCGTGGACGGGCAGCGCTATGCGCGGCCGATCCGCGTCGGCGCCGCCGGCGGGCTCGGTACGCCCGGCGCGCTCGCGTCCGCCTTCGCGCTCGGCGCGGCCTACGTGCAGACCGGCTCGGTGAACCAGTCCTGCGTGGAGTCGGGTCTCGGCGCCGGCGCGCGCGCGATGCTCGCCCAGGCCTCGATGGCCGACGTGATCATGGCGCCGGCGGCCGACATGTTCGAGATGGGTGTCGACGTGCAGGTCCTGCGTCGCGGCACGATGTTCGCGATCCGCGCGAGGAAGCTCTACGAGATCTACCGCGCGTACCCGTCGCTCGACGCGGTTCCGGCGGCGGATCGGGCGAAGATCGAAAAGGAAATGCTGCGCGCGAGCTTCGAGGAAGCCTGGGCCTCGACGCGCGCGTTCTGGTCCTCCCGCGATCCCTCGCAGGTCGCGCGCGCCGAATCCGATCCGAAGCACCGCATGGCGCTGGTGTTCCGCTCCTACCTCGGTCTCTCCAGCCGCTGGGCGATCGACGGCATCAGCGAGCGGCTGACCGATTTCCAGATCTGGTGCGGCCCGGCGATGGGCGCGTTCAACAGCTGGGCCAAGGGCAGCTTCCTCGAAGCGCCGGACCGGCGCAGCGCGGTGCAGGTCGCGCTGAACCTGCTCGAAGGCGCCGCGGTGCTCACGCGCGCGCAGCAGTTGCGCGCCTTCGGTCTGGCGATTCCGCCGTCCGCGTTCGATTTCCGTCCCAGGCCTCTTGGTGTCCGATGAGTTCGCAGGAATGCTCGCCCCTGTCCCTGGCTGCGACTCGCCGTTGTGCCGGATCAAATTGCCGCCGGTACGACCCGTCGGCGCGCCGGGATTCGCGACCGATGCCGGGCGCGATCTCTTCATGTGACTCACCGGACAGGACACTGGCATGAGTTCCCCGCAGCGCGAGCCGATCGCCATCGTCGGCGTCAGCGCGATCTTTCCCGGCTCGCACGACGCGAACGGCTTCTGGCGCGACATCCTCGCCGGCAAGGATCTGCTGACCGACGTCCCGGCGACGCACTGGCGCGTCGACGACTACTACGACGCGGATCCGGCGGCGCCCGACAAGACCTACGCACGCCGCGGCGGTTTTCTCGCACCGATGGACTTCGATGCGCTCGGCTGGGGCATCCCGCCGTCGACGATCCCCGCGACCGACACCTCGCAGCTGCTCGCGCTGATCGCCGCTCGCGCAGTGCTCGAAGACGCCGCGCGCGAGCAGTTCGAGACGATGGATCGTTCGCGCATCTCGGTGATCCTGGGTGTCACGAGCGCGCAGGAGCTGCTGTTTTCGCTGGTGTCGCGCCTGCAGCGCCCGGTCTGGCAGAAGGCGCTGCGCGAAACGGGCCTGCCCGAAGACGACGTGCAGGCCGCCTGCGAACGCATCGCCGCGCACTACGTGCCGTGGCAGGAAGCGTCGTTCCCGGGCCTGCTCGGCAACGTCGTCGCGGGGCGCATCGCCAACCGTCTCGGTCTGGGCGGCACCAACTGCGTCACCGACGCGGCGTGCGCGTCGAGTTTTTCCGCGATCCGGATGGCCGTCAACGAGCTGCAGCTCGGCGATTCCGACCTCGTGATCAGCGGCGGCGTCGACACGCTCAACGACATCTTCATGTACATGTGTTTCTCCAAGACGCCGGCGCTGTCGCCCAGCGGCGACTGCCGGCCGTTCTCGGATCAGGCCGACGGCACGATGCTCGGCGAAGGCCTGGGCATGGTCGCGTTGAAGCGCCTCGGCGACGCCGAGCGCGACGGCGATCGCATCTACGCGGTGCTGCGCGGCGTCGGCACGTCGTCGGACGGTCGCGCGAAGTCGGTGTATGCGCCGGTGTCGGCCGGGCAGGCGGCCGCATTGCGCCGCGCCTACGCGCAAGCCGGCTTCGGCCCCGCCACGGTAGAGCTCGTCGAGGCGCACGGCACCGGCACGAAGGCCGGCGATGCCGCCGAGTTCGAGGGCTTGCGCAGCGTCTACGCCGAAGCGGATGCGGTTCGCACGCAATGGTGCGCGCTGGGCTCGGTGAAAAGCCAGATCGGCCACACCAAGGCGGCTGCGGGCGCCGCCGGCCTGTTCAAGGCGGTGATGGCGCTGCACCACAAGGTGCTGCCGCCGACGATCAAGGCGGACATTCCCAATCCCGGGCTCGAGCTGGCGCGCAGTCCGTTCTATCTCAACACGGCGGCGCGACCGTGGATCCGCGACGCGTCGCACCCGCGGCGTGCGGCCGTCAGCGCGTTCGGCTTCGGCGGCTCGAATTTCCACCTCGCGCTCGAGGAATACGTCGGCGCGGCGCCGCGCGCGGAGCGGCTCGCGACGCAGTCGCACGAGCTCGTCGCGCTGAGCGCGGCGAGCGGCGAGGCGATGGTCGAGCAGATCGTGCAGCTGCGTCGCTCGTGTGCAGGCAACCTTCCGTTGTCGATGCTCGCGCGGGCGTCGCGCGATGCGTTCGACCACACCGCGGCGGTACGCCTTGCCGTCGTCGCAGCGAGCGTCGCCGAGCTCGACGCGCGGCTGGCCCTCGCACACACGAAGATCGCCGCCGATCCCACGCGGTCGTTCCAGCTTCCGGACGGCACGAGCTACGGCGTCGGCGCGCCCGACGGCGCGCTCGCGCTGCTGTTTCCGGGACAGGGCAGCCAGTACGCGGGAATGGGCGCCGCCGCAGCGATGCAGTTCGACGCGGCGCGCGCCGTGTGGGATCGCGCCGCGGACCTGCGTATCCACGAGATCGCCTTCGGCCGCCGGAGCGATGAGCTCGCGCGCACCGAAAACGCGCAGCCCGCGCTCGGCCTCGCGTCGATGGCGCTGCTCAACCTGTTGCGCGAGCTCGGCGTCGACGGCGCGATGGCCGCCGGCCACAGTTTCGGCGAGATCGTCGCCCTGCACGCGGCCGGCGTCGTCACCGAAGCCGACGCCGTGCGCATCGCACGCCGCCGCGGCGAGCTCATGCGCGACGCAGCCGCGGGCGGCAGCGGCGCGATGTGCGCGCTGGCCTGTCCGATCGAGCGCGCGCGCGAGCTGATCGGTCCGTTGCTCGCCATCGCCAATCACAACGCGCCCGAGCAGGTCGTCGTGTCGGGACCGCTGGAAGCGATCGCCGCGCTCGAGGCGAAAGGCGTCGCGGCGAAACGCCTGCCGGTCGCCGCGGCCTTCCATTCCGCGCAGGTCGCGCCCGCGTGCGCGCCGTTCGGCGAATTCCTCGCCGGCATCGCCTTCGCGGCACCGCGCATGCCCGTCTATGCGAACGCGCAGGCAGCGCCATACGAAGGCGATGCCGGCGCCATCCTCGCGCAGCAGATCGCGCAGCCGGTGCGCTTCGTCGAGACGATCGAAGCGATGTACGCCGCAGGCGCGCGCTGCTTCGTCGAAGTCGGCCCGGGCACGGTGCTCAAAGGTCTCGTCGGCGCGATTCTCGGCACGCGCGACCATCGCGCGATCGCGCTGGATCGCAAGGGCAAGTCCGATCTCGAACCGCTGCTCGTCGGTCTCGCGCAGCTCGCCGCCGCGGGCCACGTGACGAAACTGTCCGGGTTGTTCGCCGACGTACGCGTGCCGGCAGCGCCTGCGGCGCACAAGCACGGCATCGCGATCAGCGGCACCAACGTCGGCAAGCCCTATCCGCCGGCGGATCCGTCGCGCCTGCCGGCCCCCAATACAGCTCGCCCCAATCCGCCGCGTGCGGAATCCGCACCCGTCGCCGAGGTACGCACCGTGAAAGAAGAATCACCGCTGTCGCCGGCCTGGCTCGCCGCGTTCCAGGAGGCACAGCAGCAGACCGCGAATGCGCACGCCGCCTACCAGCGCGCGCTGAGCGACAGCCACACGCAGTACCTCAAGCTGGCCGAGAGCGCGATCAACGGCCTCACCGCGCTGCTCGGCGCGGCGCCGTCCGCCGCGGCAGCGACTTCGATCCTGACTGCAGCGGCGCCGGTCATCGCGCCGCCGCCTCTGGCGCCGATATCGGTCGCGACGATCGCGCCGGCACCCGTCGCGCCGCCGGCACCGGTCGTGG
>NZ_JANFVR010000268.1 GCF_024609805.1 Tahibacter caeni | reverse complement strand
CGCCGAGGACCTCGGCGGCGCGTTCGGTCCGTACGCGCTGCAGGCGGCGATCGCGGCCTGCCATGCGCGCGCGCGCGCGGCCGCCGACACCGACTGGTTGCGCATCGCCGCGCTGTACGGCGCGCTGGGCCAGGCGCTGCCGTCGCCGGTGGTCGAGCTCAACCGCGCGATGGCCGTGGCCATGGCCTTCGGTCCGGCCTCGGGCCTGGCCGTCGCCGACGCGCTGCAGGACGAGCCGTCGCTGCAGAACTATCACCTGCTGCCGAGCGTGCGTGCCGACCTGCTCGCGAAACTCGGCCGGCGCGACGAAGCCGCCGCCGAGTTCCGTCGCGCCGCCGCGCTGACGCGCAACCTGCGCGAGCAGGCGCTGCTGCAGCGCCGCGCGGCCGAATGCCTGCAGCGGCCGGCCAGGGACGCCTGAGGCGCGGCCGCGCGGCTGTACCGCGACGCAACGGCGCGCAGGCGCGTCGATGCGGGACGGCCGGGCATCGGTTCCAATGTCCGCCGGCCAGTCATCACGAGGGGAGATCGACGATGGTGCAGCGACGCTTGGGGGCGGCGGCAGCGACCGTGTTGTGGGCGGCGAGTGCGGCCGCGACGACCTGGAACGAACCCTGGCAGGATCAGGTGGCGCGCGGCGCCGACAGCCTGGGCCTGTTCGAGGTGCTCGAGCGCGGCGGCGGACGCGCGACCGTGCGCACGATCAAGACTCTGGCCGGCACGCCGACACCGCGGCAGTTCACCGTGGACTCGGCGTTCAGCGCCGCGGCGCGCGGCCGCCACGACGAGGAGCTGGGTCTCGCGCTGCGGAAAGGCAGCCGCGTCTATCTCTGGCTCGACGGCGACGCGAAGCAGTGGCAGCTACCGACGCCGACGGCCGGCATCGCCGGCGTCATGCCCGACGGCAACGTCGCGGCGACCTATCGCATCAGCCCGCACCAGGCCGTCCAGGCGGCCGACGCCTACGAGCGCGTACAGACCTGCGTGTTCCGGCATCTGCACGGCGAGGGCTGCGACACTGCGGCGCTGGCCGCCGACCTCGACGCGCCGCTGCAGGAAGACGCGGCCGCGCTGTCGGAAACGGCGACGCCGGCGGAGCAGGCGCGGTTCTTCCGCCAGCACGTCGCGCTGGAAAGCGCGTTCCTGCTGCAGCGCCCGGTGCCGCTCGCGCGGCTCGAACCGTTCCTGAGGCGCGATTTCTTCCATACCCAGATATCGGCCGTGCGCGCGCTGGCGGTCAGCGACGAGGCCGGTCGCGATGCGCGGTGGATCGCGTTCATCAAGGACGACGCGCGCGACCCGGCGGCGCGCGCGATGGCGCTGTTCCTCGCGCGCGAACGCAAGGCCGAGGCCGTGCTCGGCGGCATCGAAGGCTATGCGCCGGCCGATCCGAAAGCCGAATGCGCGCTCGTGCCGATCATGGATCCGCGCATCGGCACGCGTTTTCCGGGCACCTTGGGCGCGGCGTTCGCGTTCGCGCGCGGGCAGGCCGAAAGCGATTGACGTTTTTCAGTAGAGCCGCGAGCCCGCGATCTTCGCGAGCTTGCGGCCGAAGCGCGCGTTGTCGCCGTCGACCGCGAGCACGATGACGTCGTGCGGGAACGCGACGCGCGAAAGGATCCGGTTCTGCTGCTGCTCGGCGCGCGCGGCGCTGTGCCAGCGCAGCGGCCGTGTCGCGCGGAAACCGAGCACGAGCTGCGGATGCTCGGGCATGTGTCTGAGCGTGCGCCGCGCGAGCCAGGCGCGGTAGATGCCGAGCTCGCGCAGCTGCTGCGCGAGCTCGGCGATCCGCTCGGCGCCGAGGCCGTGCGGTTCCAGCTTGTCGTGGACGGTCAGCCGCGCGCGCTCGGCGCGGGCCTGGTCGCTGATCGCTTCGTGGCGTTCCACCGTGTCGTGCCAGGTGTCGGCGGCAGCCTTGTCGCCGCGGCGCCAGTAATAGTCGCGCAGGATTTCGCCGACGTTGCCGCGTGCGCCGGGTTCCAGTTCGATCGCGCGGCGCAGGTGCGTCGCGCCGGACTCGTCGTCGCGCGCGAGCAGGCCCTGGCCGTAGAAGAAATGCGCCGCGGCGCTGTCCGGATGCGCCTGCACGGCGGCCTGGAACTGCTGCAGCGCGGCGTCCTTGTCGCGGCCGACGTCGGCGAGCAGATGCGCGCGCTCGAGCTTCTCGTCCACGCCGAGCTCGCGTTCGGCGACGGACGCGTTCAGCTCGCCCAGGCGCGAGCGGCCTTTCTGCACCTCGTCGTAGCGCTGACGCCAGCCGTGGCTGATCTGTTCCTGCCAGCGCGCATCGAAGGTCGCGATGACGCGTTCGCGCAGCTCGCCGAGCAGATGGTCGGCCGACGCGCCGGCGGCCGGCGGCGCGACCGAGGCCGGATGGCGCAGCGCACGCAGCCGGTCGCTCAGCGCCGGATGCGTGTCCGCGTAGCTGGTTTCGCGCTTCAGCGATTCGGCGAGCCAGCGGCGGCCGTCGTCGCTGCGGAAGTCCTCGTCGAGGCCCTGGCCGATCTGCGTATACGGCAGATACGCCGGTTGCGGCTGGTCGTCGGCCTGGCGGTGCAGCTCGGGCCAGAAGCGTTCCTGCAGCAGCGCGCCGCCGACGTTCACGCTGGTCAGGGCCTGCGCCGCGACGCGCGGCGACGTCAGCCGCGCGGCCACCGCGTCGGCCTCGTATTCGTTGGCGCGCGCGAGCGGGAAGGTCCAGGCGTGGAAATACGGCACGTACCACTGGAAGAAGCGGCGGAACAGGAAGCTGCCGCCGCCGCCGGCGCGACCTATGCTCTCGGCCAGCTGCAGCCAGATCCGGCGCGAGCGGTACAGCCAGTTGCCGAAGCGCGCGTGGCCGCCGGCGAGATGGCCGAATTCGTGCGCGAGCACGGCGTCGAGCTGTTCCGGCGTCAGGCACTTGAGCAGCGGCAGTCCGAGCAGCAGGAAATTGCGGTGCCAGCCGAACAGGCCCAGCAGCGGCACCTGCATGACGGCCGCGTTGAAATCGTCGGTGATCAACACGCGGTGGAAGCGCGGCGCCTTCAGCGCTCGGCGCAGCCGCTCGATGCGTTCGAACAGCGCCGGCGCGGTCCCGGCCGTGACCGCGAAGCCGACCGGCGGCGCGATGCGCACCCACAGCGCACGCAGCACGACCCAGATGAAGAACGCGAGCGGGATGACGAGCTTGATCGCGAGCGCCTTGAGGAACAGCACCGACAGCGCCGCCGCGGCGAGCAGCGCGATCAGCAGCGCGACGATGCCGGCGAGGTAGCCGTAGCCGAGCAGGACCAGCCCGACCAGGCGCAGCTGATAGCCGCGCGGATCGTTCTGCTTCAGGGTTTCGAGACGGCTGACGAGGGCTTCGAATTCGGCGCGCTGCATGCGGTTTCCTTTCACGTCGCGCGCATGATCGCCGCCGGCCGCCGAGGCTGCAATCCGCGCGCCGGGGCTGGCCGGCGCGGGCTGCGGCGGCCCACAATGGCGCTCCGCATCCGCCGGAGCGTCGCGATGCACCTGGTTCCCAAGCCGGCCGCGCAGGAACATGCGGTCGCCCATGCGCAGTTCACCGTACAGCGCGTCCTGGCCGCGCCGCCGGCACGCGTGTTCGCCGCCTGGACCGACGCCGCCGCGCGGCAGCGCTGGTTCGTGCGCGCCGGGGACTGGCTGCAGGCGGAGCAGACGCACGACTTCCGCATCGGCGGCTGCGAGCACGGCCGCTATTGCCGCGGCGCCGGCGAGCCCGTCTACGACGTCGAGACCCGCTATCTCGACATCGTCGCCGAGCGCCGCGTCGTGTCGAGCAGCACGCTCGCGCGCGACGGCCTGCGTATTTTCGCGGCGCTGCTGACCGTGGAGCTGCAGGCCGAACGCGGCGGCACGCGGCTGTGCCTGACCGAGCAGGGCGCGTTTCTCGACCGGCAGGATTCTTCGCCCGCGCGCGAGCAGGGCTGGCAGGCGCTGCTCGATGCCCTGCAGCGCGAGCTCGCGCGTGGCTGAGCGGCCGGCCGAAAAAATCGTCGCTGCCCGGTGTCGATCGCCGGCCCGCCCATTCGACGCCCTGATGGAGTGGACGCGGACCGGCCGCGTCCGCCCGATTCCTTGTTCCCGACGCTGTACCACCAGGAGCCTGACCATGTCCCTGCCGCTGCGCCTGTCCGCCGTGTTCGCCCTGTTCGCCGTCGCGGCGCTGCCCGCCGAGGCCGCGCCCGAGAAATACGTCATCGATCCGATGCACACCTACCCGAGCCTCGAGATGCCGCACATGGGCCTGTCGGTCTGGCGCGGCAAGTTCAACCGCACGTCCGGCGAGATCCAGCTCGATCTCGCCGCGCATCGCGGCAGCGTCAAGGTCGAGGTCGACGCCGACAGCATCGACTTCGGTCTCGACGCGATGCACGAGCATGCGGTCACGGCCGACTGGCTCGACGCGGCGAAGTTTCCGAAGCTGGTCTACCGCGGCGAGCTGCAGTTCAGCGGCGACAAGCCGACCTCGGTCAAGGGCGAGCTGACCCTGCGCGGCGTGACCAAGCCGCTGAACCTGGAGATCAAGAGCTTCACCTGCATGGAGCATCCGTATTTCAAGAAGCCGGTCTGCGGCGCCGATGCCGAAGCGCAGCTCGACCGCGCCGATTTCGGCATGGACCAGTACACGCAGAACGGCATGGGCCGCATCCTCGTGCGCATCCAGGTCGAAGCGTTCAAGGACGCGCTGCCGGCGCCGCCGGCGGCGAAGAAGGACTGACCGTGGACGCGGCGCACGACGTGGTGCTGCGGCGCGACTTCGCCGCGCCGCCTGCCGCCGTGTTCCGCGCCTGGACCGAGCCCGTGCGGTTCGCGCGCTGGTTCGGTCCGCAAGGGTTCCGCGTCGACGTGACCGCCGGCGTCCGCGTCGGCGGCCGCTACGCGCTGGTCCTGCACGGCGAGGACGGCGCGACGTACCCGCTGAAAGGCGAATACCGCGAGATCGTCGCGGACCGGTGCCTGGTCCTGAGCTGCAACTGGGAAGACCATCCGGCCGACTGGAAGCAAGGCATGGCCGCGCTCGGCGCGGCGCCGGGAATGGCCGAGGAAATGCTCTGGCTCGTCGATTTCGCCGCGGCCGCTGCGGGTTGCCGCCAGACTCTGACCTGCCGCTTCGCCGATGCGGCCATGCGCGAGGCTCACGTCGCCGCCGGCATCGAGCAGGGATGGCGCAGCAGCTTCGGCAAGCTCGATCGACTGCTGGCGGAGTGAACCCGGTGCGCCGGCAAGGCGCGTCAGGGCGTTGCGGCGGCGCCCTTGCACGGGAGCTATCCATGCCGCTTGCCAGTGAACCGCCGTCGAACCGCTGCGTCACCGGTCCGCTGGCGAGAACATCGCTCGCCCAAGGGCCGATCACATGGCGCCGGTGTTCTTCGACTACCGTTCGTCGGGGTGAGAACGCGACGTTGCGGATCGCGGCGACGGCCGCGATCCGTCACAGGATCGCGTTCAGCGCTTCGCCGAGGCGTTCGACGCCGACGACTTCCAGGGTGCCGACGCGCGGTTTCTTCGGCGCGTTGGCCTTCGGCACGACGGCCTTCAGGAAGCCGTGGGTCGCGGCTTCCTTGAGGCGTTCCTCGCCGTTGGGCACCGGGCGGATCTCGCCGGACAGGCCGACTTCGCCGAAGGCGACGAGCTTGTCGGGCAGCGCGCGGTCGCGGAAGCTCGACAGGATCGCGAACAGGATCGGCAGGTCGGCGGCGGTTTCCTGCACGCGGATGCCGCCGACGACGTTGACGAACACGTCCTGGTCGTAGACCGCGGCGCCGCCGTGACGATGCAGCACGGCCAGCAGCATCGCGAGGCGGTTCTGCTCGAGGCCCAGCGCGACGCGGCGCGGATTCGCGAGCGGCGACTGGTCCACGAGCGCCTGCACTTCCACGAGCAGCGGCCGCGTGCCTTCGCGCGTGACCATGACCGCGCTGCCCGGCGTCGGCCCCGCGTGCGCGGACAGGAAGATCGCCGACGGATTCGGCACTTCGCGCAGGCCCTTCTCCGACATCGCGAACACGCCGAGCTCGTTGACCGCGCCGAAGCGGTTCTTGAACGCGCGCAGCACGCGGAAGCGGCTGCCGGATTCGCCTTCGAAGTACAGCACCGCGTCGACCATGTGCTCGAGCACGCGCGGTCCGGCGATGCCGCCTTCCTTGGTCACGTGGCCGACGAGGAACACGCTGATGCCGGTTTCCTTCGCGAAGCGCGTGAGTTTCGCGGCTGATTCGCGCACCTGGCTGACCGAGCCCGGCGCGGCCGTCAGCAGTTCGGTCCAGATCGTCTGTATCGAGTCGACGATGAGCACGCGCGGCTTCTGCGCCGCGGCATGCTCGAGGATGCGCTCCACGCAGGTCTCGGCCAGCGCGCGCAGCGGCGCGAGCGGCAGGCCCAGGCGCTGCGCGCGCGCGGCGACCTGGGCCAGCGATTCCTCGCCGGTGACGTAGAGCCCGCTGAGCCGCTCGCCGAGCGCGCCGAGCATCTGCAGCAGCAGGGTCGACTTGCCGATGCCGGGATCGCCGCCGATCAGCACGACGGAGCCGTCGACGAGGCCGCCGCCGAGCACGCGATCGAGTTCGCCGATGCCGATCGAGGTGCGCGCCTCGACGGTCTGCGCGACGTCGCCGAGCGACAGCACGCGCGGCGCGCCCGCGTCGCCGGCATAGCCGCCGCGCCGCGCC
>NZ_JANFVR010000267.1 GCF_024609805.1 Tahibacter caeni | reverse complement strand
GCGCAGCGTCTCGACGGCATTGCGCGCGGCGCTCAGCGCGGCCGCGCCGTCCTGCGCCGCCGACTGCAGCGCCGGCAGCGCTTCGGCGGCCGAGGCGAATTCGACGGCACGCGCGGCGAGCTCCTGAGCCGCGTCGAGCTTCAGCAGGCGCGCCTGATTGCCGTCGAGGCGTTGTTCGAGCTCGCTGCGTTCGCGCCGGCGCGCCTCGCCGGCCGCGTTCAGCTGGCTGCGTTCGAGCTGCAGGTCACGCAGCCGCGCGGCGCGTGCGCTCGCGCCGAAATTGCGTTCTTCGGTGCCGATGTGACGGCCGCCGCGATGCTCGCGCAGATAGCCCTTCGGCGTGATCCAGTCCTGACCGGCCGGCAGCTGCATGCCCTTGGCCACGTCGGCGACGCGGCGCAGCTTGTCGAGCTGGCGCGGCAGCCACGACGGCGGATCGCCGGCGAAGCGCAGCACTTCGAGCAGCGAGCCCGGCGACGCCGGCGGCGGCGCGCCGCGCTCGGCGACGACGAAATGCCGGTACTGCATCTGTTCGCCGATGCCGAACGCCGCCTTCGCGTCCGACGGCGACGCGAGCAGGACCAGATGGCGATATGGCTGCAGCACGGCCTCGACTGCGGCCTCCCAGGCCGGATCGGTCACTTCGACGCAGTCGGCCAGCATGCGGTGCGCAATGCCGGCGCGATCGAGCGCGGCGCGGAATTCGCGCTCGAAGCCCGGTTGGAAGCGCTGGCCGCTCGCGAGCGCGGCGATCTGCGCGTCGAGCTCGGCCGCGCGCTCGACGGCCTGTTCGTCTGCGAGCTTGAGCTGGGCCTGGCGGCGCCGGTCGATCTCGACGGCGCGCAGCAACTGCGCGACATCGCCGGCGCCTTGGCTCGCCGCAAGGTTTTCCAGCTGCACGCGGCGGCGGTCGATCTGCTCCGCGTCGCGCGCGGCGTCGCGCGCGGCGTAGAACGCGCTTTCGGCGGCAACGGCCTGCGACTGCGCCGCACTCAGGGCTTCGGCGGTCGCCTCGAGCTGCGCCGTCGCGACGCGCTGCTCGTCGGCCAGGATCGCATCGCGGCGTTCGATCTCGCGCAGCGCGCGGCGCAGGCCGGTCAGCTGCGGACGGCTGCCGGCCATGCTCGCGCGGCGTTCGGCGAGCGCGACCTTCGGCACGACTTCGGCCTGCAGACGCTGCCGTTCGCGCTGCAGCTCGCCGTACTCCTCGAACGAGCGCACGTCGGCCTTTGCCGCTTCGAGCCGCGTATGCAGCGCGGCGAGGTCCTGGCCGAGCGTCCTGAGTTCCTGCTCGGTCGCGAACTGCTCGGCGCGTGCGCGCTGGTAGTCCTCGAGCACGGGCTTCTCGCCGAACACGTCCCAGACCAGCTGCAGCAGCTCGCGCGGCGGATACTGGCAGAGCTTGTCGGTCGCGCCCTGCTCCAGCGTCAGCACGCGGCGAATCGCGCGCGTGAGTCCGGCCCCTTCGAGGCGCACGCGGTAGTCGCGCAGGCCCAGCCATTCGCCGCCGTGGGCTTCGATCGTCTCGACGCTGACGTCGCCGCCGAGGATCTGGTAGTCGCGCGACCAGTCGCCGCCTTTCTTGCGGATGCGGCAGGCCAGGGTGACCTCGGCCTCCATCAGCGGGAAGAACGGCCGCCGGCCGTTGCGGTCGGGCCGGTTGCTGACGACGCCGCGCAGCCAGGCGAACGGCTTGCCGTTGTGGCGCAGGTAGGTCTTGTAGTCGCGCGCGGTCTCGCGGTCCTCGATCGCGAGCAGGGTGCGCAGCGCGTCGAGCAGGGTCGTCTTGCCCGAGCCGTTGGGCCCGACCACGGTGACGATGGCCGAGTCCAGCGGCAGGGTGAAGCGCTGCCAGTAGTCCCAATGCACGACTTCGAGCGCGCGGAATTCAAACATGGCCGGCCTCCGTGTCCGTGCCGCCGTGCTCGTCTGCGTGCTCGCCGCGCGCCTGCTCGACGACGAAGGCCAGCGCGCCGTCGAGCACGCGCCGCGCCGTGCGTTCGTAGTCGAACGCGAGATCGAGCAGCGGCCCTTCGTGGATGCGCTCCTTGCGCCGCACGATGAAGCCGTGGCGCGCGAGCACGCCGAGGTTGATGTTGATGCGCATCTTGCCGCCGAGCTTGTCGCCGAAGTCGGCGAGCAGGGTGCGTTCGGCCAGCGGCTCGGCCACCTCGGTGCCGACCGGCACCGGCTTCATCTCGGCGAAGATCTGGCCCTGCTCCTGGTCGCGGTCGGTTTCGACGCGGCGGATCTGGCGCTGGCGCTTGGGCAGGATCAACAGGCTCCAGAGCACGACCAGCAGCGCGATCGTGTCGCGGTCCAGGTCGAGGTTGCTCGCCGACCACGCGCGCGGGCCGGCGAACACGGCGGCTTCCTGCGCCTTGGCCACGGCCACGGCGACGTGGCTCGCATACGGATGATCGAGCAGGCGCAGGCCGGCCGCGGCGAGGCGGCGGTCGAGCTCCTCGCGGAAGCCGGCGTCGGTCAGCGCCTGGCGCGCGAGTTCGTCTTCGCGCGGCAGCCAGCGTTCGGCGAGCAGGCGCGCAATCAGAGCGGCCACGGGATCATTCATGCGTCGGTTCCTCGCCGCGGTCGCGCGCCGGCGCCGCGGAGTTGTGCGAAACATCGGGGTCGAGCCGGCGCAGCCGGCCGGCGCTGATGCGCGCGACGCCGGCGCCGTCCACGTCCTCGAGCGCGCCGCTGAGCTCCAGCTGCAGCGGCAGCCGCGCGAGCTCGGCCAGCGCGCCTTCGCGCGCGTGCGCGGCCGGATCGCCGAGCAGGCCGAGCAGCGACAGGCGATAGGCCGAGGTCGCGAAATCCGCGCTCGGCACGAGCGCGGCCAACGGCGCCGCGTCGACCAGCGCGGCGAGCTGCGCCTGCCAGTCCTGCGCCAGCGCGTAGTCGTTGGCCGCGATCGGCGCCGTGGCCTGTTCCGGCGCGCCTCGCGCCTCGGGCAGGGTTTCCACCGTTCCGACTTCGCGCTCGCGCTCGACGAGTTCGAAATCGGCCACGTCCAGCGCGATGTCGCCGAGCACGAAGGCCGGCGCGAGCCGCTCGGCGACGACGTCGCGGGCCAGCGCGGCCAGCTGGTCGGCGCTCAGCGCGCGCAGCCACTGGTTCACGTCCGAAGACGACAGGCCGCTGCCGCCCAGATGCACGCGATGGCGGTCGAGCTGATTCAGCGCGCGCTGGAACACCGCGGCCTGGCGCAGCATCGCGCTCTGCGCGCGGCCGATCTGCTGCGCGACGCGGTGCGTGGCCGGATCGAGTTCCTCGTCCTGCGCGATCAGCTTGACGATCTCGGTGCCCTTCTCGACCCAGCGCCAGACCGATTTCAACGTCGCTGCGGCCGCGCGGATGCGATGTTCCGAGCCGCTGAGTACGGCGCGGTCGAAATCGTCGCGCAGCTCGTTGAGGCGCGACAGCAGATGCTGCAGATCCTCGCTGCCGATGCGGCCGGTGGCTTCGCCCGCGGCGATCTGCGCGGTCACGTAGGCCAGTTCGTCGCCGTCGCCCTGGAATTGCAGCAGCAGGCTCAGCGCCGACAGGGCCTGGCGGCCGACCGGGCTCACGCGATAGCGCTGGGTTTCGCCGTCCCAGGCCAGCAGGCCGTTCTCGCGCAGGCGGCCGAGCACCGTGTCGAGCTTGGTCGCATCGACGTAGGCGAAATGTTCGCGCAGTTCCTGCGGACTCCAGTCCGGCGCCGAGCCGCGCTCGCCGATCGTGCGCAGCACGAGCAGGCGCACCATGACCGCGTCCTCGCCGCCGTGGAACAGGGTCGAGAACGCACGCAGCAGCTCGCGCGCCTTGCGCAGGCCGAACAGGGCGGGGATGTCGTTGACGACCAGGCCGGGGCGCAGGAAGTCCTGCAGGCCGTCGTCGGACGCGGATGCGCTCACACGGGTATCGCGGGAAGAAACGGCGGCCATGGTCGGACATGAAGGACGGCAAAGGCAAGTCGCTGCCCGCGTTCCGCCCGTTCCGCGCCGGTTTCCGTCAGTCCGCGGTGCTGCGCTTCGCCGCGTCGGAACGCGCACGGCGCCGTACCGGCAGAAGGCGAGGCGCATGGCGGACGCGCGCCGGGCCGGTCCCGCGGTGGCCGTCGCGACGGCCACCGACTAGCATGGCCGCGAATCCGCGACGGCCCGTCCGATGGCGATGCACGATTTCCCCCGCAGCGACGAAGCCGCTTGCGGCGACTGCGATCTGCTCGTGGTCGGCGGCGGCATCAACGGCGCCGGCATTGCGCGCGATGCGGCCGGGCGCGGCCTGCGCGTCGTGCTCTGCGAGCAGGACGATCTCGCGGCGCATACGTCCTCGGCCAGCAGCAAGCTGATCCACGGCGGGCTGCGTTATCTCGAACGGTACGAATTCGGCCTCGTGCGCAAGTCGCTGCGCGAGCGCGAGGTGCTGATCGAGGCCGCGCCGCACCTGATACGTCCGCTGCGTTTCGTGCTGCCGCACGCGCCGCATCTGCGGCCGGTCTGGATGATGCGCCTCGGACTCTGGCTCTACGATCACCTGGCGCGCCGGCGCCGCCTGCCCGCGTCGGTGCTGATCGATCTCGCCGGCGATCCGGTGCTGCAGCCGCGCTACACCCGCGGCTTCGCCTATTCGGACGGCTGGTGCGACGATGCGCGGCTCGTCGTCGCCGCGGCCAAGGACGCGGCCGAACACGGCGCGCGCGTGCTGACGCGCTCGCGCTGCGTGCAACTGCAGCGCGAGCGCGGAGCGTGGTCGGCCGGACTCGAAACCGCCGGCGGCCGCCGCGTCGCGCTGCGGGCGCGCGCCGTCGTCAACGCAACCGGACCCTGGGTCGCCGCATTCCTGCAGCAGGTCGCGCGCCAGCCGTCGCGGCATGCGCTGCGGCTGGTTCGCGGCAGCCACATCGTCGTTCCGCGGCGGCCGGGACAGCAGACGGCGTATGTGCTGCAGGGCGAGGATCGCCGTATCGTATTCGCGCTGCCGTATGAAGGCGCGTTCACATTGATCGGCACGACCGACGTCGACGTCGGCGACGATTCGGCCGCGGCGCGGATCTCGCCCACGGAGATCGACTACCTCTGCAGCCTCGCCAACCGCTATTTCCGCGTGCCGGTGACGGCGGGCGACGTGGTCTGGAGCTATGCCGGCGTGCGGCCGCTGCTGCGCGACGACGAGGACGACCCGGCCGCGACGACGCGCGACTACCTGCTCGACCTCGACACGGCCGCGGCGCCGCTGCTGTCGGTCTACGGCGGCAAGATCACGACGTTCCGCCGGCTCGCCGAGGAAGCCGTCGATACGCTGTGCCGCGCGCTGCGCCACCCGGCGCCGGCCTGGACGCGCACGGCGCCGTTGCCGGGCGGCGACATCGCCGGCGCCGATTTCGCGCATTTCCTGCAGCAGCTGATCCAGCGCTATGCATGGCTGCCGCCGGCGCTGCGCGAGCGCTACGCGCGCGCGTACGGCTCGCGCGCCCTGCGCCTGCTCGGCGACGCGCGGCGTCTGCAGGATCTCGGCGAGGAAATGCTGCCGCAGCTGTATGCCGCCGAGATCGACTACCTGCGCCGCGAGGAGTGGGCGCAGACCGCCGAAGACGTGCTCTGGCGGCGCAGCAAGCTCGGCCTGCATCTGCCGCACGACGCGGCCGTGCGGCTGCAGGCTTGGCTCGACACCTGAATTTGCGGGCGGAAGGGCCGATGCCGCTGCGCTGCCGCGTCGCTGCAATGCGGCCTCGCTCCACCGCCAGGAAAACCGCGCGCCGGTGCGCTCGAGCTCCGGCGTCGGCGCACGGTTGCGTCGAACACGGCGCTCAGGGCGCCGTGTCGCAGCGCCGGCGCAGTTTCAGCGCGCTCGCGACATCGCGCCAGTCGAACGCGCCGACGCCCTGGTCGTCGTGGACCGCGTAGAACACGCCGTCGGGAAAGCGCGGCGTGCCGGCCTGGTGCAGCCAGACGCCGTCGGTGTTCGCGACGGTGTCGCCGGCGAACGCGCCGAGATGGGCGAGCGTCGCGCGGTCGAACACGTGGAACAGCGAACGGTCCTTGAACTGGTCGGTCGCGATCCAGTAGCCGCTGCCGTCGGCGCACCGCCACAGCGCGATGCCTTCGGCCTGGGCCTTGAACAGGCCGAGACCGAGGGTACGTCCGCGGTAGCGGCCGGCGAGGTCGTAGTCGCGCAGCGCGGTGCCGGTCGCCGTGTCCTCTTCGGCGATCAGCAGGCGGTCATGCGCCGGATCGCCCCAGAGCGACTCGGGAATGCGGATCGCGCCGGCCTCGCCGGTGTCGCCGATGTTCGCCTGCAAGGTCGCGGCGACTTTGCCGCCGGCGACGTCGACCGCATAGCGGCGCACGCGGCGGTCGAGTTCCGCCGGCGGCGGCACGCGGTCCTCGCCGTCGGCGTCCTTGCCGGCCATGTAGGCGTCGCTGACGAGCACGTCGTAGCGGCCGGCGGCGACGGCGCGCAGCCAGATGCCGTAGGGCTGCTGCAGTTCGTGCTCCCCGAAACTGCCGAGCGGCGCGAAATCGCCGGCGTGCAGCACCTGCACGCGGCGGTTGTCGCGCTCGACGACGAACACCAGATCGTCGACGACGAAGATGCCGTTCGGCCGCGCGAACCGGCCGGCCGCGGCGCCGGCGCCGCCGATGACGCCGGCCGCCGCGCCGCTATCGCCGTCGTAGCGCAGGAGCCGGTCGG
>NZ_JANFVR010000266.1 GCF_024609805.1 Tahibacter caeni | reverse complement strand
CGGCCGCGCAGGCCGCGCGCGCGCAGCCCGCCGGCGGCGCGGCGGCGGCGCCGGCAGCGGCAGCGGCAGCGGCAGCCAGGCGCACGGCGCAGGGCTATACGCCGGTGCAGACCCTGAACGGCTGGACCCTGCCCTACCGGATGAACGGCGGCGTCAAGGAATTCCATCTGGTCGCCGAGGAAGTCGACCACGAATTCGCGCCGGGCTGCCGCGCCAAGTGCTGGGGCTACAACGGCACGACGCCGGGTCCGACGATCGAGGCCGTCGAAGGCGACCGCGTGCGCCTGTTCGTGACCAACCGCCTCGACGAGCCGACCACGGTGCACTGGCACGGCATCGACCTGCCGAACGGCATGGACGGCATCGCCGGCCTGAACCAGCCGCGCATCGAACCGGGCGAGACCTTTGTCTACGAGTTCACGCTCAGGCAGCACGGCACGCACATGTATCACCCGCATGCCGACGAGATGACGCAGATGGCCTTCGGCATGATGGGCCTGTTCGTCATCCATCCGCGCGCCGGCGAAGAGGTGGCGATCGATCGCGACTACGCCTTCCTGCTGCACAACTGGGCGCTGCATCCGGGCACCTACCGGCCCGATCCGTCGGTGATGCAGGACTTCGACCTCTGGACCTTCAACTCCAAGGTGTTTCCGGCCATCGATCCGCTGGTCATGCGCACCGGCGAACGGCTGCGCCTGCGCATCGGCAATCTTTCGATGTGGAATCATCCGATCCACATGCACAGCAATCCGTTCTGGGTCACCGGCTCGGACGCCGGCCGCTGGCCGCAGTCGCAATGGCGCCGCGAAGTCACCGAGATCGTCGGCGTGGGCCAGATGCGCGATCTGGAGTTCGTCGCGACCGAGCCCGGCGACTGGGCGCTGCACTGCCACATGGCGCATCACACGATGGGCCCGATGGGCCACGAGATCCCGAACCCGACCGGCGTGGACCAGCGCGGCGTCGAGGAGAAGATCCGCGCGCTGCTGCCGGGCTACATGGCCATGGGCCGCGACGGCATGTCCGAGCACAGCAGCCACGTCGCGATGGGCATGCGCGGTCCCGAGAACACCTTGCCGATGATGGCCGGCGAAGGCCAGTTCGGGCCCATCGAGATGGGCGGCATGTTCACCGTGGTCAAGGTGCGCGACGATCAGGCGCCCGGCGACTATCGCGACCCCGGTCCGTATCGCTACCCCGACGGCGCCGTCGCGCGCCGCGTCAGCCGCGATCCGCAGTTCGGCCAGCCGCACCGGCGTCGGCCCTACGATTCGGCCAAGGCGGCCGCGCCGGAGCCGGTCGAACCCACCGGCCCTTCGCATCACGGCCATCGCGCCGGCTGAGCGCGGGTATCGACGGCGTGCGTTCGCGCCGTCGCGCCGTGGATACCCGGCCTCGCGAACGGCGGCCGGGCCGGGTCTCGCGCGACGCGAGGCCCGGCCCGGCGGTTGGACATCAACGACTATGGCAAATTGCAGCGCGTCAGCGTGTTGACCCACCAGAACGTCGGGTAGTGGATCGCATCGTAGACGGTCGAGATGGTCGGGTTGCCGCCGAAGTCGACGCAGTCGGATTCGCCCATCGCGACGGCGTCGGCATAGGCCAGATCGTAGTTGGCGTTTTGCCCGAAACCTTCGACCCAGATATACGAAGCGGATACCGGTGCAGCGGTGAAAGCGAACACGACGAAGGCCAGCGATATTCTGAACTTCACGATATTCATTTTTGTCACCAAGTTTCTTTGTTTACCCTGAGACGCCCTAGGTACCACAACGCGCCGGCGGGCTCAATCGTTCCGCCGTCACGGCGGCAGGCCATCTCCTGGCAGCGAGTCGCGAAAGCGGCGGCGCGACGAACCGCCGCGACCGGGCCCCGCCGCAGCCGTCGGTCCGAGAGCGATTCCGGCGCCGCCCGGAACGGGCACTGCGGCGCGCTTCGCCTCCCGGCTGCCGGCCGCCGCCGCGGCCGGCCGGCTTCGTCCGCGCCTGCTGCATGGTCCGATCGATACGCCCGCCTGTCGCTGCGCAGCGTCGCCGCCGGCGTTTCCGATACTATCGGCGTCAGTCGACCCGCGGTCGCCGCCGGCGTCCGCATCGCCTGTAGATCGGCCGGCCTGCTCCGATCGCGGGAGCGGCAACGGAATGCGGGGACGAGTCATGCAAGAGCAGCGCGAGGAATCTTCCTGGCTCGCGGATCTGTCGATCCAGCGCAAGCTCGCCTTGGCTTTCGCCGGCGTGCTGCTGACTCTGGTCGGCGCCTGCGTCGGCATCTTCGTCACCCTGGGCGACCAGGCGCGCGCGCGCGCCACGTTGCAGCAGGCCGTCGGCGTCATCGATGCGGTGCAGGCGGTGCGCAATGCGATGCATCGCGTCGAAACGACGGTCTACGACCTGCTCGCCGACAGCCCCGGCGCCACCGCGGCCGTGACCGCCGCGCGCAAGGAACTCGACGCGGGCTTCGCCGAGCTCGTTGCGCGCACGAACGCCGATGCGGCGCTCGGCGCCCGCGCGGTGCAGGCGCAACAACGCCAGCGCGACTGGACCGCGCGCGTGATCGAGCCGCTGCTCGGCGATCTGGCCAAGGTCGCCGAAGGATCGTCGCGCATGGCGGAGCTGCACGGGCTCGCCCAGCGCTTCGGCGAGCTCGACCGGCGCGAAGGCCAGCCGCTGCTGCAGCTGCTCGCCGACGTCGACGACGCCGCTCACGCGAACCTGCAGTCGCGCACGGGTGAGCTCGAGAACGCCGCGAACGTCACCGAGGCCACGGTGCTGGGCCTGCTCGTGCTCGGCGTCGCGGTCGTCGTGCTCGCGCTGTGGCTGGCCGGCCGGCTCATCGTCGCGCCGATACGCGAGCTCACCGGCCTGATGACGCGGCTGGCGGAACACGACCACGACGTCGTCGTGCCGCAGCAACAGCGCCGCGACGAGGTCGGCGCGATGGCGCGCGCGCTCGACGTGTTCAAGCGCGCGGCGATCGAGACCTATTGGCAGAACTGGAACAAGACCGCGGTCGGCGAGATCGGCGCGAGCCTGCAGCGCTGCACGGCCGTCGACGAGTTCGCCGACACGCTCTGCGCCGAGCTCGCGCGGCGCCTCGACGCCGGCGTCGCCGCGTTCTTCCGCTACGACGAGGACGCGGCGCAGCTGCTGCGTACGGGCGGCTACGGCTTCAAGGAGCGCCGCCACATCGAGACGCGCTACGCGCTCGGCGAAGGCCTGACCGGCCAGTGCGCGCGCGAGCGCCGCGGCATCGTGCTCGCGCCGGTACCGGACGACTACGTGCGCATCCATTCGGCCAGCGGCGAGGCCGCGCCGCGCAGCGTCACGGCGCTGCCGCTGCTGCTCAAGCAGCATCTGCTCGGCGTCGTCGAGCTCGCCGCGTTCGCGCCGTTCACGGCGCAGCAGCAGCAACTGCTCGAAGACGTGCTGCCGATCGCCGCGCTGAGCCTGGACAACCTGAGCCGCGCGCTCCACACACGGGAGCTGCTGCAGCGCAGCCAGGCCCAGGCGCGCGAACTGCAGGCCTCCGAAGAAACCCTGCGCGTGCAGCGCGAGGAACTGCGCAGCGCCAACGACGAACTCTCGGCCAAGACCGTCGAGCTCGAGGAACAGCAGCAGCGCCTGCAGGCCTCGGAAGAGGAACTGCGCGTGCAGGCCGAGGAGCTGCAGGCCTCCAACGAGGAACTGCGCCAGAAGACCGAGACCCTGAACGAACAGAAGGACGTGCTGCAGGGCCTGCAGCGCGAGGCCGAGCACAAGGCGCAGGAGCTGGCCCGCGCGAGCCAGTACAAGTCCGACTTCCTCGCCAACATGTCGCACGAGCTGCGCACGCCGCTCAACAGCATGCTGATCCTCTCGCGCAGCCTCGCCGACAACGACGACGGCCGCCTCGCGCCGGACCAGGTCGAGTCGGCGCGCGTGATCTTCGACGCCGGCAGCAACCTGCTGCGCCTGATCAACGACATCCTCGACCTGTCCAAGATCGAGGCCGGCAAGATGGACGTGCTGATCGAGCCGATCGTCCTGTCCGCGGTCGCGCAGAACGTCATGCGCACGTACCGGCCGCTCGCGCGCGAGAAGGAACTGGGCTTCCACGTCGACGTCGACCCGGCGCTGCCCGAGCCGGTGTACGGCGATGCGCCCAAGCTCGACCAGATCGTCGGCAACCTCGTCGGCAACGCGATCAAGTTCACGCGCGAAGGCGAGGTCCGCGTCGCGTTCGGCTCCTGCCCGCCCGAAGCCGCAGGAATTCTGCAGCGACCGGCCGCGGAGCTGTTCGCGGTCGTCGTCAGCGACACCGGCATCGGCGTACCGGCGCACAAGCTCGCGGCGATCTTCGGCGTGTTCGAGCAGGTCGACGCGAGCACGTCGCGCCAGTTCGGCGGCAGCGGCCTGGGCCTGTCGATCGCGCGGCGCCTGGCCCAGCTGCTCGGCGGCGACATTCTCGCGCAGAGCGTCGAAGGCCGCGGCAGCCGCTTCACCGTGCTGCTGCCGCGCGAGGCGCGCGCGCGCAGCGCCGCCGAAACCGCGGCGCCGCTGCTCGCGACGCCGGCCGTGGCCGATGAGTCCGTCGCGCTGCCGCGCGGCACGCCGGCGCCGTGGATCGACGACGACCGCGGCGCGCTGCGCGCCGGCGACACGGTGATCCTGACGATCGAGGACGACCCGCTGTTCGCGCGCGTGCTCGTCGAGCAGATCCGCGCCAAGGGCTTCCGCGCGCTGGCGGCCGGCGACGGCGAGAGCGGCCTGGCGCTGGCCGCCGAGTTCCGCCCGAACGGCATCCTGCTCGACGTGCTGCTGCCGGGCATGGACGGCTGGGCCGTCATGCGCCGCCTGCGCGCGAATCCGAGCACGCAGGAAATACCGGTGCATTTCATTTCCGGCGTCGACGAATCGGCGCGCGGCCGCGAGCTCGGCGCAGTCGGCTTCCTGACCAAGCCGGCGCCGCGCGAGGCGCTGGCCGAGGCGTTCGACCGCCTGCTCGCGAACGACCAGGGCCGCCTGCGCCACGTGCTGGTCATCGACGACGACATGGATTCGTTCCTCGTCGTGCAGAACATGCTCGCCTCGGCCTCGGTGCAGGTCGACAACGCGGTCAACGGCCGCGACGGCCTCGACGCGCTGCGCGAGCGCCATTTCGACTGCCTCGTGCTCGACCTGCAGCTGCCCGACATGTCGGGCTTCGAGTTCCTCGACGAGTACGCCAAGCTCGACGGCACGCCGCCGGTCGTCATCCATTCGGCGCGCGACCTGTCCAGCGACGAGAGCCTGCGCCTGCGCCAGTTCACCGACAGCATCGTGATCAAGGGCGCGCGTTCGCCGCAGCGCCTGCTCGACGAGGTGCGCCTGTTCCTGCACAGCATCCGCAAGCCCGGCGACCACGCCGTCGCACGCGAGCTCGACAGCAGTCTCAGCGGCCGCAGCGTGCTCGTCGTCGACGACGACATGCGCAACATCTTCGCGCTGTCCAAGACCCTGCGCGCGAAGGGACTCAACGTGCTGATGGCGCAGGACGGCATGAAGGCGCTGCGCCAGCTCGACGACAATCCGCAGATCCAGCTCGTGCTGATGGACATCATGATGCCGGGCATGGACGGCTACGAGACCATCCGCGAGATCCGCAAGCGGCCGGCGCTCGCGCGGCTGCCGATCATCGCGATCACGGCCAAGGCCATGCGCGGCGACCGCGACCGCTGCCTGGAAGCCGGCGCCAACGACTACCTGTCCAAGCCGCTGGACATCGACAAGCTGCTGTCGATGATGCGCGTCTGGCTGCAGCGGTGAGGGAGCGCGGCGTGTGCGCAGGCCGGGCGGAGGCATCCTGATGGCGCGGCCGGAGGTCGAGGAAGTCGAGCTCGATCTGTTCGTGCGCGCGCTGAAACTGCGCCACGGCTACGACTTCGGCGAATACGCGCGCGCTTCGTTCCGCCGCCGCGTGCAGGCGCTGCTGCAGAGCACGAACAGCGCGACGATCGGCGAGCTGACCGCGCGCGTGCTGCGCGACGACGCGCTGCTGCCGTCCGTCATCGCCGGCCTGTCGGTGCCGGTGTCGGAGATGTTCCGCGACCCGCCGGTGTTCCGCAAACTCCGCGACGAGGTGCTGCCGCTGCTGGCCTCGTACCCGCGCATCAACGTCTGGCAGGCCGGCTGCGCGTTCGGCCAGGAAGTCTATTCGCTCGCGATACTGCTGGAGGAAGCCGGCCTCTACGACCGCAGCCAGATCTACGCGACCGACTTCAGCGACGCGGCGATCGCGCGCGCGCAGGAGGGCATCTTCCCGGCACGCGAGGCACGGCTGTACTCGGAGAACTACCTCGCGGCCGGCGGCCGGCATTCTTTGGCCGACTACTATCACGCGCGCTACGAGCTCATCACGATCGACGCGCGGCTGCGCCGCAACGTGACGTTCGCCAACCACAACCTCGTCTGCGACGGCGTGTTCTGCGAAGCGCACCTGATCCTCTGCCGCAATGTGCTGATCTATTTCACCGACCCGCTGCAGAACCACGTGCTCGAGCTGTTCCGCGACAGCCTCGTGCGGCGCGGCTTCCTGTGCCTGGGCACGCGCGAGAACATCGCGTTCGCGCGCGCGGCGCAGGACTTCCGCGCGATCGATCCGCGCCTGCGCATCTTCCAGCTCGAACGGCTGCCGTGAGCAGCGCCCGCCGCGGCGGCTGAGCCCCGCGGCCGCGGCCGCGGCGCATCG
>NZ_JANFVR010000265.1 GCF_024609805.1 Tahibacter caeni | reverse complement strand
CGACGCCGGCCGCGCTCGTCGACCGGCTCGCGGCGCGGCTGCTGCACCGGCCGCTCGCGGACGCGGCGCGGGATCTGCTCGTCGCCTATGCGGCGGCCGGCGCCGATCCGGCGCAGCCGCTCGCACCGGCTCGGCTCGATGCGACCGCGCGCGAGCTGGCCGCGCTGCTGCTCGCATCGCCGTACCACCAGTACCGCTGAGGACAGGACCATGGCCCGCAACGAATCCCGCCGCCGCTTCCTCAAGCTCGCCGGCATCACGGCCGGCCTGCCGCTGCTCGGCTCGCGCCGCCTGTTCGCTCAGAGCACGACGCCTGTGCGCGACGTGCTCGTCGTCGTGTTCCAGCGCGGCGGCATGGACGGACTCAACGTGGTCGTGCCGGCCGGCGATGCGGCCTATTACGACCGCCGCCGCACCGTGGCCGTCGCCGAAGCCGACGTGCTGCCGCTCACCGGGCAGGCGCGTTTCGGCCTGCACCCGGCGCTCGCGCCGCTGCAGCCCCTGTATGCGGCCGGCGAGCTGGCGCTCGTGCATGCGGCCGGCGGCCCGACCGGCAGCCGCTCGCACTTCACGTGCCAGGATCTGCTCGAGCGCGCCGTGTTCGACGGCTCGGGCCTGGTCAGCGGCTGGCTCAACCGTCATCTCGCCGCGCGCGGCGCGGCGTCGGATTTCCAGGGTGTCGGCATGGGCACCTCGGTCGCGCGATCCTTGAGCGGTCCGGCGCCGGTGCTCGGCATCGACACCTTCGACGGCTTCGCGCTGCACACGCGCTCGCCGCGCGCCGACGCGCTTGAGGCGACCTTGCAGCAACTGCATGCCTCCGGCAGCAGCCTCGACACGGTCGCGCAGACCGCGTTCAGCGCGATGGCCGAACTCGAACAAGCCGATCCGGCCCAGTACGCGCCGGCCGACGGCGCGGTCTATCCAGCGACGCCGTTCGGCCGCCAGCTGCAGCAGATCGCGCAGCTGATCAAGGCCGGCGTGGGTCTGGAGGTCGCGACCGTCGACATCGGCGGCTGGGATCATCACGACGACGAGTTGAATCGTCTGGCGCCGCTGCTCGCCGAATTCGCGGCCGCGGTCGCGGCGTTCCGTACGGACCTCGGCGCGGCGATGGAGCGGGTCTGCCTGGTCAGCATGAGCGAGTTCGGCCGGCGCGTCGTGCCGAACGCCTCGGGCGGCACCGATCACGGCAAGGGCAATTGCCTGTTCGTGCTCGGCGGCGGCGTGGCCGGCGGCCAGGTGGTCGCCGACTGGCCCGGGCTCGGCGAGGCCGATCTCGACGACGGCGATCTCGCGATCACGACGGACTATCGCGTCGTGCTGCGCGAGCTGCTGCGCAAGCGTCGCGGCGAGGCCGCGCTCGACCAGGTGTTTCCGGGCTACGGCGATCCGCGCGAGCTCGGCCTGTTCCGCGGTTGAGCCTATGGCGGCGGCGATGCTGCCGCGGCGACCAACAAAAAGGGCCGCTGGTCAGCGGCCCTTCATGCATTCCGGCGTCTGCCGTGGTCTCAGCGCTGGCGCGCCTTGAAGCGCGGGTTGCTCTTGCAGATCACGAAGACCTTGCCGCGGCGGCGCACGACCTTGCAGTCGCGGTGACGCTGCTTCGCGGACTTCAGCGAATTCAGTACTTTCATGGGGTAGCTCCTCGAAACAGCTTGCACAAAGACGCGCGAGAATAGCAGCCCGCCGCCGGCTTTGCAAAGCGCGGCCGGGAATCGGCGACGCGAGGACCGGCGAGTCTGCCGCAATGCCGGCGCCGGGCCAAGTCGCGCAATATTTACCCGGGCGATATTGACGGAATCAATATAGTCCGGGTAAATTTCCGGCCGTCCACCGGAGATCCCCCTCATGCATCCTCTCGCTCCTATCTATTGCATCGTGTTCCATGGCCGGCGCCGCATCGCGGCGGGACCGCTGGCCGACGCCGTCCGCAGCAGCTGCGAACAACTGGCCGACCGCGTCGCCGAGACCCAAGTGTTCGACGCCGAAACCAGCAAGCCCATCGACGTGGACTGGCGCGGCGACGCCGACGAGGTCGTCGCGCGGCTGCAGCCGGTCGAGACCGGGCCGCCGGCGCGCGGCCGCCCGAGGCTCGGCGTCGTCGCGCGCGAGGTGACCTTGCTGCCGCGGCACTGGGAATGGCTGGCCGAACAGCCCGGCGGCGCCTCGGTGACCCTGCGGCGTCTCGTTGAACAGGCCCGCCGCGAGGACGGCGGCGGCAACCGGCGCCGCGCGCAGGAATCGGCCCATCGCTTCATGACCGCGATGGCCGGCGACGAACCCGGCTACGAGGAAGCGTTGCGTGCCCTGTTCGCCGGCGATGCGGCGCGCTTCGAGACGTTCACGGCGACCTGGCCCGACGATGTCCGGGATCATGCGCGGCGGCTGGCCAGGCCTGCTCTCGCCGGCGAGGCGTAACCGGAGCGGTGCGGTGCGGGCGGGAATGGGGAATAGGGAGTAGGGAGTAGGGAGTAGGGAGTAGGGAGTAGGGAGTAGGGAGTAGGGAATCGCAGGAGCCGCGTGACGCCGGGCTCGATCCCGCACGCTCGAGAAATCGAGCATCGGAAACGCAGAGCGAAGAAGCAGCGAAAAAACTCTGCGGCGGAAGGAAAGTCGTCACTCAGAACCGCCGGTTGCTTCGGCCCTGAATGCCCAATCGGCCGGAGGGCATGGGCTGGGCTGCGCTGCCCACCGATTCCCCATTCCCGATTCCCGGCCTTTACCGCCTATACGCCTGCGCAAGCGTATTCAGATGCAGCCGCTCCGCATCGCGCAGGAACGGCGCGATCAGCAGCATGACCTGGTAGATGCCCTGGTTCAGGTCTTCCTGGCTCGGGTCGGCGCGCGAGTTGCGCACGGCGTTGAAGTTCAGCCAGAACGTCGTCAGCAGCAGCACGTTCTCGGCGCTCGCGCGGATCTCGTCGGCGGTCGCGCGCAGGATCTCGGCCTGGGCCAGTCCCTTGAGGACTTCCGACGCGCTCGTCGCGGCGCGGTTGAGCATGCGGCCGAAGTGCAGCTTGAGCTTGCGGTTGCGCGACAGGATGTCGACGAGGTCGCGATACAGGAAACGATAGTCCCACATGCACTCGAAGACGCCGTGCAGCTGCATCCAGATGTCTTCGAGGTTCGGCAGGCGTTCCTGCGGCACGCGCAGCGCCTCGTCCATGCGCGTCTCGTACGCCGCGAACAGCTGCTCGACGATGTCGTCCTTGTTGCGGAAGTGGTAGTAGAGATTGCCGGGGCTGATCTCGAGCTCGTCGGCAATGTGATTCGTCGTCACGTTGGGTTCGCCCTGGGAGTTGAACATCACCAGGGCGATTTCGAGGATGCGCTCGCGCGTACGTCGGGCCATCAGCGATCTCCGCGCAGTCCGCGCCACGCCGCGTGCATCAGCCGCCCAGCTTCTTCACGAGGTCGACGTATTTCTGCATCGCTTCTTCGGGCTTGGTGCCCTTGAGCTTGGCCCAGGCCTCGTACTTGGCCGTGCCGACGAAATCGAAGAAGCCGGGCTTGGGACCCGACACGTCGCCGGAGGAACCTTGCTTGTAGAGGGCGTACAGCTTCAGCAGCGTGTCGTTGTCGGGGCGCTCCGGCAGGCTCATCGCCTTCTTCGCCGCTTCCTCGAATTTGCTGGTCAGGTCGGACATGGCTCGCTCTCGGGGGATCGGTTCCCGCATCTGCACGTGCGGTGAATGCGAGCTTGTATCACGCGTCCCCAGGACGGTCAACGCGACTTGCGGGCTGTTGCAGCGCGTGCTCCAAGCCCGCTTGGAAAGCGATCCGCGGCGGGACTATCTTATGCTCCGGAAGGAGAGACGTGAGGGAGAGGGATGCGCTGCGGCGTCGCGCGATGCGGATGCCGGCGGCGCATGGCCGGTCGCTCATCGCTGCGGGCGGCAGGCCCGTCTCAGGCGCGCCGCGATGCCGGTGCGAAATCGCAAGGGGAAACGAATGACCTATTTCGTCACCGGTGCTACCGGCTTCATCGGTCGTCATCTCGTCGCCAATCTGCTCAAGCGCAAGGGCACGATCTACTGCCTCGTGCGCAAGGGCTCCGCGGACAAGTTCGAACAGCTGCGCGAGAGCCTCGGCGCCGACGAGAAACGCCTGGTCGCGGTCACCGGCGATCTGTCCAAGCCGCGCCTCGGCGTGACGCCCGCCCAGCTGAAGACGCTGACCGGCAAGGTGCAGCACTTTTTCCATCTCGCGGCCTTGTACGACCTGACCGCCGACGCGCAGAGCCAGCACGTCGCGAACATGGACGGCACGCGCCATGCGATGGAGCTCGCCGACGCGGTCAAGGCCGGCTGCTTCCACCACACGAGCTCGATCGCCGCGGCCGGCCTGTATCCGGGCGTGTTCCGCGAGGACATGTTCGACGAGGCCGAGGAGCTCGACAATCCGTACTTCCGCACCAAGCACGATTCCGAAGGCCTCGTGCGCAAGGAATACGCGCGGCCCTGGCGCGTCTATCGTCCCGGCATCGTCATCGGCAATTCGGCGACCGGCGAGATGGACAAGATCGACGGCCCGTACTACTTCTTCCGCCTGATCAAGAAACTGCGCCAGACCCTGCCGCCGTGGATGCCGACGATCGGCCTCGAGGGCGGGCGCCTGAACCTCGTGCCGGTGGACTGGGTCGCCGCGGCGATGGACCACATCGCGCACAAGGCCGGCCTCGACGGCCACACCTTCCACCTGACCGATCCGGCGCCGCGGCGCATCGGCGAAGTGCTCAACGTGTTCGCGCGCGCCGGCCATGCGCCGCAGATGACCATGCGCCTGGATGCGCGCATGTTCGCGTTCATTCCGCAGGGCATACGTGCGGCGCTCGGCAGCCTGCCGCCGATCAGGCGCTTCACCAGCGTGATCCTGCGCGACTTCGGCATACCGCGCGAAGTCATGAAGTACATCAACTATCCGACGCGCTTCGACTGCCGCGAGACCGAGCGCGCCTTGAAGGGATCGAAGATCAGGCTGCCCAAGCTCGAGGACTACGCCTGGCGCCTCTGGGACTACTGGGAGCGCCATCTCGATCCCGACCTGTTCGTCGATCACTCGCTGAGCGGCAAGGTCAAGAACCGCGTCGTCGTCGTGACCGGCGGTTCCTCGGGCATCGGCAAGGCCGTCGCGCTGAAGATCGCCGCGGCCGGCGCGAAGATCGTCATCTGCGCGCGCGGCGAGGACGAGCTGGCCGCCGCGAAGAAGGAGATCGAGACCGCCGGCGGCAGCTGCTTCACCTACGTCGTCGATCTCTCCGACATGGCCAGCTGCGACGCGTTCGTCAAGCAGGTCGTGGCCGACCACGGCGGCGTCGACGTACTCGTCAACAACGCCGGCCGTTCGATCCGCCGCTCGATCGCGCTGAGCTTCGACCGCTTCCACGACTTCGAACGCACGATGCAGCTGAACTACTTCGGCGCGCTGCGTCTGATCATGGGCTTCCTGCCGGCCATGTCCGAGAAGCGCCGCGGCCACATCATCAACATCTCGTCGATCGGCGTGCTGACGAATGCGCCGCGCTTCTCGGCCTACGTCGCGTCGAAAGCCGCGCTCGATGCGTTCTCGCGCTGTGCCCAGGCCGAGTATTCCGACCTCGGCATCCATTTCACGACGATCAACATGCCGCTCGTGAAGACGCCGATGATCGCGCCGACCAAGATGTACGACCACGTGCCGACCCTGTCGCCGGAAGAGGCCGCCGATCTCGTCGTCGAGGCCATCGTCGAGCGTCCCGTGCGCATCGCGACGCGCCTGGGCATCTTCGCCTCGATCCTCTATTCGCTGGCGCCGCGGGCCTACGAGATCATCATGAACTCGGCGTTCCGCCTGTTCCCGGATTCGGCCGCGGCCAAGGGCATGGCCGGCCGCGCCGAACTGGAGCAGCCGACCAACGAGCAGATCGCCGTCGCCGCGCTGATGCGCGGCGTGCACTGGTAGCAGGGCAGGCGGAACCGGTCCGTGCCGGTTCCGCTCGCGCCGGATCGGACCACGGCCGCGCGTCGCGAACGCGGAGCCTGCCGTTGCAGGTCCCGGCGACCTGCCGGCCTGCATCGGCGGTGCGAACTAATGCCGTTGCCGCGCCCGCGGCCGCCGCCGACAATCGCGGCTGATTCCTCCAGGAAGTCCGCGATGCGCGAGCCCGACCGCTTCATTCACATCGCCCTGCACGGCGCGGCCGGCCGCATGGGGCAGGCGCTGCTGCGCGCGGCGGCCGCGCGCCGCGATCTCGGCGTTTCCTCGGCACTGGTGCGGCCCGGTTCGCCGCTCGTCGACGCGCCGCTGCGCCAACTGCTCGGCGCCCAGGCCGGCGATCTCGAGTTCCGTGCGGCGCTGGACCCCGACACGCCGGTCGACGTGCTGATCGACTTCAGCGGTCCGCAGGCCTTCGAAGGCGCGCTCGCGCTCGCGCGCGAGCGCCGCGTCGCCTTCGTCAGCGGCACGACCGGACTGTCCAGCGCGCAACTGGCCGAACTGCGCCGCGCGGCACAGGCCATACCGGTGCTCTGGGCCTCGAACTTCAGCCTCGGCGTCGCGCTGATGCTGCGCTTCGCACGCATGGCCGCGCGCGTGCTGCCGGAATGGGACTGCGAGATCGTCGAGATGCATCACCGGCGCAAGCTCGACGCGCCCTCGGGCACGGCGCTGAGCCTCGGCGAAGCGGTCGCCCAGGGCCGCGGCATCGCGCTCGACGCGGTCGCGGCCCACGAGATCGGAAGAGCAGAGGAACGGAAGAGCA
>NZ_JANFVR010000264.1 GCF_024609805.1 Tahibacter caeni | reverse complement strand
CGCGG
Organism: Tahibacter caeni; assembly: GCF_024609805.1. Classification (GTDB taxonomy): domain Bacteria; phylum Pseudomonadota; class Gammaproteobacteria; order Xanthomonadales; family Rhodanobacteraceae; genus Tahibacter; species Tahibacter caeni. The sequence continues at coordinate 6,847 of NZ_JANFVR010000264.1, read as the reverse complement.
CGGCATGTCGAGCACGCTGACGACGGCGGCACCCTCGTCGAGCGCGCGCGCGAGCTGGGCCTTGGCGCCGGGCCGGAACACCACGGGCCGGCCGCTCAGGCGCTGCACGTCGCCGCCGCGCAGGCGGCCGTACCAGTAGCGCAGCGGCAGGCCCGGGTAGTCGGCGCGGTCCCAGCGCGCCGAGACCAGGCTCGCGTCGTAGCCGGCGCCGGCCAGGGTGCGGAACACCCAATGGCCGTGGCCGTGGTGGAAGCCGGCCGCGATGAAATGCGAATCGCGCGGCCAGGCGCCGACCTGCTGTACGTGCCAGGGCAAGGTGGAGCGGCGGCGGCGCAGCAGCGACAGATACAGGTCGGCCGTGTCCCAGAGGCAATTCAGCCGCACGTTCGCAGCGAAGGCCTCGCGGTCGCCGACGGCGAGATAGTCCGGCGCCGTGGCCGCGGCGGCCTGGGCCGGTTCGTCGAACGCGCTGCGCGAATGCCGGCTTAGCCAGCGCAGCCAGCGGTAGGCGAGGTTCCAGGGCAGTACGGCGGCCAGTGCCGGCGCGAGGAAGAATTGCCAGGCGTCGGGCAGCTGGGAGCGGAGCTTGGCGATCACGGGCAGCGCGGCAGTCGGACGAAACCCGAATGCTACACTCGACCGCTCCGCGCGCCGCAGCGGCGCTTGGCCGCAGGCCCCTCATGTCCGAACCCTTGCACAGTCCCGGCGTTCTCGCGCTGGAGCTTCCCGTCGGCGTCGCGCCGGCCCGCCACACCCTGACCCGCGACGAAGCCGACACGCTCGCGCGGCACATCGCCGACGATCTCGCCGCGCTGCTGCCGCGCGGCGAAGGCAAGGCCGGCGCCGAACAGGCCGACCTGCTCGTGCTCGGCGCGCTCTACGATCCGGTGCAGTTGCTGCGGCCCGGCTGGCCGCTGTTCGCGGCGCTGGCCGAGCTGACCCATCACGCCCAGGCCCTGCGCGGCGGCGAAGGCGGCCGTATCGTCGCGTTCGGCAGCCACGACGGCGTCATGCCGGGCCAGGACCTGCAGCCGCAGCCCGACGCGGTGCCCGGCGCGATGCTGCTGCTGCCGTGGACCTTCAGCGCCGCGCCGGACGTCGCCGAGGATCTCGGCACGCGCATGGAATCGGTGTTCATGGCGCGCGGAGAAGCCGGACCGCGCACGGCGGACTTCCTGATGCGCAGCCTCGGCGTCCCGCTGGAGCATGCGCGCTACCTGACGCGCCACGATCTCTGCGCGCTGGTCTGCACGCAGCTCGAGCACGCCGGCTATTCGGCGCTGTGGCAGATGCTGGAATTCGCGCTGCTGTATCCGCACCGCGAGGGCGAGGCGCTGACTTCGCGCGGCCGCCGCCTGCGCTTCGCCGCCGGCGAAGTGCACTGTGCGCTGCCGGCCTACGCGGACTGGGCGCGCGAATTCGCGCGCGACGACGATCCGGCCGAGCGCGCGACCGGCTACGCCGGCTGGCTGTTCGAGCTGCGCCAGTGCGCGGCTCTGCTCGCCGCGCACGGCCTGCCGCTGCGCTTCGACGGCAACGCCGGCGACGGCTCGCTGCCGGTGCAGGCCCTGGCCGAGGCCGATCCGGCCCTGCCGCGGCCGCAGCTGTTCGCCCATGAGGCGCGCGGCCTCGGCATAGTCGTGGTCAGCGTCGCCCAGGCCGTGCCGGGCGGCGGCGCGCGGCTGCTGGCGCAGGCCTGGCCGCTGGACCAGGCCGGGCTGGAGCACGGGGTGCCGCAGCTCGCGGCGCGCTACGGCGCCGAACCCGCGCTGCAGCGCCTCGGCCGCATCGTGCTCGATGCCGAAGCCCGGGAGCTGGCCGTCGTCGCGACGGCACCCGTGGTGCACTGAGCCGGAAACCCGGGCAGCGAACCGTCCCCAAAAAGCCGAAGGCGCGGAAATCCGCGCCTTCGTCCCGTCGAATGATCGGCGCTTCCCTGCACCGGAGCACACCGTGCGCATCCCGCACGCCGGGCCCGTCCATCGGTCGAGCGTCCTTGCGGCACATCCTTGTGCTGTGAAACTCCGTCGGAAGATCAGCGCAGGTTGAAGGCCCAGCCGCGGGTCCAGTCGTCATTGGCGTCGCGGAACGCGCCGATGTAGCCGACCGGCGTGAACCAGGTGTTGCTGGCCGCGGCGCCGCCGTCGAGCAGCGGGGAACCGGCCTTCGGCAGGTAGCCGTCGAGCATCGGCTCGCCGATCTTGTTGCCGCTCTGCGCTTCGTAGAACGCCTGCGCCGTCCACGGCGCGTCGGCCGCCTGGTTGAAGTTGGTCGTGCACTGGACCAGGTTGTGGTCCATGGTCAGGTTGCCGGTCAGCGCGCTCGGCGTACCGGCCGCGGCGAAGGTCGGCGCATTGGTGATGTAGACGCAGCCGTTCTTGAAGCCGGTGAACAGCGAGTTCTTGATGTGGCCGCCGGTACCTTCCTTGAAGTACACGCCGTAGCCGCCGTTGCCGCCGCCGATGAAGGTCAGGTTGGACACGGTCGGGATCGCACGCGGCGTGGCGTCCTGGTTCGCGTTCTGGTTCGACGCTTCGATGCCGTTGTCTTCGCCGAGGCCCTGGCCGTGCTGCAGCAGCACGTACTGGATGTTGCCGCTGTAGCCTTCATCCCAGTCCAGACCGTCGTCGCCGCCTTCGGTGACGATCGCGTACTTGACGTTGACGTTGCCGCCGAAGAACTCGATGCCGTCGTCCTTGCCGCGATAGGCCTGCACGTGATCGACCACGGTGCCGTCGCCGACCGACTGGAAGGTGAAGGAATTCACTTCGCGGCCGGTCGTGAAGATGTAGCCGGCATAGCGCGACTGCACGTACTGGATCACGCCCGAGCTTTCGTGCGGCTTGTCGCCGCCGTAGCGCAGGGTCGGATCGAATTCGCTGCGGCAGTCGAACGGCGTGGTCAGGCACTTGTTGTTCGGCGCGTTGCCCGAAACGACGATGCCGCCCCAGTCGCCGGCCTTCGGCGCCGTCGAGCCGACGCCGTCGGCCGGGCTCGTGAAGATGATCGGCGCGTACGGCGTGCCCTGGGCGAAGATCTGCGAGCCCGGTTCGACGTAGAGATAGTCGGCCGCCTGGCCCGAACCCGTGATCAGGGTGCCCGGCTCGATGTTCAGCTTGACCTTGGTGCTGTTGTCCGTGCCGACCTTGACGAGGCCCTTGAGCACCCAGGTCGTCTCGTTGGTCAGGGTCATGTTCGTGCCGATCGTGCCGGTCAGCTGGCAGGTACGGTCGGCGACCTGGGTCGTGCCGGCCGGGCAGCTCGTGAACTTGCGCTTCTGCACGCACTGCTGGTTGATCGTCGCGCCGCCGAGCGAGTTGACGTAGTCGGAGCTGGCGATCAGCGTCTGGGTCGAGTTCGGCAGGCCCGTCGCGGCGTCCGGCTTGACCGTGATCTTGAGTTCGCCGCAGCTCAGCAGCTCGACGTCGAGCTTGCCGTTGACGACCGGCGTCACCGCGCTCGGCCAGGTATCGCCGAAGCGGCCGCCGGTCGGCATGGCCATCGGTACGTCGGTCTTCTTGTACTCGAATTCCTTGACCTCGAAGTTGCTCGTGATCCAGGCCTGCTTGCCGGTCTGGTCGTAGGCCGCGCCGTAGAGATACAGAATGCCGCCGCCGTCCTTGCGCGGAATGAAATCGACCACCCAGCCGCGGCCGCCGTGCGTCGCGTCGGAATACAGGCCGTCGGTCGCTTCGGAGAAGCGGATCGCAGCGTTGGCGGCGGGAACCGCGAGCACCGCGGCGGCCAGGGCGCCCGCAAGCGCGCTCAGCTTAGGAATCGTGAATCGCATCGTTTCAACCCTCTGTCTGCACGGAACGAAGCGCCGGACGGGCGCGGTAGCCGCAAGAAAGTAGCGAGCCGGCGTGACGGTCTTGGTGCGGACAGATGACGCTTCGGAGTCAGCGGAAAGCCGGGCGTACAGTTCGCGTGAAAACGCCGGAGGGCGGCGGTTCGCCGGTCGCGGGACGCGCGGATGCCGAGGTTCGCGGCCGCCGGACGGCCGATGCCGGCAATTGCGCGGCGCTCCGGGCCTTCTCTCCGCAAGAGAGTCCCCGGCGAAAGGGCACCCGCGACGCACGGCGTCGAATCATTCGCGTGAAATTATTCGACGCGCGCGGCCGCGGCGAGGTTCGGCGGAGCGGCCTGCCCTCGCTGCCTCTTCGGTCCTTGCGGGAAGGCCGAAGAGGTGCGTGCTGAAAGCGCTGAGCGACGGCCGGTCCGATGCGCCGGCGGCCGCGCTCGGGCGGCCGCACGACAGCCACCGCTTCACTTCGGCTTCCACTCCAAGGTCAGCATCAGCGCGCGGCCCTTCTTGTACTCGCGCGTGGTCTCGTCACCCTGGCTGTAGCGCACGGCCGGGTCGAGCAAGTTGCGCAGGCGCAGCTTGAACGACCAGTCCTCGCCGAGCGCGCGGCGGTACTGGAAATCGAGCTGGCGGAACGCTTCCTCGTAGATGTCCGGCTGGCCGGCCACGCCGACGGCGGCGATGCGGCGGCCCGAGACGTTGAACAGCAGGGTCGCTTCGCTGCTGCCGTCGCCGGCCTGATGGCCGAGCTGCAGGTTGGTCACGTACGGCGACTGGCCCTGCATCGGCCGTTCGAGATTGGTCTGGAAGCTCGCATCGAGCGGATCGAGCGTGATCGAGGACTTGATCCGCGCGTAGTTGAAGCCGACGCTCCAGTTGGCCCAGTCGCCGTGGATGTGGCGGAACACCGGCCAGTCGGCGACGAATTCCAGTCCCTTGCTGACGTCGAGCTCGATGCCGTAGTTGCGCGCCGACTGCGCGTTGTCGAGGCTCAGCAGCACGCCGGAGCCCGGCAGGCGCGTCTTCTCGATCGGGTTTTCGAATTCCTTGAGGAACGCGCCGATCGAGAACGCTTCGACCGGCGAGAAATAGTATTCCCAGCGCAGGTCGTAGTTGCGGATGCTCGCCGAGACGAGTTCCGGATTGCCGACGACCTGCACGTCGAGCAGCGGATCGAGGTACGGCGCCGGCGACAGTTCGCGGAAGTCGGGCCGCGACAAGGTCTTGGAGAAGCTCGTACGCAGCTGCGCGTTTTCGCTGTAGGCCCAGGTGAGCGCCGCGGCCGGCAGGGTCGAGCGCGTGTTCTCGCCGGCGACGACCGGCGGCGCCTCGGGATTGGACAGCGAGAACGTCGTGACGGCCTGGTCGTTGCGCTCGCGCCGCGCGCCGAGCGCGATGCGGTACTTCTGCGCGATGTTCGCGTCGACGCCGAGGAAGAACGCGGTCAGGTCCTGGCGCGCGAAGTAGTTGTCGGTCGGCAAGGTGGATTCGGTCAGCACGAAGCCGTCTTCGCCGATGTGGTCGGGGCTCAGCACCTCGTCGATCGGCAGGGCGAGCACGGCCGGATCGCGCGCGATCGGACCGGCCGCGCTGAACGAGAAGCTGCGCAGGCTCGCGTCGCGGTTGCGCTCGGTGCGCTCGCCGCCGAAGGCGAGGTCGAGCGTGGCCGTGTCGAAGTCGAACGGCAGTTTGCCCTTGACGCTGAGATCGCGCTGATAGTCGGACAGCTCGGCCCAGGTGGTCTGGTTGGAATCCGACCGCTGCGAGAACGACAGCGAGCCGTCCTGGGCGCGGTCGTAGCGGTACTTGCGCGTGTCGGGCTCGTCGCGGTTCGCGCGCGCCCAGGTGTACTGCCAGTCCAGCGACAGGTCGTGCGCGGCCGGGAACAGATGGTTGCCGCCGAGCTGCTGCGCGAACAGCTGGTTCTCGGTCCAGCGCAGCTCGGTGAAGCGCGCCTGCTGCTCGTCCTGTATGCCTTCGGACAGCTTGGTGCGGTCCTCGCTCTGGCGCAGCAGCACGCTGGTCGCGCTGAGGCGGTGCTGCGGCGTGATCTCGTAGCCGAGATTGAGGAATGCGGAGAAATCCACATTGCGACGCGTGTCGTCGATCGCGAGTTCGTCGGCCGGCTCCAGGCCGGCCGAGGACGCCTGGAAGGTGCGGCGGACTTCCTCGTTGCGGTCCCAGGCGTCGTTGTAGCGCAGCGCCGCGGTGAAGCCGAGCTTGGAAGTCTCGCCGAGCTCCCAGCGGTTGCCGACGGCCGCGGAGAAGCCGAGGTCGGGACTCAGGGTTTCGCGCTTCACGCCGTAGCCGCCGGCGGCCACGTCCTCGCCGTAGCGTTCGAGTTGGGCCGGCGTCGCACCGTTGGGGTTCAGCGGCGTCTGCGGCCGCAGCACCTGGCCGCCGGCCGTCGCCGCCGCGAGCGAGTCGGGCAGCTCGCGCGTGCCGTCGTCGTGGCCGGCCCAGTCGCGGCCGCCGCCTTCGTAGGTGTAGCCGTCCTGGAAGCTCGTGCCGTCCTGGTAGCCCAGGGTGCCGTTGATGCGCACGAAGAACTTCGACGGCACGTCGCGCGTGCGCAGCAGCACTGCGCCGCCGCCGAATTCGCCGGGCATGTCCGGCGTATAGCCTTTCTGCACGACGACGCCGTCGAGCAGGTCGGTCGGGAACAGGTCGAGCGGCACGACGCGGCGCGTCGGGTCCGGGCTCGGAATCGGCGCGCCGTTCAGCGCAACGCTGGAATAGCGCTCGCCGAGGCCGCGCACGTAGACGAAGCGTCCGTCGACGAGGGTCAGGCCGGTCACGCGCTTGAGCGTGGTCGCGGCGTCGGAGTCGCCGGTGCGCGCGATCTGCTCGGCGCCGAGGGTTTCGGCCACGACCGGCGCGGCGCGCTTCTCGTCGAGGTACAGCGCTTCGCCGCCGCGCTGGAAGCTGCCGCGCACGTCGACCCCGCCCAGGCGCTGCGTGCCGTCCGCAGCGGCCGGCGCGTCGGGACTGACGCCGACGTCCGGCGAGATCGCCGCATCGGCCGAGATCGGAAGAGCACAC
>NZ_JANFVR010000263.1 GCF_024609805.1 Tahibacter caeni | reverse complement strand
GCGCCGAGGGTCAGGTTGAAATGCAGGCCGACGCCGAGGCCCGGATGCGCGCGCGCCAGCGCGGCCGCGGCGCCCGCGGCGGCGCCGTTGACGAGCAGGGTGGTGCTCGACAGGCAGCCCGCGGCGAACGCGTCGACGACGGCCGCATTGACGCTGTCGCAGAGGCCGAAGTCGTCGGCATTGACGATGAGCCGCCTCATGCGCGCCCCGCGAACAGCTTGCGCAGGAACAGCAGCGGCTCCATCAGCGCGGGCAGCGGATCGCGGCCGTCGAACACGGCCCAGCTGCGGCCGCTGGCCCGTGCGGCGGCCGCGGTCTGCGGCGCCGGCAGCACGAAGCCGGCACCGTGGCGGCGGTAGAAGCGCGCGGCGGCGAGGTCCTTCAGCGCATAGCGCCAGAGCACGCCGTCGCGCTGTGCCGTGTCCTCGGGCGCGGACTCGCCGCGCAGGTCGCGCGCGCAGGCCGCGGCGATGCGCTTGCCGGCGGCATGGCTCAGCGCGAACCACAGGGTCGGCCGCGGGTTGATCTCGATGATCTTGAGCCGGCCGTCGCGCGGATCGCGCTTGAACTCGGTGCCGCAGATGCCGTGGAAGCCGATGGCGCGCAGGAAGTCCTGCGACAGTTCGCGGGTCTGTGCGCAGTCGGCGCTCAGTGCGAGCGAGGCCGAGCCGAAGCCCGGCGGATACTGGCGCAGCTTGCGCGCGACGAAGCTCTGCTGCGCGCGGCCGGTCGCGTCGACGTAGGCGCCGAACACGGTGATTTCCGATTCGGGGCCCGGCACGATCTCCTGCACGAGCCAGGCGCCGCTGTCGCGCGGCAAGGTCGCAGCCAGGCGCCCGAGGTCTTCGCGCGTCCGCGCGATCAGCAGTTTCGCGCCGCGCAGGAACGGCCGCGCCTTGTGCACGAGAGTCGGCTTGAGCAGGCACGGGCACGGAATGTCCGCGGCCGCGTCGTCGAGCGCCTGCGCATCGGGCAGCAGCCAGACCCCGGGCGTCGCGATGCCGTGGCGCCGGCACAGGGCATGGAAGCGCTGCTTGTCGAGCAGCTCCGCCGCGACGCCGCCGTAGCAGCCGGCGAAGCGGAAGCGTGGCGCGAGCTCGTCGCGGCGCGCGCCGAGCAGTTCGATGTAGTGGTCGTTGGTCGGCAGAAGCAGCGGCGGCGCGGCCTGCGTGTCGGCCAGGCGGTGCAGGCGCGCGATCAGCTCCTCGTCGTCGCGCGCGAGCCAGCTGGTCCGCGCCGCGCGCGAATAGCGCGCGCAGCCGGGACTACGGTCTGCGCCGGCGACCGCATAGCCGGCCGCGTGCAGCTCGCGCAGCGCGTAGAGCCCGGTGGGCGAGAGTCCGAGTACGACGGCGTCGATGCGCATCGGGAGTCCTAGAGCTTCAGCCGCTGCAGCGTGCGGTAGATCGGGCCGCGGCCGTGCACGAACGCGCCGTAGACCATGAAGGTCAGCAGCAGCGGCAGCGCCTGCATGCGCCAGCGGAACATCGCGCCCATGTTCGTCGCCGCCGAGCCGTAGACCGCGAGCAGGCCGAACGCGAACACGGCCAGCGGCAGCGAGGCCTGGCGCGCGTGCTGCCAGCTGCAGCGCAGGCCGCGCACGAGGCTGGGCAGCAGGCAGAGGATCACGAGGATCTCGGGCAAGGCGATGAGCTGGCGCTGGCTGCCGATCTGGGTCAGGTCGACCGAGACGAAGAAGAAATACAGCGCCGCGACGGTGGCGCGCAGGGTCGAGGCGAGGTCCTGGCCCCAGACCGCGGTTTCCGGTGCGGCGAAGAACGCGCCGCTGCCGTGGCTGATAGCGATGCGCGACTGGTTGATGTAGTCGAGATCGAAATAATGCGACTGGCGGATGTAGTCGGCGCCGAACACGCCGAAGCCGGCGAACCAGGTCGCCGCGCCGATCAGCACGACGAGGCCGGCCAGAGTCGCGAGCAGCGGCGCGGTGCGCCGGCCCTCGACCGGCACGTAGCAGATCAGCACGAGGAACAGGCAGACGAAGAACAGGTATTCGCGGATGCCGAGCAGGATCAGCAGCGCGGCCGCCATGCCGGCGAGCGGGCCGGCGCGGAAGCCTTCGCGCAGGCGCACGACCGACAGCACGAGCAGGCTCACGCTGAAGATCGACACCGGGTCCTTGAGCATCAGGCAGGACCAGTAGACGAACGACGGAAAGAACGCGACGAGCAGCGCGACGATGCGCGCGAGCTTTTCCACGCGGTAGACCGCGAGCACGAGGCGGAACACGATCAGCGGCGTCAGCGCGCCGAGCACGATGTTGACGGTCTGGATGTACAGCGGCTCGGGGCCGAGCAGCCAGTAGACCAGGCCGGTGAACTGGAACCAGCCGTTGTCGATCCAGTTCGGCGCGTTGAAGAAGCCGTCGCGCATCTGTTCGGCGATCGCGACGCCTTCGCGGTGGTAGCGCAGCGAATCGGGGCTCAGGCTCAGCTGGCGTATCGCGTCGGTCACCGTGATCAGCGCGACGCCCAGCGCGCGCACGAGCAGGGCGCCGATGAATACGCGCACCAGGAAGCGCCGCGCGGCCGGTCCCGGCAGCGGTCCGGAGGTCGGTGGCAGCGGCGTGACGGCGCGGCGCTGCGGATCGCGGTCGCGCCGCGCGAGCAGCCAGGCCAGCACGAGGCAGCCCAGCGACAGCACGGCGATGGCGATTTCGAGCGTGGTCTCGAACATGTCAGGCCGCCGCGCCGAGGAGCCGCGCGTAGGCCGACGCATAGCGCGCGCAGCCTTCGGCGAGCGAGAAATGGCGTTCGGCCAACGCGCGACAGCGCGCCGCGAGCGCCGGATCCTGCCAGAGCCGCTGCAGGTGATCGAAGCTCTGCGCGCGCGCTTCGGGCGCGAAGTCCGCGAGCACGCAGCCCGCGCCGCCGTCGCCGAGCAGCGCATCGAGATCGCCGATGCCGCGGTTGCCGATGACCGGCACGCCGCAGGCGAGGTATTCGCCGACCTTGGTCGGGCAGCTCGCGAGCTTCGCGAAATGCGGCCGTATGAACGACAGCGCCGCGTCGAAATGCTGGATCCGCGCGGGCACCTGCGCCGGCGGCAGCGCATGCAGCCGCACGCGGTCCTCCGGCACGTCGTGGCGCGCGAGGGTCGCGCGCAGCGGCGTCTCCGCACTGCGCGTGACGAGCTCCAGGCGGCTGTCCGGAAAACGTCGGCGCGCCGCGGCGAACCAGGCGATGACTTCCTCGGGCAGGTATTCCTCGCTGAGCGAACCGACGTAGCCGAACAGCGGCTGCGGCGGCGCCTTCGCGCCGGCCGGGCGGAAGCGGTCGAGGTCGACGCAGGTCGGGATAGTCGCGAGCGGCGGCAGCGGCCCGCCGCGCCAGGCGGAGAAGCTGCCGAGCTCGCGCGCGCCGCGCTCGCTCAGCGAGACGATGTAGTCGCTGTCGCGCAGCACCTGCGCCTCGAGCCGCTTGGCGATGCGATAGACCGCGCCGTCGCCGCGCAGCCGTCCGCGGTAGACCTTCTCGTCGACCCAGAAGCCGCGCAGGTCGTTCAGATACGGCACGCCGCTGCGGCGCTTGAAGCGCTGCGCGATCAGCGCCGGCAGGAAGCTGCGCGCATGCACGAGGCGAAAGCCGTGCCGCGCATGCAGCGCGCGCACCGCGGCGAGGCCGCGGCGCACGTCGAGCAGCGAGGACAGCGGGCCCCAGCCGGCACGGCTGCGCAGCCAGTGCCAGCGTATGCCGTCGGCCGCGAGCGCGGCACGCAGGGCCGCTTCGCGTTCGCCCGCGATAGCCCGGCGTTCGAAGGTCAGCAGGGTGAAGCGCAGCCCCGTCGCGGCGAGCCGGCGCAGATAGGCCAGTACCTGCGATTCCACGAGCGGCTCGCCGATGCCGTTGTAGGACAGGTAGAGCACTTCAGCCGCGGCGGCCATGTCCGGCGACCTCCCGCAGCACGGCGACGAACTGCGGCCCGAGCCGCTCCAGCGAATAGCGTTGCTCGACCTCGGCGCGCGCGGCCGCGGCGATGCGTTCGCGCAGCGCCGCATCGGCGACGAGCCGTTCGAGCGCGGCTTCCCACTCGGCCGGCTCGCGTACGAGGAAGCCGGTCTCGCCGTCGCGGATCAGCTCACAGTTGAAGCCGATGCCGGTGCAGACCGCCGGCACGCCGGCGGCCATGTAGGTGCGCGCCTTGCCGCCGGACTTGCCGAGCGACCATTCCTCCAGCGGCAGCGGCATCAGGCCGACGTCGAACGCGTGCAGGTCGGCGACCTCGCGCGCGTAGTCCCAGGCGCGGTGCTCGACCGGAATCTCCGGATCGGCGAACGCGCCGCCGCCGACGACGAGCAGCCGCAGCTGCGGATGGCGCCGGCACAGCGCGCGCAGCGGCGCGCGCAGCAGCTCGAGGTATTTCTCGGTACTCGGCGAACCGAGCCAGCCGAGCGTCGTCGCCGTGCCTTCGTGCACGGGCCGCCGCGCGCAGCGCGCGAGGTCTTCGGCCACGTGCAGCGTGCGCGCGGCGGCGGCGCCGGCGTCGACGGCGCGCGCGCGCAGCCAGTCGTTGCCGGCCAGCACGCAGTCGACGAGACGCAGGATCTCGCGCGTGCGCGCGCCGCTGCGCAGGGCGTCGGCGAAGCCGTTGTGCGTGCTCGGCTTCACGATGAACAGCGCGTCGTCGTAGTCGAAGATCGTCGGTATGCGCCAGCGCCGGAACAGGCGCTCCATCAGCGGCGGCCCGAGCGGCAGGCATTCGCGCTGCAGGAAGATCAGGTCGTAGCGGCCGCAGCGCCACAGCGCGGCGAGCCGGCGGGCCAGCGCCGCGGCCGCGTGCAGGCTCTTGCGCAGCGCATGGCCCGGGCGCTGGGCCAGCGCATACATGGCAGGGCTCATGAAGCTCTGCACGCGATAGTCGACCCCGGCCGCGTCGAGATAGGGCAGGTACTGGAACACGCGATAGCGGCTGCTCGCGCCGGCCGGCGGATACTTGGTCAGGAACAGCACCTTCATGTCTCGCTCCGCGGCCGCGCGACGGCAGCGAGGAAGTCGGCGAGGCGCTGCGCGTTGCGCCGCGGGTCGTGCTGTTCGTCGGCGTGCTGCCGCGCGCGCGCGGCCATCGCGGCGCGGCGGTCCGGATCGGCGACGAGCGCGCGCAGGGCCTGCTCGAGCCCGTCGAGACTGCCGGGTACCGCGCCGAGTCCGCGTCCTTCGATCAGGCCGCCCGGATCGAAGCGCAGGGACAAGGTCGGCGTGCCCTGCTGCCAGGCCTGGATGAAGTTGTTGCCGAAGCCTTCCGGATCGCAGGTGTGCACGAGCGCCTGCGCGCCGGCCAGAATGCCGTTGACCTCGGCCGGCGTGCGCTGGCCGAGATAGTGGAAGTTCGCCGGCGTGCGCGCCGGGTCGGCGATCCAGGCATAGCGCGGACTGATCACGGCGCCGACGAGCAGGAAGTCGAGGTCGAGATCGGCGCAGCGGCGCGCGAGCTCGACGTAGTCGCCGGGGTTCTTGTAGTCCTTGACCTGCGCGACCCAGGCCACGTAACGCCGCGGCCAGCGGAACGGCACGGCGGCCGTCTCCATCGCGTCGGGAATGTGGATGCGCCGCGCGACCGGCAGGCGCTCGGTGTAGTGCGGATTGAGGCTGACGGCGCCGGCGGCCCAGCGCAGGCCGCTCCAGTTCCAGCGGCTGCGCAGGCGCTGCCAGGCGATCGAGGCGAGCCGCCGCGGCGTCGGCGCCGCATGCTTGCGGTGGTAGCTCCAGGGCTGCACGTCCTGCAGGCTCGAGACGGCGAACACGAGCGGCACGCCGGCCGCGCGCAGCTGGCCGGCCGTGCGGCGTAGCGAGGTCTTGTTGTGGCGCAGATACACGACGTCGGGCGCGGCCTCGTTCAGGAGCTGCGCGAGCGAGGCCGGCGAGCCCGGCGTCCAGCGGCTCAGCGCGTAGACCGTCGTCGCGGCCGCCGGCTCCACGCCGTGGGCGGCGCCGTAGTGCACGGTATGGCCGAGCGAGACAAGTTCGCGCGCGAGCAGGTCGCACTGGATCTCGATGCCGCCGAGCGCGCGGCCGAGGTGCTGGGCGAGGATCAGGATGCGCATGGCTGCGTCGCCGCGAGAACGAGACTGTGCCGGCGCGGCGGCAACTGCGCGACTTCGCGCAGCCGCAGGCGCAGGCCCTGGCGCAGGCGGTACAGCAGCCGGCGCAGCGATCCGGCGCCCGGCGCCGCATTGGTCTCGATCACGTAGAAGTGGCGGTAGCCGCGCAGCGCGAGCTCGGCCAGCACGGCGTTGCCGCCGCCGTCGCCGTCGGCGCGGTTGGCCTCGAACAGCACGAGCGGCTGCTGCGTCTGCAACACGTAGGCGAGACCGCGCAGGGCGGCGAGCTCGTGGCCTTCGATGTCGAGCTTGATCAGGCGCAGCGGCAGTCCGGCCAGCGCCGCCGCGTCGATCACGTCGTCGCCGCGTGCGACCGTGACCGGGAAGCTGCGCGTCGCCGACGCGGCGAGTTCCGCGGTCAGCCCCGAGCGGCCCAGATTGCCCTGCAGGTCCGCGTGGAACCTGCGCTCGCCGGCGCCGTCGCTCAGACCCAGCGCGAGCAGGTGCACGTTGTCGACGCCGTTCATCAGCAGGCTGGCCTGCAGCAGGTGGGTGCAGATCGGGTTCGGCTCGACTGCGACGACGCGCGCGAAGCGGCGCGCGAACCAGAGCGTGTGATTGCCGATGTTCGCGCCCACGTCGACGGCGGCGCCGTCGCGGAACGCCGCGGCGCGGTCGCGCAGGAACACCTCGAACAGGGCCTGCAGCAGCAGGTCCTCGTACCAGCCATGGGCGAGGATCTGCGCGCCGATGTCGTCGTCGGCGAAGCAGGCGATGCGCGGCGCCCCGCGCCGCCGGCGCTGCGCGGCGAGACGGCGCACGCAGCGGCC
>NZ_JANFVR010000262.1 GCF_024609805.1 Tahibacter caeni | reverse complement strand
CCGCGGCGTCGGCGAGCCAGTCGCCGACGCGGAAGCGCCTTGCCGCCGCAACCGGCGGCGCGGCGGCAGACGGCAAGGCGCTCATCGCGCAGGGCCTCGCAGCGAAGCGGCGCGCGGCGCGTCCGCCGGGCCGGAGTCTCGGTACGCATCGCGCATGGCACGACCACTCGACGAAGAAGGAACGGCGCGGCACGCCGCCGTATCACGGCGCGAGACGGCGAAGCGATCGGTCTCGACGCGAGCGGAAATGCCGCGAACCGCACTATGTTACATGTTGAAACGGATCCCTGTGCGCAATGTGATTTCGTGCAACAGGCGGCGGAATAGGCTGTTCCTGCACCGCGGCGGCGACGCCGCCCGATGCAGAACCCTTAGCGCCGCCGCGGCGGCCTCAATCTTCCCTGGAGCACTCCCATGCCCGACTATCGCCTGCAACTGCTGATCGATCCCGCCGATCTCAGCGTCATCCGCACCGCCGGCCAGCGCATCACCCTCGCCAAGCCGGTCAACTCCGACAGCTCGCCGAACGTGGTCTGGCTGTCGATCGACCCGTTCCAGAGCACCGAGGTGCAGTGGAGCGAGGAATACGGCATCTACGCCTCGACGACCGCCGTGCAGCAGGGCGCGGCGATCACCAAGCTGTCGGAAACCGGCGTGCCGGCCCAGGACGGCGCGAGCTACACCTTCACCTCGGCCGCGACCTTCAACGGCCCGTTCTCCAGCGGCGGCGTCGCGCGCGGTTCGTACGGCGCGCAGAACGACATGCCGAGCTCGAACTATCCGGTGCTGACCTTCGGCCTGACCCAGTCGGCGCTGATCAACCAGAAGCCGGCCGAGCGCAAGCCGATCTCGGCCACGCCGGTGCTCGCCACGCAGTTCGCCAACATGACGCCGTTCTCGACGGTCTACATCTGGCTGCAGTCGCAGTTCGCCAGCGAGACCATCATCACGACGATCACCGGCAAGACGTCCAAGGCCCGCTTCGGCGGCGGCGTCAACGACCTGAGCCTGAAGTACGACGCGAGCCTCGGCGTGTTCGTGCCGGTGTCGGCCCAGGGCAAGCTGATGGCCGACCACCCGAACGTCGAGCTGTCGACGCCGCTGCTGTTCTGATCCCGTCCGCGCGCGCCGTCCGCCCCGGCGGCGCGCGCCTTGCCGCCGTCTTTCCAGGAGGCTGTCATGTCTTTCCTTCTTCGCGGCCGCTACGCGCTGGCCGCTCTCGTACTGCTGCTCGCCGCGCCGCTGTGCCAGGCGCAGGTGCCGGTCTGCGACGCGCTGACCCTTTACGGCAACGCCGCCAACAGCGGCCTTTGCCGCAGCCTGAGCCCGACCACGCAGAACCTCTGGGTCTGCGAGCTCAGCGGCGTGAATCCGGACGTGCACACGACGTTCAACGCGGTCACCGCGCTGCACGTCACCGTGCGCACCGACGTCAACCCGCCGAGCTGCCAGGGCAATTCCATCCTGGCCGGCAACTGGCCGCCGGCCGGCGGCGCCGGCCTGACGATCGCGCCCGGCCAGCCGGCCCAGGTCTGCAACGTCAACATCAACAACTGGGTCGCCCGCCTGAACGCCGTGCCGCAGGTGCCGGCCGGCGGCGCGACGGCCTGTCGCGCGGGCTTTCTCGCCGCGCTGGCGGCCGGCCGCCTGAGCAATGCGGTCGCGCAGACCTATCTGAACACCTGCAACGCGCAGGCCTGTCCGTGAGCTCCTAGCCACGCGCGCCCGGACCGCGAGGTCCGGGCGCTACGGCGCATCGCCATGACCGCCTATACGCTGACCCTGCAGATCGACGCGACCGACCTGCCGACCCTGCAACAGGCCGGCGAACAGATCGTGATCGTGCGCCGCCTCGCCGATGCGGGCCGCTGCGTGACCTGGGCCGTCATTACGCTCGCGCCGTCGCATACCGTGAGCTGGAACGACGACTACGCGCTGTACGCATCGAACACGCCGAACGCGACCGGCAATCTCGTCGCCGTCGCCGCGACGACGCCGGTGACCTGGCAATGCGACTACCGCTACACGACGACCGGCTTCCAGGGTCCCGTGCCCGACGCGGGCCTCGGCACGACGACCGTGCAGCTCGTCAACCAGGTGCCGGCGGCGACGGCCGCGTCCGTGCTCGGCGGCCTGGCCCAGTCCTATGCGATCGACGGCGGCGCCGCCGGCGCGCTGCAGCCGCTGAACGCGCAGACCGTCCCGGCGCAGCAGATCACGCAATTCACCGCGAGCCAGGCGCTCTGGGTCTATCTCGCCAGCGGCCTGCAGACCGGCATGATCGTGGGCACGCCGGCGACGACGGCGGCGATGGTCGGCACGCGCCAGGTCTTCAGCCCGGCCCTGCTGCTGCAGTTCTCCGCCGCGGCGCCGAACCAGACCGCGCGCTACAGCAGCACGCTCGGCAGCTTCTACGCGACATCCGGCTGAGCCGTCGCGGACGCGAACGCAGGCGGCGCATCTTTCCCATCGGCATGCCCGGCTGCATGCACGATACGTCTCACTCCACGTCGAACATCGCCGACGCCGCCGCGCGGCGCGACACCTCGCAGTCGAGCCGGTAGCCGAGCCCGCGTTCGACGGCGATCAGCGTGCGCGCGGCGCCGAGCTTGCGCCGCAGCCGCGCGACGACGACGTCGACGCTGCGCGCGGTCGTGACCGCGGTCGTCGGATTGACCGCCTGCAGCAGCCGCGCGCGGCTCATCAGCTTGCGCGGCGACGCCGCGAGCAGGCGCAGCAACGCACATTCGCCGCGCGTCAGCCGGCGCACGTCGCGGTCGGGACCGATCAGGTGGTGCTGGGCCGGCCGGAACAGCCAGCCGTCGAACGCGTAGTCGACGTCGTCGCCGCCGCGCGCGGCCAGCGCGCGGCGCTGGAAGCCGCGGATCCGCGCGAGCAGTTCGCGCGGCGACAACGGCAGCGGCAACGCATCGTCGGCGCCGATCTCCAGCGCGAGTATGCGGCCGAGGCGTTCGTCGGCCGTGTCGCCGGCGATGATCGCAGCGCGCGTCAGGCTGCGCAGGCGGCTCAGCGCCGCGGCCGGATCGTCGAACGCGCGCAGATCGATCACGTAGACGTCGACCGTGCGCCGCTCGAGCTGGCGCCAGAGCTCGGCGGCCGTCGCGGCTCCCGCGACGCGATAGCCGCGGCTGCCGAGATAGCTGGCCAGGCCGCGCCGCGCATCGGCATCGGTGTCGAGGATCAGGATCTGCCAGGCGTCCATGGAACCACTCCGGTGAAGAATGGCCGCAGGGTGTCTGCACCGCGCCGACGACGCCTTACGCCGACCTTACCGCGCGGACCCGCTGCCACTGCCGGCACGACGGCTAACGGCGCGCACCTTACGGAAACCTTACGCCGCGCCGCGGTGCCGGCGGCGACCGGACGACGGCACCGCGGCTGGCCGTCAGACTAGGCCGGCGCCGCGACAGAACCTGAGACGCCGCATGGTTCTGCGACATATGTCAAAACGTACCTATCCACGTCTGTACACCACTGCATCGATTCGCGACACTGGCGCCGCGCCAGTCGCACCCGCGGGGGCGGGGGAATCCAGTGACCACGTTTCCTACCGGTAAAACGGCCAGGAACGGTAGGGCGTGGCCAAATGAAACGGGGAGTCTACGCATGAACGTATCCGTCCTGCGCCGCGCGCCGGCGCGCGCGACGCTGTATCTCGCCCTGGTCGCCGGCATCGCCGCGTTGCCGGCCCAGGCCCAGAACACCGCCGGCCGCGACGACCAGCGGCTGGAAACCGTCGACGTGGTGTCGACCGGCACGCGCGCCGGCAACCGCTCGGACACGGATACCGCCGCGCCGGTCGACGTGATCGGCCGCGAAGCCATCGAAGCGACCGGTGCGCTCGAGACCGGCAAGCTGCTGCAGAAGCTCGCGCCGTCGTTCAACTTCCCGACCAGCTTCGTCAGCGACGGCACCGACCTGATCTGGCCGGCGACCCTGCGCGGCCTCGGCCCGGACCAGGTGCTCGTGCTCGTCAACGGCAAGCGCCGCCACCAGCAGGCGCTCGTCAACGTGCAGCAGACCATCGGCCGCGGCTCGGCCGGCACCGACATCAACACGATTCCGATCGCCGCGATCGAGCGCATCGAAGTGCTGCGCGACGGCGCGTCGGCGCAATACGGTTCGGACGCGATCGCCGGCGTCATCAACATCATCCTCAAGGACCAGACCGACCACACCGACATCGGCGTGGAGGTCGGCGAGACCTATGCCGGCGACGGTGACCAGTACCGCGGCGCGCTGAACACCGGCTTCAAGCTCGGCGACGGCGGTTTCCTGAACCTGACCCTGGACTATCTCAAGCGCCTGGAAACCAACCGCGCCGGTCCCGACAGCCTGCGCGTGGATCCGCCGCGCGTGACCCAGCGTCTCGGCGAGGCGGACATGGAAAGCAAGCAGCTCTGGCTCAATGCGGCGCTGCCGCTGGCCGGCGGCGAGCTCTATGCATTCGGCGGCGCGTCGCAGCGCGACGGCAATTCCTCGGGCTTCTTCCGCACGGCCGGCGACGGCCGCACGATTCCGCAGCTGTATCCGAACGGCTTCCTGCCGACCCTGCTGACGACCACCGACGACCGCTCGCTAGCGGTCGGCTACCGCCATGCGCTGAATGATTCGTGGAAGTGGGACTTCAGCGTCAATCGCGGCTGGAACCAGTTCGAGTTCGCGTCCGCGAACACGGCCAACGTCAGCTATTACTACGAGCCCAGGCCCGGCGGCGGCATCTACGCCGAGACGCCGACCTCGGCCGACGACGGCAAGCTGCGCTTCAAGCAGACCACGGCGAATTTCGACCTGACCGGCGACGTGGACTGGGGCATCGGCGCCGAACCGCTGTACCTCGCCTTCGGCGCGGAATGGCGCCGCGACGGCTACCAGATCGTCGCCGGCGATCCGGTGTCCTACCAGTACGGCCGCACGAACAATCCGAACATCGTCATCACCAACGCGGCCGGCGGCGTCGCCGCGGCCGGCATCCAGGGCTTTCCGGGCTTCACGCCGGCGACCGAGATCGACGCGAGCCGGCGCAGCCTCGGCGTCTACGTCGACGCCGAGTCCTACGTGACCAAGAATTTCCTGATCGGCGCCGCGGCGCGCTTCGAGGACTACAGCGACTTCGGCAACAACGCGACCGGCAAGCTGAGCCTGCGCTACAACTTCACCGACGCGTTCTCGCTGCGCGGCACCGTGTCCAAGGGCTTCCGCGCGCCGAGCGTGCAGCAGCAGTTCTTCAGCCAGGTGTCGACCAATCTCAACGCCGACGGCACCCTGACCGACACGATCACCGCGCGCCAGGGCAGCGCCGTCGCGCGCGCGTTCGGCGTCAAGCCGCTCAAGGAGGAGTCGTCGGACAATTATTCGCTGGGCTTCGTCTGGAAGCCGAGCAACGATTTTTCGCTGACCGCCGACGTCTACCAGATCGACATCGACGACCGCATCGTGTTCTCGAGCTACATCGGCCCCGAAGCCGGCAGCGAGAACTGCAACGATCCGGCCGTCTGTCCGATCGCGCTGCTGCTGCGGCCGCTGCACGTGGGCCAGGCGACGTTCTTCACCAACGCGATCGACACCAAGACGCGCGGCGTCGACGTCGTCGCCGAATACACGACCGAACTGAGCAACGGCGCACGCCTGGGCCTCTCGGGCGCGTTCGACTTCAACGAGACCGAAGTGCTGCGCATCAACTCGCCGTCGACGTTCCTGCCGGCCTCGGTGCTGTTCAGCCGCGAACAGGTGACCCTGATCGAGGAAGGCCAGCCGCGCCAGCGCGCGACCTTGGGCGCGAACTACGGCAGCGGCGCCTGGCTCACGGACCTGGCCTTCAACTACTACGGCTCGGTCGCCGGCGAAGGCTTCACGCCGGGACTCAAGCAGAAATGGGGCGGCAAGTGGCTGACCGACCTGTCGGTGAGCTACCGCTTCAGCGACGCGCTGCGCCTGACGATCGGCGGCAACAACATCTTCGACGTCTATCCGGACAAGTGGAAATCCTCGGGCCCCGGCGAGAATCCGTTCCCGTATCTCGGCTTCAAGTACGGCTGGGAAACCCTGCCGTTCGGCATCAACGGCGGCTACTACTACGCGCGGCTGAACTACCGCTTCTGACGGGCAACCGGCAACCGGCGGTTTGCCACGCGGGAGTCCGCTTGCGCAGGGACGGTCCATCGCCTGCCGACGGCGATGGGCCGGATCGCGATTCCGGTCCAGGTTGCAGCAGGGAACCGGGACGGCAAGGACCGCGCTGGCGCCCGATCGTGGCGCCGGCGCGAGCGGCGGCATCAGTCGGTGTCGCCATCGTGGTGTTGCCGGCCGCAGCGCCGAGGCCCCCACGGCACCATCCAGTAGCGGCGCCGGCCTCGGGGCGCAACGCCCGGATACGCACCGGCCGCAGCCGCGCGCCAGAGGCTCGATGACCCGACATCGCCGCAACCGTGCTGCGGCGATTTGCCGGAATGCTTGCGCGGTCCGCGCGGCCCGTGTGCGGACGCGCGCGGGTTTTGTCGCGACCGCTGCGGGCTCGCTACCGGCCTGCCGTCGCGCCCGCGGCCGGCCTCGTCGTTTCGTTCATCTTACGGACACGAAAAGCCGATGCGGCTGCGCTAGAGTGCGGCCCGTGCCGTGTCTGACCACGGTCCTGCGGCGGATGGGGATGTTCGTTCGAACGCCGCCGCAACGTTGTTGCAGCATCGTCGCCTGCCGGCGATGCCATCGCTAACGAGGAGAATCCGATGAACCGTTTTGCTCGCCCGCTGATCGTGACCTGCGCCGTGCTCGCGCTGGCCGCCTGCCAGAAGCAGCCCGAACCGGCCAAGCCGGCCGCCGCGCCGGCTCCGGCCGCTGCACCGGCTACCACGCCGACCCCGCCGCCGGCCGCCACGCCGGCGCCT
>NZ_JANFVR010000261.1 GCF_024609805.1 Tahibacter caeni | reverse complement strand
CCGCCGGCGGCGTCTCCGGCGCGGCCTGTTCGCCCGTATCGGCCGCTGGCTGGACCTCGGCGGGGAACTGCGCGACGCCGGCCTGGCGCTGCTGCGCGCCGAGGCGCGGCTGGCCCGCGTCGCATTGCCGCAGGCGCTGGTCTGGCTCGCCGTCGTCGCCGTCGGCGGAGTGTTCCTGCTGGCCACGGTCTGGGGCGCGGCGGCATTGCTGTTGTACCGCTGGACCGGTTCGGTCGCCGCGGCGCTGCTCTGGCTCGGCGCGTTCAGCGCGGCCGTGCTCGGTGTCGGCGGCGTGTTGTTACGCCGCGCCGTGCGCGCGGCGAGCTTCGCCGAGTCGCGCCGGCGCATCGTCTATTGGCTGGAAAAGAGCGAGCCGCAGGATGGGACGGATCAGCAGTCTGCAGACTGAAGTCGATGCCTCGGCGCGGCGCCTGGACGCGGCCCTGCAGGCGGCCGACGCCGAGCGCCGCGACCTCAAGCGCCTGGCGCGCGCGCTGTCGCCGAAGCTCCTGATCGGCGTCGGCCTGGCGGGCGGCTTCCTGCTCATGGTACTGCCGCGGCATTTGCGCGGCAGCACCCTGATCGGCCTCGGCAAGTTCGCCCTCACTCGCTTGCTGCCGCTGCTGGCGGCGCAGGAGTCCGACGAATGAATCCACCGCGCTGGTGGCAGATGCAGTGGCACTGGATAGCGCCGCAGGCGGGCGAACCCGCCGTCGGCGAGGACGAGCGAATCGGCAGTGCGCGCCAGCAGCGCCAGCTCGCGTCGCTGCGCCTGACCCTGGTCTGGCTGTCCCTGCTCGCAACGCTCGCGGTCATGTATCTGGCCAAGGCGCTGGTCGTGCCGGTGCTGCTCGCGCTGTTCCTGGCCCTGTCGCTGAATCCGCTCGTTGCAAGCCTGACCCGGCGCTGGCTGCCGCGCGCGCTCGTCGCGATGCTCGTCCTCGGCACGGGGCTGGCCGCCGTCGCGCTCGTCGCAGTGGCCGTCGCCGAGCCGGCGCAGCACTGGATCGAGCGCGCGCCCGAGGCGGCGCGGCTGCTGACGCCGCGCATGCGCGCGGTCACGCAGCAGATCGAGGCCGCCGGCCGCGCGACGCAGAACCTGACCGGCGCGCGCGCCGCCGGCACGCCGTCGCCGGTGCTGTTCGACGTCTGGGATGCGGTGGCCGCGGCGCCGCGGCTCGTCGTGAGCCTGTTCGGCATCGTCCTGCTCGTGTATTTCCTGCTCGTCTACGGCGAGGACCTGCTGCGCCGCATCGCCGGCCTGAACGGATCGTTCGCGTCGCGGCGCAACACGATCGACATCGTCCGCGTCATGCAGCACGAGATTTCGCGCTATCTGTTCACGACGACCACGATCAACACGCTCGTCGGCGCCGGCGCGACCCTGATCGCGTTCTCCTGCGGCATTCCCGATCCGGCGCTCTGGGGCGTGCTGGCCTTGTTGCTGAATTTCATTCCGTACTTCGGTCCGCTGTGCATGACCGTGCTGTTCGTGCTGCTCGGCCTGTTGACCTACCCGAAATTCGGCGCGGCGCTGACGCCGGCCAGCCTGTTCGCCGCCCTGGTCATCATCGAAGGGCAGTTCCTGACGCCGCTGGTGCTGGGCCGGCGCCTGCAGCTCGACCCGCTGATGATCCTGGTCTGGCTCATGCTGCTGGGTTTTCTCTGGGGCGCGATCGGCATCGTCGTCGCCGTGCCGCTGCTGGTCGCACTGAAGATCGTCTGCCAGCGCGTCGAGGGCTGGGACTGGTTCGCGCGCCTGCTCAGCTGAGCAGGCACGCGTGCTACCATCGGCGTCCATTTGGACGTCCAAACGGGTAGACGATGCAGATCCAGACCAAGCTGCCGAAGGTGGGCACGACCATCTTCACCGTGATGAGCCAGCTCGCGCAGCAGCACAACGCGGTGAATCTGGGCCAGGGATTCCCCGATTTCGACGGTCCGCAGTCGCTGCGCGACGCGCTCGCCGAGGCGATGAACGGCGGCAGGAACCAGTACGCGCCGATGACCGGCGTGGCTCCGCTGCGCGAGCAGATCGCGCTGAAGACCGAGCGGCTGTACGGCCGCAAGGTCAACGCCGACACCGAAGTCACGGTGACCTCCGGCGCGACCGAGGCGCTGTTCGCGGCAATCGCCGCGGTCGTGCGTCCCGGCGAGGAAGTCATCGTGCTCGACCCGTGCTACGACAGCTACGAGCCGGCCATCGACCTCGTCGGCGGCCGCGCGATCCACGTGCCGTTGAACCTGCCCGACTTCTCGGTCGACTGGCAGCGCCTCAAGGACGCGATCACGCCGCGCACGCGGCTGATCATGGTCAACAGCCCGCACAATCCGTCCGGCGCCGTGTTCAGCGCGGCCGATCTCGACGCACTGGCCGAAATCACGCGCGACACGGAAATCCTCGTGCTGTCCGACGAGGTTTACGAACATATCGTGTTCGACGGCGCCCAGCACCAGAGCGTGTTGCGCCACGCGGAACTGGCCGAACGCAGCTTCGTCGTGAGCTCGTTCGGCAAGACCTATCACTGCACTGGCTGGAAGGTCGGCTACTGCATCGCGCCGCGCGCGCTGAGCGCGGAATTCCGCAAGGTGCACCAGTACCTGACGTTCTGCACGTTCGGCCCGGCGCAATGGGCGTTCGCCGAGGTGCTGGCCAAGGATCCGCAGCACTACCTCGACCTGCCGGCGTTCTACCAGCACAAGCGCGACCATTTCCGCGCGCTGCTGGCGCCGTCGCGTCTGCGCCTGCTGCCGGTCGGCGGCGCGTACTTCCAGCTCGTCGACTATTCGGCGATCAGCGACAAGGACGACCTGAATTTCTGCGAATGGCTCGTGCAGGAAGCCGGAGTCGCGGCGATTCCGGTGTCGGCGTTCTACGAGACCGCGCCCGACGCGCGCATCATCCGTTTCTGCTTCGCCAAGAGCGACGCGACCCTGGCCGCTGCGGCCGAACGTCTCGTGCGCCTCTGAAACCCGGGAGCCCGATTCCGCATGTCCGAACCGATACGACCGCTGCGCGTGTCCCTGGTCCAGGGCGACACGCGCTGGCACGACGCTGCGGCCAACCGCAGCTACTACGGCGATCTCGTGCACCGCCTGCGGGGCAGCACCGACCTGATCGTGCTGCCGGAGACCTTCACGAGCGGCTTCACGAACGAGACCCTGGCCAACGCCGAGACCATGGACGGCGAGAACCTGCGCTGGCTGCGGGCGCTCGCCGCCGACGTCGGCGCCGTGGTCACCGGCAGTCTGGTCACGCGCGTCGGAGAGAAGTGCGTGAACCGTCTGGTCTGGATGCGGCCCGACGGCAGCCGCGCGGTCTACGACAAGCGCCACTTGTTCCGCATGGCGCGCGAACACGAACGCTACGCCGCCGGCGAGCAGCGCCTGATCGTCGAGTTGAACGGCTGGCGCATCTGCCCGCTGGTCTGCTACGACCTGCGCTTCCCGGTCTGGATACGCAACCGCTACGGCAAGAGCGTGGCCGACCGCTTCGACTACGACCTCGTGCTGTTCGTCGCGAACTGGCCCAGCGCGCGGCGCTATGCCTGGCAGACTTTGCTGCGCGCGCGCGCGATCGAGAACCTGAGCTACTGCGTCGGCGTGAACCGCGTCGGCACCGACGGCAACGGTCTGCCCTATGCCGGCGACAGCGCCGTACTGGATTTCCTCGGCCAGCCGCTGGTCGAACTCGGCGCCGCGGAGATCGTCGTGACGGTCACCTTGGATCCGGCCGCGCTCGCGGCGCATCGCGAGCGTTTCCCGGCCTGGATGGACGCCGACGTGTTCGAGATCGAGGCCTGATCCGTTGTTCCCGGCGCCGGCGGGCGCCGGGGCTTCAGTGCGGCGGCCTGTCCCAGTAGGGCTCGGGGCCGAAACGCTCGACCAGATAGTCGATGAAGCTGCGCGTCTTCGCCGGGAGGGTGCGTCCGGCCGGATAGACCGCATGCACGGCGATTTCCGGGATCTGCCACTGCGGCAGCAGCTGTACGAGTTCGCCGCGCTGCAGCCGCTGCCAGATCAGGAAGCTCGGCGATATGCAGAAGCCGAGTCCGGCCGCTGCGGCCGAGGCGATCACGTCGCCGTTGTTGACGCGCAGGCTGCCGTTGAGATTCACGGTCTCGCGCTCGGTATCGTTGACGAGCACGATCTCGTCGCGGCGCGCGGCGAGGGTGTAGCTCAGATAATTGTGCGCGGCGAGATCCTGCGGATGCTGCGGCTCGCCGGCGCGGCGCAGATAGTCGGGGCTGGCCGCGAGCAGCATGCGGCAGGGCGCGATGCGCCGCGCGACGAGGCTGGAGTCGGCCAGCTTGGCGATGCGCACGGCCATGTCGAAGCCTTCCTCGACGAGATCGACCTGGCGGTCGTTCAAGGTGAGCTCGAGCTCGATGCGCGGATGGCGCTGCTGGAACTCGGCGACGGCGGCGCCGAGGTGGTGGATCGCGAACGACATCGGCGCCGAGACGCGCAGGCGGCCGCGCGGGTCGGCCTGAAGTTCGGCCGCGAGCGCTTCGGCCTCATTGAGACTGCCGAGGATTTCGCTGACGCGCTGGTAATAGCGTTCGCCGGCCTCGGTCAGGCTGAGCTTGCGCGTGGTCCGGTGCAGCAGGCGCACGCCGAGCTGGTCTTCGAGCGACTGTACGAGCTTGCTCGCGAGCGCCCGGGAGATCTCCATCTGGTCGGCCGCGGCGGTATAGCTGCCCGAGTCGACGACGCGGACGAACAATTGCATGGCCTGCAGCTTGTCCATGCGCGCCTCAGAACAGGTCGAGCGCGAGTTCGGGCGGCCGCGCGACCACGGCGCGTTCGCCGCGGACGACGACGGGACGCTGCAGGAGCTGCGGGAAGCGCTGCAACGCGGCGGCGACGTCGGCCGCCGCCGGCTCGCGTTCGCCCCAGCCCAGCCCGGCGTAGTCGGAATCGTCGCGGCGCAGCAGCTGCGGTGCCGCATCGCCGAGCCGGCGTACGAGGTCGGCCAGCTCCTGCGCCGACGGCGGCGTCCGGAGGTAGTCGACGAGGCGCGCTGCGATGCCGCGCTCCTGCAACAGGACGAGCAGGGCGCGGCATTTGGAGCAGGCCGGGTTGTAGTAGACGGTGCAGTCGGTCATGCGGGGCGGCGCGACGGAAGAGACGCGACACTGTGCCGCTCCGCCGCGCCGGCGGCAAGCCGCGGCAGCGCAGGGCTGCCGTCGTCGGAGAGTGTGGTGAATCCGGCGCCGGCACCGCCTCAGGCGGCGCGGACCGAAGCGTTCAGCGGCAGTGCGCGGCGCGCCTGTTCGAGCTCGCGCCGGATCACGATGCGTTCGGCGTCAGCGCGCGTTTCGCCGCTTCCGAGCACGTTGCCGTGTTGCGGGCAGAGCACTTCATACCAGGTCGCGCGGACCGTGCCGAGGTGGTCGCGCTCGTCGATGCGCTCGATCGCGTAGCCGAGCACGCGGGTTTCCAAAGTGCGCAATGTGCGCATAGTTCAAGTCCCTATGGGTGGAGCGGAGCGCAGAGCATACGCAGGCGCCGTGGAGATCCGGTTAACGCGAGGTTGCGGGCCGGTTAACGGGCGAGGAGACAGTGCGCCGACGCCGAAGTTCCGCGGCGGCGGCATGCCGGGGCGATGATAAAAAGTATATAAATATTTCAGTTCGGCAACGGTTCGGCGCACGCCGCGGCCGTTCCGCCGGCCGGTGCGGCAGCGGCGGCCGTGACGTCTTTGCGCGTGCTTTTGCGTATACCAGTTCCGGACGGCGCGCCGTGTTCGGGTCCGTCGCCCCGCCGCGTTCAGGCATGTCGTCGCGGCCGCAGATCGCTGGCGAGGGCTGGGGCGGCGTCGCTAGAATGGCGCCGTTCGTCCAGCGGACGATTCACCTGCTTGCGCGGAGCCGGCCGACGGCCGGTACCGCAGGGCGGCAGGGGGCAGCCGTACTTTTCCGCATGATTCGAGGAGCAGGGAAATGAAACAGTGGGTTCTGGGTGTGGCGCTGGCGTTTGCCGGGGCGTTCGCGGCTAGCCCGGTGCTGGCCGCCGGCAAGATCGCGATCGGCGTGGCCGAGTTCAAGAACGAGTCCGGCGCCGGCTGGTGGCGTGGCGGAGTGGGCTGGGAGCTCTCGGGCATGCTCTCCAACGAGCTCGGATCGAGCGGCAACTTCACGATCGTGGAGCGCGCCAAGCTCGACAAGGTGCTCGAGGAACAGAACCTGGCCGCATCGGGCCGCGTGCGTTCGGGCACCGGCGCCAAGATGGGCAAGGTCACCGGCGCCGACTATCTCGTCATGGGTACCGTGACGGCCTACGAGGAAAACACCGCGTCGACCGGCGGCGGCATCAGCTTCAAGGGCATCTCGCTCGGCGGCAAGAAGAGCGACGCCTACCTCGCCGTGGACGTGCGCGTGGTCAACACGAGCACCGGCGACATCGAATACTCGCGCACGATCGAAGGCCGCGCCTCGGGCGGTGGCGTCGCCGTCGGCGTCTATCGCGGCGGTTTCGGTGGCAATCTCGCGTCGGAAAAGAACACGCCGGCCGGCAAGGCGATCCGCGCCGCGCTCGTGGAGATCAGCGAGTACCTCGACTGCGTGATGGTCGAGCGCAACGGCTGTGAAAACGAATACCAGGCCAAGGAATCCGGCCGTCGCGAGCGCACGAAGAAGTCGCTCAAGCTCGACTGAGTCCGGTCCGCCGCCGCAACGAAAAAACCCCGCCATCGGCGGGGTTTTTTTTGATCCTGGGCCGGCGCCGGCCCGATCCGAGTTGCGATCCGGCGGCACGAGGCCGCCGGAGCCGGGCAGGGAACGCTCAGCGATTGCCGCCGCGCGGGCCGCCGCCGCGATTGCCGCGGTTGCCGCCGGGCGGACGACCGCCACCGCCGCCGCCGGGGCGATTGCCGCCCGGACGATTTCCGCCAGGCCGGTTGCCGCCGCCCGGACGGTTGCCGCC
>NZ_JANFVR010000260.1 GCF_024609805.1 Tahibacter caeni | reverse complement strand
CGATCGGCCGCAGCAGCGCGGCCATCGGCGCGGCGGTCTGCGGCGCGAGCGCGCGGCGCAGGCTCGCGGCGAACTGCGGCGCGTCCAGCGGCTCGCCGTTGGACCAGTGCAGATCCGCACGCAGGCGGAATTCCCACTGGAGTCCGTCGTCGGAGCGCGTCCACGATTCGGCCGCGCCGGGCACCACGTTGCCGGCCGCGTCTTCCGTCACCAGGCCTTCGTAAAGATCGCGCAGGATGTTGCCGCAGGCGACTTCCTGGCAGCGGTGTGGATCGAGGGTCGAGGGTTCGGGGCCGTTGCCGCGCACGAGCTCCCGCGCCGCCGCGCCGCCCGGCAGCAGCAACGGCACCAGCAGTCCGCCCAGAATGGCGGCGCGGCACCGTGCGAGGGCGGTCGTGTCCGGCCGGCGGCCCGCGGCGGCGAAGGTCGAATCGCCGCTGCCGTGCGGCGCTGGCAAGATTGTGGGGATTGGCGGCAAGGTGTAGAAGCCTCGATGCCGGAGCTCGCGGGGAAGCTCGCAACGGCGCGAGTCTTCCGCGATTCGCCGATCCGGCGCAAGCCGCGCACGTTTCGTCGCGCCGCGGCCGGCTTCGCGGGCCTCCCCCTTTTTATCGACGCCGGCGCCCCAACGTCGCCGTTCCCTTCAGCCAGCGAGCCTCGTATGTCCGGTCCCAGTGCGGTCAAGGAAGTTCCGATCACGCGGCGCGAGGAGCTCGTCGAGTACATCGCCGGCGGCGCGCGGCCGCGCGAGCAGTGGCGCATCGGCACCGAGCACGAGAAGTTCG
Organism: Tahibacter caeni; assembly: GCF_024609805.1. Taxonomy (GTDB): domain Bacteria; phylum Pseudomonadota; class Gammaproteobacteria; order Xanthomonadales; family Rhodanobacteraceae; genus Tahibacter; species Tahibacter caeni. Next base: position 6,222 of record NZ_JANFVR010000260.1, on the reverse strand, counting down.
GCTTCCGTCTCGACGACCTGCGCCCGCCGACCTGGGAAGGCGAGCGCGGCATCGGCGCATTGCTCGAAGGCCTGCAGCGCTTCGGCTGGGAGCCGGTGCGCGAGAACGGTTATCTGATCGCGCTGTCGCGCGGCCTCGCGTCGATCACCCTGGAGCCGGCCGGACAGCTGGAGCTCTCGGGCGCGCCGCTCAACACCGTGCACGAGACCTGCTGCGAAGTCACGACGCACCTGCGCGAGGTCAAGACCGTCGCCGACGAGCTCGGCCTCGGCTTCCTCGGCATGGGCTTCCAGCCCAAGTGGGCGCGCGCCGACATGCCGTGGATGCCCAAGGGCCGCTACGCGATCATGCAGCGCTACATGCCCACGCGCGGCAACCTCGGCCTGGACATGATGACGCGCACCTGCACGGTGCAGGTCAATCTCGACTTCGGCTCCGAAGCGCAGATGGCCAAGATGTTCCGCGTTTCGCTCGCGCTGCAGCCGGTCGCGACCGCGCTGTTCGCCGATTCGCCGTTCACCGAGGGCAAGCCGAACGGCTTCCTGAGCTTCCGCTCCAACGTCTGGACCGACACCGATCCGGACCGCACGGGCATGCTCGATTTCGTGTTCGAAGACGGCTTCGGCTATGAACGCTACGTCGACTACCTGCTCGACGTGCCGATGTACTTCAGCTATCGCGACGGCCGCTACATCGATCTCGCGGGCCGCTCGTTCCGCCGCTTCCTCGAAGGCCGCCTCGACGAGCTGCCCGGCGCGGTGCCGACGTTGAAGGACTGGGCCGACCACATGACGACCGCCTTCCCCGAAGTGCGCCTTAAGAAATACCTGGAAATGCGCGGCGCCGACGGCGGCCCGTGGAACCGGCTCTGCGCGTTGCCGGCGTTCTGGGTCGGCCTGCTCTACGACGATGCGGCGCTCGATGCGGCCTGGGATCTCGTCAAGGATTTCAGCCTGGCCGAGCGGCATGCCTTGCGCGACGGCGTGCCGCGCCGCGGCTTCAAGCTGCCGTTCCGCGGTGCGACCGTGCGCGAGCTCGCGCTCGAGGCGCTGAAGATCTCTGCGCACGGCCTGGCCCGGCGCAACCAGCTCAACGCGGGCGGCGCCAGCGAAGCCGTATTCCTCGAACCGCTGATCGAATTCGCCGAGGCCAACCAGACGCCGGCCGAGCGCAAGCTCGAACTATTCCATGGTCCCTGGGGCGGCAGCGTCGATCCGGTGTTTCGCGAATTCGCGTATTGATGCCGCGACGACTGTCGCGGCGGCGGCGCGGTTCCTCGGCTCAGTCGAAGCCGTCGGCGAACAGGTGGTCGCCGCTGAGCCGGATCAGCGCGAAATCCGAATCGCCCGCATCGAGGCTGATCGCGGCGCCGACGTGCAGCCGCCCCTGGCCGAGGCTCAGATGCAGGCCGGTCAGGTCGCGCGGGCTGCCGCCGATGGCCGGCGCGCTCATCGTGATGCGCGTGCCGGTCGCGCCGTCGCCCCAGCCGGTGTCGTAGTTGCCGAGCGAATCCACGCGCGCGACCGCGAGCATGCGTGCAGTGCCGGCGTCGTAATAGCCGCTGCTCATGAGGTACAGCCGGTCCGGCTCGGTCTCGCGGCCGGCCGCGAGCAGCTGCGGAAAGCCGCCGGTCGACGTGGTCGGCTGGCCGAAGTCGATCATGCGCGGCGTGCCGGCGATGAGCTGGCCGTCGAGGCCGACCGCGAGCAGGAATGCCCGCGCCGGCTGCGCCGGCACGTAGGCGCGGCCGGTGATGACCAGGCGCGTCGCGCTGCCGCTGCGCACCGCGGCGATGCTGTTGCAGGCCGACTCGGCCGCCGAGCCGTTGAGCGCGAGCTGGTCGACGTACATGCCGTTGCCGTTGAAGCTGGCGAGCAGGCTGCCGCTGCGGCTGACCAGCGCAATGCCGAAACCGAGGCCGGTCGAATCGGCGAGATCGCCGACCCGGCCGCAGAGCGCGTAGTTCTCGCCGACCTGCGTCATCGCGAAGACGTCGTCGCGCCGGCCCGGATCGAACGGCACGCTGCGGAAGCCGCCGAACGCCGGGTCGACGGCGCCGCCGGCCAGGCGCACGACGAAGCCGTCGTTCGCGCTGTCGGCGCCGCTGCCGGCCGGCCGCGCGTGGCCGCCGACCAGCAGCCGCCCGGCGCTGTCGAGCAGTGCCGAGTCGGGAGCCGTGCTGCCGGCCGGGCCGACGTCCAGCGGTGCGGCGAGTTGCGTGCCGTCGAGCGCGTGATGCCAGATGCGCAGCTGCTGCTGGCTCGGCGCCAGGCCGATGACATAGAAGCTGCCGTCGGCGGCGATCGCCGCCGGATGCCCCGGCGTCAGCACGCCGGTGACCGGTATGGTGTAGCGCCCGCCCGGCGCGACCGACGTGTCGGCGCTGCCGTCGGGCCGGCGCACGGCGACGGCGATCTGGCGCTGCGTCGTGGTCACGCTGGCCATGCCGACGACGACGAGCCGGCCGTCGCCGAGCACGCGCGTGGCGATCGGATAGTCGTAGTTGTTCGCGCCGGTGTTGAACGCGACGCGGACGCGGCCGAACTCGACACCGCCCCAGCCCGTGTCCACCGATCCGTCGGGATTGGCCGCCGCCGGCTGCGCGAACGTCGCCGCGGCCGCCAGCAGTAACGCCATCACTTTCCTGAACATGGTGTTCCCTCGCTTGACCCGAAGACGCCGGTTCCGTGCCGGCGCCCAGTCAGTACGCAGTGCGGGGAAAAACCGTGAAATCCGAGGCGACCGACGTGGCGGCGCCGGGAAACTCCGATGACCAGCAGCCCCGGCGCGATTGCCGGACCCGTGAGCGTTTTCGCCGCCGTTCCGGGCGTGTGCGGTTCAGGACGCGATCGCCGCCAGCCGGCGGCGGCGCGTCCGCATCGTCCACTACCTTGGGGAAAGGCTCATGACCATTCATCGCTGTCGCGCCCGCCGGGCGCTCCTGCCGCTGCTGCTGTGCGCGGTGCTGCCGCTGCAGGCCGAGACCGATACCGTCGACGGCGCCTTGCCCGACCGGATCTTCCGTCACCGCATCGAAGGCCAGCCGGTCAGCGGCGAGTTCGTCATCAACGGTTTTCCGATGCCGTTTCCGGCCGGCTCCCACGCCAACGGCGCGCAGCAGGCTTCGCCGGCGGTGTATGCGGGCAGGTTCTATTTCCCGGCGTCGACCTTGCAGTCGAACATCAACGGCCTCGGCTTCGTGACCCTGAACCTGCAGCTGCAGCATCGCGGCACGACCTACAACCCGCTCGTGGCCAACAACGTCGCCGGCGTCCAGCTCGACGGCGTCTACCTGCAGCTCTTCTCGGCGACGGTCAGCGGCATTCCGGTATCGCTCGGCAGCGACTGCGTGTTCGGCCCCATCGTGCTCGGCGCGACCGGCACCTGGAACGGGGTCGTCGCGACGATGAGCGGCAACGGCATCACGATTCCGCCGGTGCCGGCGAGTGCCTGCAGCGGCTACGGCGCCACGCTGAACGGCTCGATCGCCGGCAGCAACAACGCGGTGACGATGGCGATAACGCTCTGATGGCTTCGCGCGGCGGCCGCGTCCCGGTCACTGCAGACGACGCATTGCCGCGCGCGCACGGTCGCGCTTGCCGGCGGATTTCGGCGACAGCGCGCCGTCGCGTTCGAAGCCGTCCCAGATCGCGACCGCGCGGCCGTAGGCCTCGGCGGCGCGCTCGCGCTCGGACGGCGCCGCGCTCCAGGACTGGGCCAGGCTGACGTAGACGTCGGCGAGGTCCTCGCCGTAGCCGGTACCGATCGCCTTGGCCGTCACGAGCGCGTCGAGGCGCTCGCTCGCGTCGGTCAGCGCGGTGCGCGCGGCCGCGACGCGGCCGGCGTCGAGTTCGGCGCGCCCGATATGCCATTGCGACAGCGCGACGCCGGCGGCGTAGTCCGCCGACAGCGCGGCCAGCTCCTGCTGGATGCCCAGCGCCTTGCGGTGCGCCTCGATCGCGCCGGCCGGGTCGCCGACCGCCGCGCGCTGCTCGCCGAGACGCCGGTAGGCCAGCGACAGGTCGTAGCGGATCACCGGATTGTCCGGCGCGGCGCGCAGGCGCATCTCGTTGACCTCGATCTGGCGCCGGACCAGCGGCAGCGCCTCCTCGGCGCGGCCGGCCCGGACGAGCTGGCGCGCGGCCCAGCCGGTGGTCGAGGTCACGCCTTCGCGCATCGAGCCGTTGTCCGGGTCGCGCGCGAGCATGCCTTCCATCAGCACGACTCCCTGCAGCGCCGAATCGACCGACGCGTCGAGCTTGCCGAGCGCGTCCTGCACCTGCACGAGCCGCGCGAGCACGACGCCGACTTCGCGCTGCCGGTAGGTGTCGTTCGGATCGCCGGCGACGAGTTCGCGAATCAGCCGCAGCGCGTCGAGCAGCGCCGTCTCGGCTTCTTCCATCTCGTTGCGGTCGACGCGATAGACGCCTTCGCGCAGCAGGCTGTTGTAGACCGCGTAGCGCACGCGCTTGTCGTCCGGCGTCCTGGCGAGTTCGGCGCGGCGCAGCTCGGCGGCATGGAGCTGGTGGCGCCGCGCGCCGTCCGCGTCGGGCTTGCCGTCGTCGCCGCGCAGGCCGAGCAGTTCGCTGTACAGGTCGAGCGCATCGCTGTATTCGATCGCGACCTCGCTGTCGCCGGGCGCCGCGGCATGCAGCGCGTCGAACAGGCCCACTGCCTCGCGCGTGCGCTCGCGCGCCGGATCGAGCTCGGTGTTCTGGTAATGCAGGTACGCGCGGCGCAGTAGCAGCCGCGCGCGCCAGAGCCGCGTCGCGGCGTTCTCGCCGTGCGCCTCGGCGCGGGCCAGCGCGGCCTCGGCGAGCGTGAAGCTCTGCGCCGCGCCGGCGAAGTCGCCGAGGTTGGCGCCGTAGGGATTGCCCTGCAGGTCGCCGACCTTCAGATAGCCGGCCGCGATCTCGCGCCAGAGATCGGCGTCGTCGCCGGCCTCGGCGCGCAGGCGCTCGAGATAGCCGATGCCGTCGCGCACGAGGCGCTGCTGCATCGGCAGCGAACCGGCCAGCTTCTGTATGCCTTCGTGGTAGTCGAACAGCAGGCTGTTCGCGAAGCGGCGCACTTCGGCCAAGCGCTGCTGCGCCCGCTCGCGTTCCTGCACGGCGACGTGGGCCTGGCGCAGCGCGACGGCGCTCGTGGCGAACAGCGCCAGCGCGGCGATCGCCGCGGTCGCGACCGCGGCGCGATGGCGCGCGACGAACTTGCGCGTCAGGTAGGTCCACGTCTGCGGCCGCGCCGACACCGGCCGGCCGGCCAGCCAGGCGCGCAGATCGTCGGCGAGCTCGCGCACCGAGCGGTAGCGCCGCGCCGGTTCGCGCTCGATCGCCGTGAGCACGATGTTGTCGAGATCGCCGCGCAGGTCGGCCGCGCGCAGCGGCGACGTCGCGTCGACCTGCTGGCTCGGCCGCGTCGCATCGCGTGTCGCGATGGCCTGCAGCAGCTCGCGCTCGCTGTCGCCGGATTTGCGGAACGGATGGCGGCCGGTCAGGGTTTCGTAGAGCACGAGGCCCAGCGCGTAGACGTCGGTCGCCGTCGTCACCGCCTCGCCGCGCAGCTGCTCCGGCGCCGCGTAGGCCGGCGTCATCGCCGCGGCGCCTTCGCGCGTGACGGTGGAGTCGTGCTGCTGCAGCAGCGCGGCGACGCCGAAGTCGAGCAGCCGCGGCATGCCGTCGGCGTCGACGAGGATGTTGGCCGGCTTGAGGTCGCGGTGCACGAGCAGATGGCGGTGTGCATGCTCGACCGCGTCGCAGACCAGCAGGAACTGGCTGATGCGCCGGCGCAGGTCCGGTGCCGTCTCGGCGAGCCAGCGCTGCCAGGTGCGGCCCTCGACGTATTCGAGCACGAGATACGGCGTGCCGTCGTCGGCGATGCCGGCGTCGAACAGCCGCGCGATGTGCGGATGATTGAGCTGCGCGAGGATCGCGCGCTCGCGCTCGAAGCGGCGCAGGCTGTTGCGGTCGTGGTGGCGCAGCAGCTTCAGCGCGACGACCTGCTCGAAATCGGTGACACGGCGCGCGCGATAGACGCTGCTCGAGCCGCCGCTGCCGACCAACGCGTCGAGCACGAACAGGCCTATGCGGCGGCCGCGCCAGTCGTCCTCGTCCGCGGCGGCGAGGATGCCGAGCGCCGCCGGGGGCAGCCGCTCGGGCAGTGCGTCCTCGTGCGCGAGCAGCGCGAGCGCCTCGGCGAGCAGCCCGGCGTCGTCGCCGCAGG
>NZ_JANFVR010000026.1 GCF_024609805.1 Tahibacter caeni | reverse complement strand
GGCGCGGCGGCCGGCGCCGGCAGCGCCGGCGAACTCGCGCCGCGTTCGATCGGCGGCGACCGCTACCAGTTCGCGTTCGAGGGCAGCCTCGACGAGCTCGTGATCTCCGATCCGAAGACCGGGCGCATCGTCGAGGTCAATCCGGTGTTCCTGCAGCGCTCGGGCATGACCGCGGCGCAGGTCGTCGGCCAGCCGCTCGACATCATCAGCAAGAGCCACACGCGCGAGCAGCGCGTGGAGCTCAACGCGCGGCTCACGCGCGAAGGCAGCGTGCGCTACCGCTGCCAGAAGCCGCGCGGCGACGGCGGTAGCTATCCCGTCGACGTGGTTTCGCGGCTGGCCGTGCGCGCGGGCAAGCTCGTGCATTTCACGATACTGCGCGACCTCGGCGAGCTCGGCCGGCTGCAGCAGTCGCTGGGCCTGCTGGCCGAGGCGATCGAGGTCGGCGCCGGCGACGAAGGCGTGCGCCAGATCGTGCGCCTGTTCGTCGACTGGCTGGAACTCGACTACGTCACCCTGGTGTCGGCGCGGCCGGACCAGCCCAACGAGGTGCAGCCGATCACGCTGTACCAGCGCGTCAACATGCCCGGCGACGCGCCGGATCCGCTCAAGCAGCCGACCTTGCGCCAAGTGCTCGACGGCAGCAGCGTGATCCATCTTACCGAGGCCTGGAAGCGCGTCGAGCGCGATTCGTTCCTCGGCTTCACGCGCTTCGAGGCGTTCGTCGGCCTGCCGCTGCGCGACGAGCGCCGTACCGTACTGGGCGCGCTGCTGCTCGGCCGGCGCTCGGCCCTGCCCGAATCGACGACGATCGTCGACACCCTGCGCGTCGCCGCCGGGCGCCTCGCGCTGGAGCTCGAGCTGCGCCGCTCGCGCGACCAGGGCAAGGCCAAGGCGCTGCAGGACGCGCTGACCGGGCTGCCGAACCGGCTGCTGTTCAACGACCGCCTCGAAACCACGATCAACGAGGCGCACCGCACCGGCGAGATGTTCGCCGTGCTGTTCGTCGACCTCGACCGCTTCAAGAACATCAACGACTCGCTCGGCCACGGCGTCGGCGACCAGGTGCTCGACGCAGTCTCGCGGCGCCTGCGCGCGAGCGTGCGCGCGTCCGACACGGTCGCGCGCTATGCCGGCGACGAGTTCACCCTGATCCTGCGCCACATCGTGCAGCGCGACGACGTCATGCGCATCGCCGAGAAGATCGTCCGCGTCATGGAAGTGCCGCTGACGCTCGAGGACGGCTCGGAGCTGCACATCACCGCGTCGATCGGCATCAGCTTCTACCCCGACGACGCGACCACGGCCGAGCGGCTGCTCAAGCACGCCGACGTCGCGATGTACAGCGCCAAAGGCATGGGGCGCAACAATTTCCAGACCTATGTCGCGGTGCCCGAGGAGTCGCACCAGCAGCGCATCGCGCTGGAGACCAAGCTGCGCGTGGCCGAACGCAACAACGAGCTGCGCGTCTACTACCAGCCGCAGGTCGATTCGCTCAGCGAGGACATCGTCGGCATGGAGGCGCTGATCCGCTGGGAGCACCCGGAACTCGGCATGATCAGTCCGGGCTTCTTCATCCCGCTGGCCGAGGAGACCGGCCTGATCGTGTCGATCGGCGAGTGGGTGCTGCGCACGGCCTGCGTCGACACCAAGCGCTGGCAGACGCGCTTCAACCTGCCGCTGCGCGTTAGCGTCAACCTGTCGGCCCTGCAGATCAAGCAACCCAACCTCGTCGAGATCGTGCGCAACGTCATCGACGAGACCGGTATCGACCCGACCCTGCTCGACCTGGAAGTCACCGAGAGCATCAGCGTCAAGTCGATCCCGAACCTCATGGAAACCCTGCAGTCGCTGCGCGACCTCGGCTGCCGCATCTCGATCGACGACTTCGGCACGGGCCAGTCCTCGCTCGACTACATCCGCCGCTTCCCGGCCGACAAGATCAAGATCGACCAGGTGTTCGTGCGCAACATCGGCGTCGATCCGGACGACGAGGCCATCGTGCGCGCGACGATCAACATGGCGCACAGCCTCAAGCTCGGCGTCGTCGCCGAAGGCGTGGAGATCGAGGAGCATTTCAATTTCCTGCGCGACCACGGCTGCGAGGAGCTGCAGGGCTATCTGTTCTGCCGGCCGCTAGCGCCGGTCAGTTTCGAGAACATGCTGGTCGAACGCGAGAAGCTGTTCGGCGCCAGCAGCGGCAGCGTGGACCTGCTGCCCCGCTGAGCTCGCCGGTTACGGGCATAATCGCCCGGTCTTGCGCGGAGGCGGACGGCGGCTGGCACGGCCAGGGAGGACGGATGCGGATCGGCGGTCGCGGAGCAGCCGGCCTGCGGGACCGGCTTTCGTGCCGTCGGGCTCGGGTGCGGTTCCGGCCGGGTCGAGGTCGGCTCCTTCCGGCGGCCTGGACCGGGGGCGGAACTTCCGTACGCGAGCGCTGTCTTGTTTCCCGCCCGGTTGGCCGGGATCACGAGCGGCGCCAGCGGAGTCAACACGTGGAAGCAGTGATGGGATCTGGTTTACTGATCTGGGGACGCGAGCGCGATACCGCGCCGCGGCGCGAGGCGCCGCGGCCGGTGCAGGAAGCGGCGTCGACGAGTGCAGGGAGTACGGCCCGGATGGGCGACGAAGTTTCCGACAACACGCTGGTCGAGCGCGTGCAGAAGGGCGACAAGCGCGCCTTCGATCTGCTCGTGCGCCGCTATCAGCACAAGGTGGTCAGCGTGATCTCGCGCTACGTGTCCGACTGGGCCGAGTGCCAGGACGTGGCCCAGGAAGCCTTCATCCGCGCATTCCGTGCGATAGGCGCGTTCCGCGGCGACAGCGCTTTCTACACCTGGGTCTACCGCATCGCGATCAACACCGCTAAGAACTATCTGGTTTCGCAGGGCCGGCGCCCGCCGACCGACGACGTCGCCATCGACGATGCCGTGCAGCTCGACGCGGGCATCCGCCTCAAGGACAGCGCGACGCCCGAGCGCGAGCTGCTGCGCCAGGAGATTGAACGAACCGTTTTCGCGACGGTCGAACAGCTGCCCGAAGAACTGCGCACCGCGATCACGCTGCGCGAGGTCGACGGACTCTCCTACGAGGAGATCGCCGAGCAGATGCAGTGCCCCATCGGAACGGTGCGTTCGCGCATCTTCCGCGCCCGCGAGGCAATCGATACGCAATTGCGTCCGCTGCTCGCGGACAGCGAGGTTTGACGTCATGAACACGGAAATCAAGGAACAGCTTTCGGCGTTGATGGACGGCGAGGTCCAGCGTGACGCGGCCCGGTTCGTGCTGCGCGCGGTCGACTCCGATCCGGCCCTGGCTGCCGATTGGACGCGTTTCCACATCGCCCGCGACTGCCTTCAGCGCAAACCGGTCCTGCTCGCCGATGCGGGCTTCGCCGCCGCCGTGATGGCCCGGCTGGACGCCGAGACCGCGCCGCAGCGCAGCGGCGGTTCGCGCTGGGCCCGTTATCTCTCCGGCGGCGCGGTCGCCGCGGCGGTCGCGGTCGTCGCGCTGATGGCGTCGGCGCCGGAAAAGGAAACCTTGCCCGGTTCCGCCACGATCGCGAGCACTGCCGCGCCGCCCCGCGCAGCGACGTTCAACGACAGCAGCATTTCCGGTCCGCGCCTGCCTCAGCTGGCTCAGCCGGCGTCGGCGACGGTCGGCGGCGATACGCTGTTCGCGCCGGGCTACGATCTGCGCGCGCCGTCGGCCGGTTGGCGCCCGGCTGCCGAGGCCGGCTACAACGTGCGGTCGCCGGCCACGCCGTACGTGCTGCTGATCGTGCCGGTGCAGCCGGCCGCCACGGAGCATCCGGCACAGCCGCGCCTGCAGTAGCCGCCGGCTAAGCTATCCACGACGGCCCCGGCGTTTGCGTCGGGGCCGTCGCGTTTCGGTCGTTCGCAGCCGTTCCGGGCTAGGGCACCGGGTCGTGAACGCTGCTCCGCAACTTGCTTGAATCGGCCGCGGACGACGCCAGGTGAACCATCGTTGACGGATTGCAACATCCCGGAACTTTACGGTTGCAACGTTCTCAAAGCGGCGTCCGGAGTAGTTCGGGAACGCCCGGCTCCGCCGGGAAGACCTCCGAAAAATCAGCAAAGGCAAACTGTATGCAACGAGGCATGTTGAAGTCTCTCGCCCTGTCGTTCGCAGGGCTGATTTTCTTCGCGGCGAGCGCCGCCCAGGCTTATGACCTGCCGGATTTCACCGCGCTGGTCGAGAAGAACGGCCCGGCCGTCGTCAACGTGCAGGCGCGCCAGAACGGCAGCGACGACAACGCCGCCGCCGGCGCCGACGACGACATCGACCAGGAGCAGATTCCCGAGATCTTCCGCCGCTTCTTCGGTCCCGGCGGTCCCGGCGTGCCGCGCGGCGGCCGCCCCGGCGGCGTCTCGCTCGGATCCGGCTTCATCATTTCCAACGACGGCTACATCCTGACCAACAACCACGTCGTCGACGGCGCCGACAGCGTGACCGTGCGCCTGTCCGACCGGCGCGAGCTCGATGCAAAGGTCGTGGGCAGCGACGCGCAGTACGACATCGCGCTGCTCAAGGTCACCGCGAGCAACCTGCCGGCCGTCACGCTCGGCGACTCCAAAAAGCTCAAGCCGGGCCAGTGGGTGCTCGCGATCGGCTCGCCGTTCGGATTCGACCACTCGGTCACGGCCGGCATCGTCAGCGCCGTCAGCCGCAGCTTCGGCGGCCGCGACCAGCAGTACGTGCCGTTCATCCAGACCGACGTCGCGATCAACCGCGGCAACTCCGGCGGCCCGCTGTTCAATCTCGACGGCGAAGTCGTCGGCATCAATTCGCAGATCCTGTCCAACACCGGCGGCTTCATGGGCGTGTCGTTCGCGATTCCGATCGACACGGCCATGAGCGCGGTCAAGCAGATCAAGGACAAGGGCTTCGTCTCGCGCGGCATGATCGGCGTGCAGATCCAGGACGTGAATCGCGAGCTCGCACAGAGCCTCGGCCTGCCGCGCACCGGCGGCGCGCTCGTCAATGCCACCACGGCGGGCAGCGCGGCCGAAAAGGCCGGCATCAAGGTCGGCGACGTGATCCTCGCGTTCGGCGGCGTCGACGTCGTGCATTCCTCCGACCTGCCGCCGATGGTCGGCGCCTCGGCGCCCGGCAGCAAGGTCGACGTCAGCCTGTTCCGCGACGGCAAGACCCTGACCGTTCCGGTCGTGGTCGGCGAACTCTCGCGCGATGCCACGGCTCAGGCCGCTCAGGGCGGCGGCGCGGCGGCCGGCACCAATCCGCTTGGCATGGTCGTCGAGGACCTGACCGCCGAGCAGCGTCAGCAGCTCGGCATCAAGGACGAGGGCGTCGTCGTCACGCGGATCACCGGCGTGCCGGCGCGCCGCGCGGCGTTGCAGCCGGGCGACATCGTGCTGATGGTCGGCAAGCAGAAGGTCAAGACGGCTGCCGAATTCAACAATGCCGTCAAGGGCGTGCAGCCCGGCGACTCAGTCATGCTGCTGGTCCGGCGCCAGGATGCGAGCCTGTTCGTCGCGGTCAGCGTGCCCAAGAAGGCGGACTGATCCCGACGGTAGCCCGTCGACGGCGGCGGCTCCTCTCCGGGGCCGCCGTCGCCGTTTCCGGCCAGCCGGGCCCATCCTGCGCCGGACGCGGCTTCATGCGATAATCGCCGTTTGCCGTCGCCTCGTTCGCGCGCCGGCCCCGTTCTGCGGCCCCCCGATGGACCATATCCGAAACTTCTCGATCATTGCCCACGTCGATCACGGCAAGTCCACCCTGGCCGACCGGATCATCCAACTCTGCGGCGGGCTGGAAGCCCGGGAAATGGAAGCCCAGGTCCTGGACTCCAACCCGATCGAGCGCGAACGCGGAATAACGATCAAGGCCCAGTCCGTCTCGCTGCCGTACAAGGCCCGCGACGGCAGGGTCTATCAGCTCAATTTCATCGACACGCCGGGCCACGTCGACTTCAGCTACGAAGTCAGCCGTTCGCTGGCCGCCTGCGAAGGCGCGCTGCTCGTCGTCGACGCGGCGCAGGGCGTCGAGGCGCAGTCCGTCGCCAACTGCTACACCGCAGTGGAGCAGGGCCTCGAAGTCATTCCGGTGCTCAACAAGATCGACCTGCCGACGGCCGACATCGAACGCGCGAAGAGCGAGATCGAAGCCGTCATCGGCATCGACGCCGAGGACGCGATCCCGATCAGCGCCAAGACCGGCCAGAACGTCGAGGCCGTGCTCGAGGCCATCGTCGCGCGGATTCCGCCGCCCAGGCCGCGGGACACCGACAAGCTGCAGGCGCTGATCATCGACTCGTGGTTCGACAACTACCTCGGCGTGGTCTCGCTGGTCCGCGTCATGCAGGGCCGCATCAAGCCGCGCGACAAGATCCTCGTCATGTCGACCGGCCGCTGGCACGAGGTCGACCAGGTCGGCGTGTTCACGCCCAAGCGCAAGGTCAAGGACAGCCTGGAAGCCGGCGAAGTGGGCTGGCTGACGGCCTCGATCAAGGACGTCCACGGCGCGCCGGTCGGCGACACGCTGACCCTGAACGCCGATCCGGCGCCGGCCCCGCTGCCGGGCTTCCAGAAAATGCAGTCGCGCGTGTTCGCCGGCCTGTTCCCGACTGCGGCCGACGACTTCCCGGCGCTGCGCGAGGCGCTCGAAAAGCTGCGCCTCAACGATGCAGCGCTGAATTTCGAACCGGAAAGCTCCGAGGCCATGGGCTTCGGCTTCCGCTGCGGCTTCCTCGGCCTGCTGCACATGGACATCATCCAGGAGCGGCTCGAGCGCGAATACGACCTCGACCTCATCACGACCGCGCCGACCGTGGTCTACGAGGTCGCGCTGACCGACGGCTCGGTGATGTCGCTGGACAATCCGGCCAAGCTGCCGCCGGTGCAGAACATCGAGGAAGTGCGCGAGCCCATCATCATCGCCGACATCCTGACGCCGCCGGACTACATCGGCAACGTGATCGGCCTGTGCGAGGAAAAGCGCGGCATCCAGCGCAGCATCAACTACGTGTCGACCCAGGTGCGCATCAGCTACGAGCTGCCGCTGGCCGAGGTCGTGCTGGATTTCTTCGACAAGCTGAAGTCGGTGTCGCGCGGCTACGCCTCGATGGACTACCACTTCCACGAGTTCCGCGCCGGCCCGTTCGTGCGCCTGGACGTGCTGATCAATGGCGACCGCGTCGACGCGCTGAGCCTGATCGTGCATCGCGCCGCGGCCGACCGCCGCGGCCGCGAGCTGACCGAGAAGATGAAGGAGCTGATTCCGCGGCAGCAGTTCGACGTGGCGATCCAGGCCGCCGTCGGCTCGCAGATCATCGCGCGCTCGACGGTCAAGGCGCTGCGCAAGAACGTGCTGGCCAAGTGCTACGGCGGCGACGTCTCGCGCAAGCGCAAGCTGCTCGAGAAGCAGAAGGAAGGCAAGAAGCGCATGAAGCAGGTCGGCAGCGTGGACATCCCGCAGGAAGCCTTCCTCGCCGTGCTGCAGATGGACAAGTGACCCGGCCCGCGCCGCCGGCGCGGGCCCCCGTACGTCGTACCACCGAGTCTGAGGAACGCGAATGCACTTCGACTTTGCCGCCATCCTGGTCGGGCTGACCTTCCTGACCGGCGTGATCTGGGCCATCGACCACTGGTTCTTCGCCAAGCGCCGCGCCGCGGAAGTGCCGCCGGGCGAAGTGCCGCGCGAGCCCGTCCTGGTCGAGTATTCGCGCTCGTTCTTCCCGGTCATCCTGATCGTGCTGCTGTTCCGCTCCTTCCTCGCGGAACCGTTCCGGATCCCGTCGGGCTCGATGATGCCGACCCTGCTCGTCGGCGATTTCATCCTAGTCAACAAGTTCGCCTACGGCGTGCGCCTGCCGGTCATCGACAAGAAGATCATCGAGGTCGGCGAGCCCCAGCGCGGCGACGTGGTCGTGTTCCGCTTTCCGAAGGATCCGACCCAGGACTACATCAAGCGCGTGATCGGCAAGCCCGGCGACGACGTCACGTACCGGAACAAGAAGCTCTACGTCAACGGCACGGAGATGGCACAGGAGTCCACCGGCGCCTATTCCGGCACCGATGCGGAGTCGCGTGAACTGATGCACGGCGGCGCCGAGTCCTTTCTGGAACAGTTGGACACGGTCCGCCACCAGATCATCACGGTGCCCGGCGGCCAGGTCGGGCCGGACTTTACCTTGAAGGTTCCGGCCGGGCATTATTTCGTCATGGGGGACAACCGCGATCGCAGCTCGGACAGCCGCGTCTGGGGTTTCGTGCCGGAGGAAAATCTCGTCGGCAAGGCTTTCGTGATCTGGATGAGCTGGCGCGGGCTGGACAACGGTCTCGTCGAATTCGGTCGTCTCGGCACCTTGATCAAGTAGGAGAGGGCGGGGTCATGAAGCAGTCGCAACGCGGTATCACGTTCATCGGATTCATCATCCTGCTCTGCGTCGTCGGCTTCTTCGCCTACTGCGCCATGAAGCTCGTGCCGGTCTACACCGAATACATGGGCATCGTGAAGTCGATGAACCAACTGATCGACGAGCCGGGCATCGGCAGCAAGGAAATCGGCGAGATCCGGCAGATGCTCAACACGAAGTTCAGCATCCAGTACGTCGACGAAACGACGGTGCCGCCGCAGAACATCCAGCTGAAGCGGCAGAGCGGCGCCGCCAGCCTGCGCCTGTTCTATGACAAGCGCGTCGACTTCATCTACAACGTCGATCTGCTGGTCAGCTTCGACAAGACCGTCAATCTTTCCGGCACCGGTCCGACCAACTGACCGGATGGCGTGCCGGACGCCGCTCCGCCGGCGTTCGATGCGCTGAATCGCTTGACCAAGCTTCGCTTCCCGCACGAGTTCCGCGATCCGGCCCTGTACCAGCAGGCGCTGACTCATCGCAGCGCCGGCAGGCCCAACAACGAACGGCTCGAGTTCCTCGGCGATTCGCTGGTCGGCATGCTCGTGGCCGAGCTGCTGTTCGAGTCGCACGGCCGCGCCGACGAGGGCGAGCTCACGCGCATGCGCGCGCAGCTCGTCAGCGGCGCGGCGCTGGCCGAGGTCGCGCGCTCGCTGGCGCTCGGCGACGCGCTGCGGCTCGGCCCCGGCGAGTTGAAGAGCGGCGGCCACCGGCGCGAGTCGATCCTCGCCGACGCGTTCGAGGCGCTGGTCGCCGCGGTCTATCTCGACGCGGGCTGGGACGCTTGCCGTGCCTGCGTACGCAGCCTGTTCGCCGAGCGCGCCGCACGCCTGCGCGCGCCGGAAAAGGATGCCAAGACGCGGCTGCAGGAACTGCTGCAGGCGCGCGGACTGGCGCTGCCGACCTACGAACTCGTCGCGAGCAGCGGCGAGGACCATGCAAAAGTGTTCGACGTGGCCTGCATCGTCGAACAGCCGCCGCTGCGCGTGCCGGGGCAGGGCTCCAGCCGCCGCGCGGCGGAGCAGCTCGCCGCCGCCGCGGCGCTGGAACAGATCAAGGACCACTTCGCGAATGACCGCTGACACGCCTCCGCCCGCCGAGCATCGCTGCGGCCTCGTTGCCCTGATCGGCCGGCCGAACGTCGGCAAGTCGACCCTGCAGAACGCCCTGGTCGGCTTCCGCGTCAGCATCGTGAGCCCCAAGCCGCAGACGACGCGGCACCGCATCCTCGGCATCGCCACGCGGCCCGGCGCGCAGATGCTGTTCGTCGACACGCCAGGCATGCATGCCGACACGAAGCGTGCGATCAACCGCCAGCTCAACCGCGCCGCGCGCGGCGCGATCGACGAGGTCGACGTGCTCGTCCACGTGGTCGAGGCCGGCCGCTGGACCGACGAGGACGAACGCGTCTGGCAGGCGTTGAAGGCGGCCGGCAAGCCCGTGCTGCTCGCGGCCAACAAGATCGACACCTTGAAGAACCGCGACGCGCTGCTGCCGTTCATCGCCGCGGCCACGCAGGGCCGCGACTATGCTGCGGTGCTGCTGGTCTCCGCGCGCCGCGCCGACGGCCTCAAGGAACTCGAGCGCGAGATCGTCGCGCGTCTGCCGCTCGCGCCGCCGGTCTACGGCGAGGACGAGATCACCGACCGCAGCGAGCGCTTTCTCGCCGCCGAGCTCGTGCGCGAGCAGCTCATGCGCCAGCTCGGCCAGGAGCTGCCGTATTCCTGCACGGTGGAGATCGAGCAGTTCGGCGAGCGCGAGGACGGCGTGGCCGAGATCGGCGCGGTGATCTGGGTCGAACGCGCCGGGCAGAAGGCCATCGTCATCGGCGCGGCCGGCGCACGGCTCAAGGAAGTCGGCACCGCGGCGCGTCTGGCCATGGAGCGCCTGTTCGAGCGGCGCGTGTTCCTCAAGCTCTGGGTGCGCGTGCGCGAGAACTGGTCCGACGACGAAGCCGCGTTGAAGCGCTTCGGCTACGAAGGCTAGCCGTGCGCTGCCGGACGCCGCCGCTCTAGCACCGCCTTGCGCGTCGACGAGCAGCCCGGCTGGATACTGCACGCGCGGCCCTATCGCGAGACCAGCCTGCTGCTGGAAGGATGGAGCCGCGATCACGGCCGCATCGGCCTCGTCGCGCGCGGCGTACGCAAGGAAAAGCCGCGCCAGCCGCGCGCGCTGCTGCAGCCGCTGGTGCCGCTGAGCCTGAGCTGGAGCGGGCAGGGCGAGCTCGTCACGTTGACGGCGCTCGACGCCCGCGGCCAGCCGCCGGTCTTGCCCGGCGAGGCGCTGGTCTGCGCGATCTACGTCAACGAGCTGGTCATGCGCCTGCTGCCGCGTCACGACGCGCTGCCGGATCTCTACGACGCCTACGAGTCGACCTTGCAGCGGCTCGCCGCGTCGGCCGCGCGTGCCTGGCAACTGCGCCGCTTCGAGCGCGACCTGCTGGCCGAGATCGGCTACGCCGTGGTCTGCGACGCCGAAGCCGACGGCGGCGAGGCCATCGAGCCTGACGTGGACTACATCTACATTCCCGAGCACGGCGCCGTGCGCTACGCGCAGCAGCCCAACGCGTTGCGCCTGCGCGGCAGCGCGCTGCTCGCGCTGGCCGAGGACAGCTTGCCCGATGCGGCGGATCTCGCAGCGCTGCGCCGACTCATGCGCGCGTTGATCGCGCACCAACTCGGCGGCGGTGCGTTGCGGTCCTGGAGCATGCTCGCTGGCACCGGCGGCAGCGGCTGAGCGCCGCGGCGACCGGTCGGCGTTTCAGTCCGCGGCGCCGAGCGCGGCGTGTGTGGCCGCGGCGACGTCCTGCAGTTCGGCCAGGTCCGCGGCCGCGAATACCGGTGACGTGGCGAGGCGGCTGCGCAGGCGGCGCGCGGCCTGCTCCAGGCGCGGCGCGCCGCAGAAGCCGGCCGACGCGCAGAGCTTGTGCAGGCGCTCGCGCAGGCTTTCGGCGTCCTGCGCGGCGCGGCAGGTCTCGAGCTCGTCGGCGAGCGTGTCGAGTTCGCGCCGGAACAGCGCGCGCAGCGCCGCGACCGTGTCGCTGCTGCCGAGGCTGCGACAGGCGGCCGTGTCGTCGAGCAGCGGCGCCGCGTCGGGATCGCCGGTCGCGGACGCGACCGCGACGCACGCCGGCGACGCTGCGCCGAGCGTGCGTCGCAGACCGTCGAGATCGATGGGCTTGGCCAGCACGTCCGCGAATCCGGCGGCGCACAGCCGCTGCCGCAGCGGTGCGTCGACGTCGGCGCTCGTGGCCAGTGCCGCGGTTGCGCGCGAGGCGGCTGCCGTGTCGTCGCGCAGGCACCGCAGCACGGCCGGGCCGTCGAGCGCCGGCATGTGCACGTCGAGCAGCAGCAGGTCGTAGCGGTGCGCCCGGGCCAGCGCGAGCGCAGCGGCGCCGTCGGCCGCGGTGTCGCAGCGATGGCCGAGCTCGCCGGCCGCGTCGGCGAGAAAGCGCAGGCTCAACGGGTTGTCGTCGGCGATCAGCAGTTCCATGGCTCTTCCCCGTTCAGCTCGCGCTGGCCACAATCGGCGCCTCTTCCCGGGCGCCGCGCATGACATTTCCTTTTCGCTTCGCGGGCATTGTGCTTTTTCTGGCGGCCGGCGCCCAGAGTCACGGCGCCGGTCTGCGCGCCGCCGTCGATACGCTGCAGTCCGGCGGCCTCAGTCTGAAAAATATCGAAGTGGAATTGGTCCCGGCGCCCGACGGCGGCCAGGATCTCGCGCTCAAGGCCGCGCAGCTGCAATGGCCCGACCTTGACCTGCAGTGGTTCGATCTGCAGGCGCATTGCCCGCTGGAACCCGATGCCGCCGCCTGGCGCTGCGCCGGCCAGGCACGCCTGCGCCCGACGGCGACCGCGGAACCGGTCGAAGCCGGCTTCGTCGCGCAACTCGCGCAGGGCAATCTCGATCTGCAGCTCAACCGCGCGCCGGCGCGGCTGACCGTGAACCGGCGCGCTGCGGATACGGAAGGCGGCGCAGCGCACTGGCAGCTGCAGTTGCGCCAGCTGCCGCTGAACTGGCTGGAGCAGCGCCTGCGGGCGGCCTGGCCGGCGTTGACCCGCGTCGATGGCGAGCTCGCGCTCGACGCGGAACTGCCGGCCGCCGCGGCCGCGCCGCTGCAGCTCGACTACAGCCTGCGCAATCTCGGTTTCGACACCGCCGACGGCAGCCGCGCTGCCGCGCACGTGAACCTGGCCGGCAAGCTCGACTGGCGCGGCGGCAGTCCCTGGCGCCTGCGCCACCGCGGCCAGGTCGGCGGCGGCGAAGTGCTGGCCGGCGCGTTTCATGCGGACTTCGCCGACCATGGCACGCGGCTGGATTTCGGTCTCGCGCCCGACGGTGCGGCGTATCGCTTCAGCGAACTCGCCTATGACGATCCCGGTGTGCTCGCGCTGAGCGGTTCCGCGCTGATCGATCCGGCGGCGGCCGCGCCGCTGCGCGAACTGCGCGTGGACCGGCTGACCGCCGAGCTGCCGGCGGCGCAGCGGCGCTATCTGCAGGGGCCGCTCGCGCTGGCCGGCTGGAGCGCCTTGCAGAGCCGCGGCCGCGTCGCGCTGCAGGCGCACGTCGACGCGAAAGGTCTGGCCGAAGCCGGCGTACAGCTTGCCGGCGTGGATCTGGAAGAAAACGCGCGCGGCGTCGGCATCCGCCAGCTGGCCGGCGAACTGGCCTGGCGCCGCGACGGCGAAGCCGCGCCGACGGAGCTGATCTGGCAGTCAGCGCGCCTGTATTCGCTGCCGCTCGGCGCCGCGCGCCTGCGCTGGCAGGGCCGCGACGGCGTGCTCGCGCTGCAGGCGCCGGCGCAGATTCCGTTGCTCGGCGGCAGCCTGGATCTGCAGCGCGTCGACGTGCATCCGGCCGCGACCGCCGGCGAGCGCCTGCGCGCCGGCTTCGCGCTGCACGACGTCGAGCTCGCCGCCCTGAGCCAGGCGCTCGGCTGGCCGCGCTTCGGCGGCAAGCTCGGCGGCGCCGTGCCGCAGCTGCGCTATGCGGACGAACGCCTGGAACTGACCGGCGGCCTGCTGCTGAACGTGTTCGACGGCACGCTCAACGTCACCGGCCTCGCGCTGGAACGGCCGTTCGGTGTGCTGCCGGCGCTGTCGGCCGACATCGCGTTCGACGGCCTCGACCTCAAGCTGCTGACCGGCACCTTCGACATCGGCGACATCAGCGGCCGCCTGTCCGGCTACATCCGCGGGCTGCGCCTGAACGACTGGCAGCCGGTCGCGTTCGATGCGCAGCTGCAGGCACTCGACGGCGGCCGCATCAGCCAGCGCGCGGTCAACACGATTTCCTCGGTCGGCGGCGGCGGTATCGCGGCCGGCCTGCAGGCGAGCATGCTCAAGCTGTTCGACACCTTCGGCTACGCGCGGCTGGGGCTGGGCTGCCGGTTGCAGAACGCGGTCTGCCACATGCGCGGGCTCGACGCCGACGGCGCCCGCTACACGCTGGTCGAAGGCCGCGGCTTGCCGCGCATCCAGATCGTCGGCCATCAGTCCGAGGTCGACTGGGCCGTGCTCGTCGATCGTCTCAAGGCCGCCGCCAGCGGCACCAAACCCGTCATCAACTGATCCAGGAGTCACGTCATGCGCCCGGTCCGTACGTTGCTGTTGAGCTTCTCGCTGGTGCTGCTGTCGGCCTGCGTCACGATCAACGTGTATTTCCCCGCGGCCGCGGCGGAAAAGGCCGCCGAGCAATTCATCGGCAACGTGATCGGGGATGCGGCCAAGCAACCGGAGGCCAAGCCGGAGCGGCCGCCCCAGGCCGGCCTGCTCGATTTCTTCATCGGCGCGGCCCAGGCAGCCGAACCGGACCTCAATATCCAGACGCCGGCCGTGCGCGAGATCCAGTCGCGCATGAAGCAGCGTTTCGACGGCGTGCTGACCCAGGCGCTGACCGCCGGCAGCGTCGGCCTGACGCGTGACGGCCTGGTCGCGGTGCGGGACGCCGCGGCCGTGCCGCTGGCCGAACGCGCCGGGCTCAAGCAGGCGGTCGCCGACGAGAACCGCGACCGCAAGGCGGTCTATGCGGAGATCGCCCGCGCCAACGGTCACCCGGAATGGGAGGCGCAGATCCAGAGCACCTTCGCCGCGCAGTGGGTCCAGCAGGCCCGCCCCGGCTGGTATTATCAGGACGCCGCAGGCGCCTGGAAGCAGCGCTGACGCGTCCGCCGGCCCCGTTCCGGCGCGAGCGCGCCGCGCTGCGCCGGCCGGGACGCCGTCTCAACCGATCTGGAGTCAAGGCGCCCGGGATGTCCGCATCCCGGGCGCCGTCGTCATGAAAGCCCCGATTACGCTGGAACTGGACATCACCGATCTGTCCCACGACGGCCGCGGCGTCGCGCGCCACGACGGCAAGGCCATCTTCGTGCGCGGCGCCCTGGCCGGCGAGCGCGTGCTCGCACGCCTGACGCAGCGCCATCGCCACTACGACGAGGCCCAGACCGAACAGGTGCTGCAGGCCTCGCCCGATCGCGTGGAGCCGCGCTGTCCGCATTTCGGCGTCTGCGGCGGCTGCGCGCTGCAGCACCTCGCGCCGGCCGCGCAGATCGCCGCGAAGCAGCGCGTGCTGGCGGAGAATTTCGAGCGCATTGGTCACGTCGAGCCCAAGCGCTGGCTGGAGCCGCTGACTTCGGCGGTCTGGGGCTACCGGCGCAAGGGCCGCCTGTCGGTCAAATACGTCGACAAGAAGGGCAAGGCCCTGGTCGGCTTCCGCGAGGAAAACGGCCGCTATGTCGCCGACCTCACGCGCTGCGACGTTCTGACGCCGGCCGTCGGCGAGCGCATCGACGCAATCGCCGGGCTGGTCGGAAGCCTGAGCGGCGTGCGCGAGATTCCGCAGATCGAGATCGCCGCGGGCGACGACACGACGGCGCTGATCTTCCGCCACCTGCAGCCGCTGACCGACGCCGACCGCGCCGCGCTGATCGCGTTCGGCCAGGCCCACGGACTCGCGATCTACCTGCAGCCCGGCGGCAACGACAGCGTGCATCCGCTGTGGCCCGAAGCGCCGCGGCTCGCGTTCCGCATCGAGGCGGCCGACGTCGAACTGGAGTTCCGGCCGCTGGACTTCATCCAGGTCAATTCGGCCATGAACGAGGCGATGATCGCGCATGCGCTGGATCTGCTCGATCCGCAGCCTGGCGATCAGGTGCTGGACCTGTTCTGCGGTCTCGGCAACTTCACGTTCCCGCTCGCCCGGCGCAGCGCGAGCGTTGTCGGGGTCGAAGGCGAGCACGGTCTCGTGCAGCGGGCCAAGGACAATGCCGCGCGCAACGGCATCGCCAATGTCGAATACCACGTTGCGAACCTGCTCGACGACCAGCGCGACACGCCGTGGGCGCGCCAGCGCTACGACAAGATACTGCTCGACCCGCCGCGTTCGGGCGCCGAGGCGGTGTTCGAGTATCTGCCGAAGAAGGGCACCGACCGCATCGTCTACGTGTCCTGCCACCCGGCCTCGCTGGCCCGCGACGCCGGCATACTCGTGCAACGGCACGGCTTCAAACTCAAGGCCGCCGGCGTGATGGACATGTTCCCGCACACGGCGCACGTGGAATCCATCGCGCTGTTCGAGCGCTGAGCGGAGGCGATCGCATGGGTGTCGAAATCGAACGCAAATTCCTGCTCGTGTCCGACGCCTGGCGCTCCCGGGTGACGCGCTCGCAGCGTCTCGTGCAGGGCTATCTGGTCAGCGCCGCGGCAGTCACGAGCGGCGCGGCGCGCAGCTCCGTGCGCGTGCGCATCGGCGGCGAACAGGCCTGGCTAAACATCAAGTCGTCCAATCTCGGCGTCGCGCGCGACGAATACGAATACGAAGTGCCGCTGGCCGATGCCGAGGCCATGCTCACGCGGCTCTGCGACGGCGTGGTCGAGAAGATCCGCCACTACGTCGCGTATGCCAACCACGAGTTCGAGATCGACGAATTCTTCGGCGCCAATGACGGCCTTGTCGTGGCCGAGCTCGAGCTCGACGCCGTCGACGAAGCCTACGAGCGGCCGGACTGGCTCGGCGCCGAGATCACCGATCTGCCGCGCTACTACAATCTCAACCTCATCGCACATCCGTATTCGGCCTGGACCGCGGCCGAGCGGGAAGGACTGGACTGAATGCTCGTCATCGGAATCGCGGGCAAGGAGCTCGCCGCCGCCGAACGCGACTGGATCGCCGCGCCGGAAGTCAGCGGCGTGATCCTGTTCAGCCGCAATTTCGCCTCGCGCGAACAGGTCACGGCGCTGATCGCCGACATCCGCCGCCTGCGCGGCGAGGATTTCCTGCTCTGCGTCGACCAGGAAGGCGGCCCGGTGCAGCGCTTCCGCGAAGGCTTCACGCGGCTGCCGGCGCTGGCCCGGCTCGGCGAGATCTTCGATGCCGACCCGGCGCGCGCGATCGCGCTGGCCGAGGAGCACGCCTGGGTCATGGCCAGCGAGATGCGCGCGCTCGACGTCGACCTGAGCTTCGCGCCGGTCGTCGATCTCAAGCGCGGCAACCGCGCGATCGGCGAACGCGCGTTCCACGCCGACGTGCGCGTGGTGTCCGAGCTCGGCCAGGCCTATCTGCGCGGCATGCATCTCGGCGGCATGGCCGCGACCCTGAAACATTTCCCGGGCCACGGCTCGGTGCTTGAAGACACTCATTTCGACGCGGCCACCGATACGCGCTCGCTCGAGGAGCTGCGCGCGACCGACCTCGTCGCGTTCGCCGACGGCATCGCCGCCGGCGCCGAGGCGGTCATGCTCGCGCATGTGACCTATCCGGCCGTCGACGCGGTGGCGGCCGGCTATTCGCGCGTCTGGATCGAGGACATACTGCGCGGCGAGATGGGCTTTCGCGGCGTGGTCTTCTCCGACGACATCGGCATGGCCGCGGCCGAGTCGGCCGGCGGGGTCGCCGCGCGCATCGACGCGCATCTGAACGCCGGCTGCGACCTCGTGCTGGTCTGCAGTCCCGCGCTCGTCGCAGAATCCATCGCAGCGGTGCGCGGCCGTGCGCCGTGTCCGGCGCAACGACTGGCCGCTCTGCGCGGCATGGTCGCGTCGACCTGGCAGTCGCTGGTCGACAATCCGCAACGCACCCGTTTCATCGAGCGCCTCGCGGCGCTCGCCGTCCCCGCCTGAGTGACGCCATGACCCGCCCGAGCCTGTCCGACGCGCTGACCAAAGCCGACCTGATCCACGACCTGCCGGCGCTCGACGCCGCCATCGCCCGCCTCGGGCGCGAGCTCGACGAAGCCATCGCCGGCGAGCACGTCGTGTTCGCGACCATCATGCACGGCGGCATGCTGTTCGCCGCCAAGCTCGCGCTCGCGATGAAGACCGACCTCGAATTCGACTACATCCACGCGACGCGCTATCGCGGCGCGACGAGCGGCTCGGAGCTGCACTGGCTGCGCCAGCCGGCTGCGTCGCTGGCCGGCCGCACGGTCGTGCTCGCCGACGATATCCTCGACGAGGGCAAGACCCTCAAGGCGATCCGCGACTTCTGCCTCGACCGCGGCGCGCGCCGCGTGCTCGTCGCGGTGCTCTGCGAAAAGCGCCACGGCCGCTGCGTCCCCGGCGTCAGCGCCGACTTCTGCGGCGTGGAAGTGCCCGACCGCTACGTGTTCGGACACGGCATGGACTTCTACGAACAGGGCCGCAACCTGCCCGCCATCTACGCGATCTGAGGGAAGGCACCATGGCACTGGATCTGGCCATCGTCGGAGGCACCGGTCTGTATCAGTTTCCCGGACTGGACAATGTCACAAGGCGAGAAATCGACACGCCCTACGGCGCGACGTCGGCGCCGGTGGTCTGCGGCGAGATCGGCGGCCGCGCGGTCGCGTTCCTCGCGCGCCACGGCGAAGGCCACAGCGTGCCGCCGCACCGCGTGAACTACCGCGCCAACGTCTGGGCGCTGCACAGTCTCGGCGCCCGCCGCGTGATCGGCGTCAACGCAGTCGGCGGCATCCGCGACGACATGGGACCGCGCGTCGTTGCGATTCCCGACCAGGTCATCGACTACACCCACGGCCGCTTCACGAGCTTCTGCGACGCCGACGGCGCCGAAGTCAGGCACATCGACTTCAGCGAGCCGTATACCGCGACGCTGCGCCGCGAGCTGCTCGCGGCGGCCGCAACGGCCGGCGTGGCCGTCGTCGACGGCGGCTGCTACGGCGCGACGCAGGGCCCGCGTCTGGAAACCCGCGCCGAGATCGCGCGCCTGCGCCGCGACGGCTGCGATCTCGTCGGCATGACCGGCATGCCCGAGGCCGCGCTCGCGCGCGAGCTCGACCTCGACTACGCCTGCATCGCGCTGATCGCGAACTGGGCCGCCGGCTGCGGCGACGAGGCCGAGATCAGCCTCGAAGAAATCTTCGCGAATCTGCGCGAAGCGACCGCGGCCGTTCCGAAGATCATTGCCGCGCTGCTCG
Organism: Tahibacter caeni; assembly: GCF_024609805.1. Taxonomy (GTDB): domain Bacteria; phylum Pseudomonadota; class Gammaproteobacteria; order Xanthomonadales; family Rhodanobacteraceae; genus Tahibacter; species Tahibacter caeni. Next base: position 11,551 of record NZ_JANFVR010000026.1, on the reverse strand, counting down.
CGCGCTGAGCTCGCCAACCGCTGTCGCGCGGAATACCGGCGGCCCGTTCAGCATCGTGCAGGACAGGGCATGCGGTGCCGGCGTGACGCGCCTCACAGACGGCGCTTGCCGCACCCTCGCACTTTCGATCGGGCTGCGTATACTCGTACACGCGCGGCGCGTCGACTCGGGGGAGAAGTCAGCCGCGTATTCGTCCAGCAACGTTCGAGGGGAAGTCATGCAGTTCGGTACGGTAAAGTGGTTCAACGACGCCAAGGGTTTCGGTTTCATCGCGCCGGAAGGCGGCGGTTCCGATGTCTTCGTGCATTTCTCGGCCATCGCCGCCAAGGGGTTCCGCACCCTGCAGGAAGGCCAGCGCGTCAGCTTCGTCGTCAGCCAGGGCCCGAAGGGCGCCCAGGCGTCGGCGGTCACGCCGGTGCAGTGACGCGTCGTCGTCATCCGCGAAAACAGGCCCCGCCATGTCGGGGCCTTTTCGTTTCCGGAGGATTCGCGACCGGTTGGCTCGGCGATCCGGGCCGATCCACCTCGCCGTCGCAAGTTCGCCGAGTCGGGCCGTAGGCATCGGCTGCCGGCGCGTCTTCAGCCCGGCGTCCGCGTCGCCGCAAAGCGGCGCACGCAGTTCCTGCCGCCGTGCTTGGCCTGGTACAGCGCGGCATCGGCGTCGCGCAGCAGCTGCTCGACGTGGTCGCGGCCGCCGACGAGGCGGCTCGCGACGCCGGCGCTGATCGTGACTGTGCGCGTCTGCGCCGATCCCGGTACGGGAACGCGCTGCGCGGCGACCGCGGCGCGTATGCACTCGGCGACGGCCATGCCCTGTTCGCCGTCGCCGCGCGGCAGCAGGCAGGCGAATTCCTCGCCGCCGTAGCGCGCGACCAGACTGCCGGCCGGCGCGCAGCCGCGCAGCGCTTCGGCGACGCAACGCAAGGCTTCGTCGCCGGCCGGATGGCCGTGATGGTCGTTGTAGTCCTTGAAGTGATCGACGTCGACGAAGACCAGCGCCATGCGTTCGGCGACGCCGGCGGCGGCCTGCTGCTCCAGCACTTCGAGCAGCGCGCGCCGGTTGGCCAGGCCGGTCAGCGCATCGCGGTACGACAGTTCGCGCAGACGCGCATTCGCGACGTTGAGCTCGTCGGTGCGCGCCGCGACGCGCCGCTCCAGCGCGTTGCGCTGGTTCTCCAGCGTGCGCGTGCGCCAGAGCAGCAGCGCATAGCCGGCGAGCAGCAGAGCGAGGGCGAAGCCGACACGCGCCCAGGCCGTCTGCCACCACTGCGCGGCCATGGTCAACGGCAGCTCGACGGGCGTGCTGAGGTTGCCGGCGTAGTCGCGCGCCTCGATACGCAGGCGATAGCTGCCGGGCGGCAGCGCGCCGAAACTGCGCGAGGTGTCGGCGCTCCAGGCGGTCGGTTCGGTGTCGTAGCCGAGCAGTTGCGTGCGGAAGCGCGACTCGGATTCGCGCTGCCACGACAGCAGCGCGTAGTCGACGCGCACATTGCGCGCGGCGGCCGGAATGCGCACGACGTCGGCGGCCGTCGACACGCCGTCGATCTGCACGTCGACGAGCTTCAGCGGCTTGGCCTGCCGGTCGGCCGCCGCGCGCTGCGGGTCGTAGACCGTGAGTCCGCCGAGCGTTCCGCTCCAGAAACGGTCGTGTGCGTCGAGAAACTGGCCGTTGGTATTGCACTCGTCGTGGACCATGCCGTCGCCGCGCGTGAACACGCGCGAGACGTAGCCGCCGTGCGCGTCAGGGGTAAGCTGCTGCACGCCGTTGTTGGTGCAGACGTAGACGCGTCCGCGCGAATCTTGCAGCGCGCCGTAGGCGGTAGGGTCGGTCGCGGCCGGCAGGCTCGCGGCGACGCGGCGCGGATGCAGCGGATCGCCGACGTCGACGCGCACGATGCCGGCGTTCGCCGTGCCTATCCAGAGCACCGGGGTTCCCTGCGCATCGACGATCAGGCTGCCGCCGCTCATCGTGTGATCGACGAGGCCGGCCTCGCGGTCGACCAGGGTCCAGCGCGTGCCGTCGTAGCGCGCGAGTCCCTGGTTCGTGATCGCCCAGAGCCAGGAGCGGCCGTCGCGATCGATCTGTTCGACGAAGCGGTTCACGCGCCAGCGGTCGACGACGCCGTCGGCGCGGTACGGCGTCCAGACGCCGTCGCTCAGGCGATGGATGCCGGACAGGCGCGTTCCGAACCATTGCTCGTAGCGGCCGTCGACGCGGCGCGACACGGTGTCGAGCACGGCTTCGGCCGGATCGATTTTCCAGGGTACGTCCACGGCTTCGAACGCCGGTCCGTCGCGCACGCGCAGCAGATGGCCGTAGCGCAGGCCCAGCCAGCGCGCACGGCGGCCGTCGGCGTCGTCGACCGCGGCGATCATGCGCACGCTCGACGTCGGCAGGTCGCCGCTTTCCTGCGTGAAATAGCGCCAGCGGCCTTGTTCGTAGAGACCCAGGCCGCCTTCGCTGCCGCCGGCCCAGAGGCGCTCGCCGCCGCGGCCGTCGGGTTCGACGAGCACGCCGAAGATGCCGGTGGCCTGGTCGCCGAGCAGCGAGGCCGTCAGCCACGGATTCGCGCCGACGACGCTGCGCGACACGCCGGCTTCGGTCGCGAGCCACAGCACCGCGTCGCCGTTCGGGCTGCGCCAGGCGCTCAGGCCGCGCACGCCGTTGGACGGCAGGCCGTAGCGGCGGTCGAACACCTGCGCGCCGTCGCCGTGTACGCGCACCAGGCCCGAGCGCGACGACACCCAGATCGCCCGGTCGCCGCCGGGCAGCGGCGTCTCGGCAATGTCGTACAGGTCGTTCGTCGGCAGCTCGCCGGTTTCCCGGGTCCAGCGGCGCAGTCCGTCCTCGCGCAGGCGCCAGAGCCCGGAGCCGAATACCGAGACCCAGAGCTCCTCGCGATCGGCCCGTTCGCTGCGCAGCAGGAATTCGACCTGCGAAGCCTCGAAGCCGCCGCTGCGGAAACGCTGCCAGTCGCCGCCGCGCTCGCGATACCAGAGGCCTTCCTCGCCGGTGCCGACCCACAGCCGTTCGGCGCCGCCGATGCTGCGCGTCTGCGCCAGCGTGAGTACGGCGCTGCGCGGCAGCTGTGCATTGCCGGCGTCGGACAGCCAGCGTCCGTCCTGCCGGCGCAGCAATCCGCGGTCCCAAGTCAATGCCCAGAGCTGCCAGCGGCCGTCGGGTTCGCGGGTCTCGGCAAAGCGGCGGATCTGCTGGGAGGGCAGGCCGCTGGCCTGATTCTCGACGTACCAGCGGCGGCCGTCGTAGCGCGCGATGCCGTCGTCGCGGAAACCGGCCCAGAGCGTGCCGTCACGATCGAGCCAGAGGCCGGTCGCGGAATGCCGGAGGCGCGCATCGTCGGGCTGCGACCAGCGCCGGCCGTCGTAGCGGAACAAGCCCGACGGCGCGGCGAGCCAGACGAAGCCGTCGGCATCGGTCTGCACGCCGACCGTGACCGAATTCGGCACGCCGCTGCCGGCCGTGAAATTCGTGAACGACGGCGCGCCGAGATCGGACAGATCCAGCGGCCGCGGCGGCGGTGCCGGCGTTTCCGCGGCGCCTGCCAGGTAGGCCCACAGCAGCGCCAGGGCCACGAACTTCCGCATGCGTCTTCCGTCCCCCTCGACCCGGTTCGCGGCCCGTCTGCACGCGGCGCAGCGCTTCATGCGTCTGCGCCGGGCGACGGAGCCCCTGCGCTGCATGCACAAGGCTTGCCTAAGCCGGTACGGATCTCGACGGAATGGGGGCAGGGACGGGACGGCGCGCCGACACGATCGGCGGCGGCGCCAGGATTGCGCGGTTTGCGAAGCGGCCGCGAACACGGCACGGCACCGCTCGCGCGACCGGATGCGCCCGGCGGCGGCTTGGCCGCCGCCGGCATTCGCGCGTGGAGACGGCGAGTGCGGGAAATCGCGACCGCTCAGCGGACTCCGGGCAGCGCCGCTTCGAGACGCCGCGAGAGTTCGACCAGTTCCGCCGGCGCCGGCCCTTCGCGCTTGGCCAGCGCATGCGCGGCGGCGCGCACGGCATCGCCGTCGGCGGTATCGACAGCGTCCGCCGGCGCCCGCGCGGTGTATTCGGCATTGACCTCGCGCGGGCTCTGCACGCGCGTGCCGAGCGCCGGGCTGCCCGAGCCGCTGGGGCTGCCGCCGACCGGATAGGTCCAGCCGAGGCCGAACAGGCGCTGGTCGTCCATGTCGACGATGTAGAAGTCGTAGTAGCCGCCGACCTGCACGAGCAGCGCATAGCGCCGCAGCGCCGCGTCATAGAGCGCGACCGCGATGCGCGTGGTCGGAAAGCCGTCGAAATGGCCGGCGACGAACGGACCGCTGCTGCCACTCTCGTAGGTGCGGAACACCAGCCAGTCGCCGATCACGTTGCCGTTGCGGTTGAACGTCAGCACGAAGCTGCCGCGCAGGATCGACAGCACGCTGTCGTAGGCATACATCTGCTTGACGATGCGCGTGCTGCCGCCCTGGTAATACAGCGTGGCCGTGACGTAGGAGTCGAACACGATGCGGATCGGACCGGCCGCATTGGCCACGCCCTGCGGCCGCACGTACGCACAGCCTATGCACTGGCCGCCGGTGTTCGCGTCGAAGGTCGCGCTGAACGTGCTCGTCGCGAAATCGTAGCGGCCCGCCGAGATGTACCAGGTCGCCGCGCCGTTCTGCGCATAGACGAACGACGTCACGATCATGACGTCGTCCTGCATCTCGATGTTGAAGCCGCGTCCCGATTCGTTCGGATTCCACCAGAGTCCGCGCGTGGGTCCGCCGGTGATGACGGCGGCCTGGGCACACACGCAGACGAGATACAGCAACACAAGGGCAATCAGTTTTTTCATGGTCGGCTCGCAAGAGCGCCGCAGGGGCGCGATCGAAAAAGCACTGTCGCGAGCGCGGCGGTTCTCTCAGCGGCGGCGGAATTCGGCGGCGAGCGTGCGCGGCCATGCCGGACCGCTGCGACGGAAGATAGGAGTGGCTTACGGTGGCGGCCAGGATTCGGGCATGGCCGCGGGCGTGCGGCCGGCGAGTCGGGAGATCGGCAAACGCGGAAACGAAAAAGCCCGCGCTAGGCGGGCTTTTTCGTGACCGAACTGGTCGGGGAGACAGGATTTGAACCTGCGACTTCTACGTCCCGAACGTAGCGCTCTACCAGGCTGAGCTACACCCCGAGGGAGCTGCGCATCTTAATGATCGATGCGTGGCTTGGCAATACCCGCATGGCGGGCCGGACCGAAAAATCGTTACGATCACCGAATGTCCGAATCCAAGACCGACGTGCTGATTCTCGGGGCCGGCGTCATCGGCCTTTCCTGCGCCTGGTATCTGCTCGAGCGCGGCCGGCGCGTCATCGTGCTCGACCGCGGACGTGTCGGCGGCGGCGCTTCGCACGGCAACTGCGGCACCCTGACGCCGAGCCATTCGGCGCCGTTGGCCATGCCGGGCATGGTGGTCAAGGCGCTGCGCATGATGTGGCGCAAGGACGCGCCGTTCCACATCGCGCCGCGCGTGGACACCGAATTGCTCGGCTGGCTGCTGCGCTTCGCCGGCCGCTGCAACTGGCGCGACTTCGCCGCCGCCAATCGGGCCCGGGCGCAGATCCTGACGCACTCGCGCGGACTCATCGGCGATCTCGTCGCCGCGCACGGCCTGAACTGCGGCTTCGCCGCGAACGGCACGCTCTACGTGTTCCGCGAGCCGCAGGCGCTCGACGCGTTCGGCTGGCACCTCGACAGCCTGCGCGCGGCCGGCATTCCGGTCGAGGAGCGCAGTGCGGCCGAGGTGCTCGCGCTGGAACCCTGCCTGCGCGGAGGCCTTGCCGGCGGCGTGTTCCACCCGGGCGACGCGCAGCTGCGGCCGGACCGCTACGTGGCCGAGCTCGCGCGGCTCGTACGCGCGGCCGGCGCCGAGATCGTCGAGGACTGTGCGGTCGAGGATTTCACGACGGTCGGCGCGCGCATCGATGCGGTCGCGACGTCGCGCGGCGTCCGTCGCGCCGACGAGGTCGTGCTCGCGCTCGGCGCCTGGTCGCCGGCGTTGGCACGGCGCCTGAATCTGCGCATTCCGCTGCAGCCGGGCAAGGGCTATTCGATCACCTACGAGCGGCCGGCGCTCGCACCGCGCATTCCGCTCGTGCTCAAGGAAGACAGCGTCTGCGTGACCGCCTGGGCCGACGGCTACCGCCTCGGCAGCACGATGGAGTTCGCCGGCTACGACACGTCGCTGAATCGCCTGCGCCTGGACGCGCTGCGCCGCGGCGCAGCGCGCTATCTGCGCGAGCCGGAAGGCCCGCGCGTGCTCGAGGAATGGTACGGCTGGCGGCCGATGACCTGGGACGACCTGCCGATACTCGGCCGCAGCGGCCGCTGGGACAACCTGACTCTGGCGACCGGCCACGGCATGCTCGGCGTCAGCATGTCGCTGGCCAGCGGCCAACTCGTCGCCGAGACCCTGAGCGGCGCCCCGACGACCCTGGAGGCGGCGCCGTACAGTCCGCAACGTTTCCACCTTTAGTCTTTGCAGGGATTCGCCGCGGCCGGCGGACACGGTTCCGCCGCCGGCGACTTCCCGCCGCGTCCGCACCGCCGGTGCCGGCGCGCATCGCAGGCGCCGGCCGCCGCATCCATCGCGACGGCCGGCAACGTGTCCGAACCTAGTCGGGAAATTGCCATGCTGCGAATTACGAGTACCGCCGCGCTGCTGCTGGCCGCGTTCAGCGCCATCCCTGCCGCCGCGCAGACGCCGGTGGATCTGCAATGGGGCGTGAAGATTCCGCTGCGCGACGGCGTGGAGCTGCAGGCCACTCTGTACCGGCCGCAGGGGCAGCGCGAAGGCCTGCCGTGCATTCTGTCGCTGACGCCGTACATCGCGCAGAACTACCACGACCGCGGCATGTATTTCGCGGCGAACGGCTATGTGTTCGCCTCGGTCGACGTGCGCGGCCGCGGCAATTCCGGCGGCACGTTCACGCCGTTCCTGCAGGAAGCCAGGGACGGCCACGACATCGTCGAATGGCTGGCCACGCAAAGCTACTGCAATGGCAAGATCACGATGTGGGGCGGCTCCTACGGCGGCTACGACCAGTGGGCCACGGCCAAGGAAAAGCCGGCGCACCTGGCGACCATCGTGCCGGTTGCGGCGGTGCAGCCGGGGCTGGACTTCCCGATGCGCAACAACGTGTTCTACCCCTACGACATGCGCTGGCTGACCTACGTCAGCGGCCGCGCGACGCAGGACAAGCTGTTCGGCGACAACAAGCTCTGGACCGCGCAGTTCCGCAGCCTCTTTGAGGCGCACGCGCCGTTCAACACGCTCGATGCGCGCATCGGCAATCCGTCGCCGATCTTCCAGGAGTGGGCCGCCAATCCGCTGCAGGGACCGTACTGGGATCGCCTGAATCCGACCGCCGAACAGTACGCCGCGCTCGACTTCCCGATACTGACCATCACCGGCCAGTACGACGGCGACCAGCCCGGCGCGCTCGCGTTCTATCGCCAGCACATGCAGCACGGCCCGGCGACGGCGCGCGAGCGGCACTATCTGATCATCGGTCCCTGGGACCATGCGGGCACGCGCACGCCGCCGGCCGAATACGCCGGGCTGAAGTTCGGCGCGGCCAGCCAGCTCGACATGAACGCGCTGCACAAGGCCTGGTACGACTGGACCCTGAAGAGCGGCGCGAAGCCGGAGTTCCTGAAGAACCGCGTCGCCTACTACGTGACCGGTCCGGACGAATGGCGTTACGCCGACTCGCTCGAGGCGATCACCGCAAGCGAGCGCGGCTATTTCCTGGCCTCCGACGGCGGCCGCGCGAACGACGTCTACGCCTCGGGCCGGCTCGAGGAAGGCAAGGCCAGGCGCAGCGGCAGCGACCGCTACGTCTACGATCCGCTGGACGTGTCCCTGGCCGCCGACGACGCGGCCGACCAGTCGGGCGCGGAACTGCTCGATCAGGCCGGCGTGCTGCGGCGCCACGGCAAGCAGCTCGTCTATCACACGGCGCCGCTCGCGGCCGACACCGACATCGCCGGCTTCTTCCGCCTGAGCGCCTGGCTGCGCATCGACCAGCCGGACACCGATTTCAACGTCGACGTCTATGCGATCGCGCCCGACGGCAGCAGCCTGTTCCTGACCAGCGACGTGCTCCGCGCGCGCCATCGCGAGAGTCTGCGCGAGTCGCGTCTGGCCGTGCCGGGCAAGGTGGAGCGCTACGACTTCGAGCGCTTCACCTTCGTCGCGCGCCGGCTCGTGCGCGGCAGCCGCCTGCGTCTCGTCATCGGCCCGGTCAACTCGTTCAACCTGCAGAAGAACTACAACAGCGGCGGCGTCGTGAACGCCGAAAGCGCCAAGGATGCGCGTACGGTCACCGTGGAGCTGCTGCACGACGCCCGGCATCCGTCCGCGCTGTACGTGCCGATCGCGGCTGAGAGGTCGGTCATGGTCGTGGCAGACAAGCGCTGAAGGCTGCGCGAGGACTGAAACCCGGAAGCCGTGCCGCACCCGCGGCGCGGCTTCGCCGAACCGATTTCCCTGAACTTCCTGCGACCGCCATGAGCATCTTCAGCCTCCATACGGGCACTGCGCCCCTGCTGGTCTCGCTGCCCCACGACGGCAGCGAGATTCCGCCCGACATCGCCGCGCGGCTCGTACCGGCTGCGCGCCGCGCGCCCGATACCGACTGGCACGTGAGCCGGCTCTACGCGTTCGCGCGCGAACTCGGCGCTTCCCTGTTGATTCCGCGCTATTCGCGCTACGTCATCGATCTGAACCGGCCGCCCGACGACGTCTCGCTGTATCCGGGCCAGAACACGACCGGCCTGTGCCCGACCGTGGGGTTCGACGGCGAGCCGATCTATCTGCCCGGGCAGGAGCCCGATGCCGCCGAGATCGCGCAGCGCCTGCAGACCTACTGGAAGCCGTATCACGACGCATTGCAGCAGGAACTCGCGCGGCTGCACGCCGCGCACGGCCGCGCCGTGCTCTGGGACGGCCATTCCATCCGCAGCGTCGTGCCGTTCCTGTTCGAAGGCCGTCTGCCGGATTTCAACGTCGGTACGGCCGGCGGCACGAGCTGTTCGCCGGCGCTGCAGACGCGGCTGGAGGCCGTGCTCGCGGCGCAGAACGCCTACAGCCATGTCGTCAACGGGCGCTTCAAAGGCGGCCACATCACGCGGCACTACGGCCGGCCGGGCGAAGGCGTGCAGGCCGTGCAGCTCGAGCTCGCCCAGCTCAACTACATGGACGAGGACAGCTTTGCCTATCTTCCGGAGCGGGCCGGGCCGACGGCGGCCGTGATACGCCGCCTGCTCGAGGCCGCGCTGGAAGTCTGATCGCCCGCAGCAACGGGCTCACCGAGGTCTTGCCGAGGACATGATCATGCGTACCGCAATCGCCGTTGCCGCCGTCGTCGCCTTCAGCGCCTTCGTCGCGGCCCCGCTGCCGGCCCAGGCGCAGACCGGCATGGGCCGCAACCGCACGCCGCAGGAACAGCAGGACAAGCAGGACAAGCAGGACAAGCAGGACAACAAGAAGGGCGAGGAAGCCCCGCCGCAGCAACAGGAGCAGCAGGGCGACAGGAAGAAAAAGAAGAAGTGATCCGGCGCGGTCCCGCGCACGGGCGCCGATGCGGGGCCGGCGGCTTCGCCGGTTTCGCAAAAGAGAACAATAAAAAATGCCACCACCCGTGCCGCATCCGCGCGGACGGCGGGCGAGGCGGGCACCGCGGTCCGCAGGACCGGGGCCGCCTCGCCGAAGCCGGCGTCAGTCGAACCCGTCGGCGAACAGGCGGTCGCTGCTGAGCACCTGGAAGGTGTTCGTGGCCGAATCCACGCTGACGTTGCCGACCGCGTCGGCGGCGCGCGCCTTCACCGTATGCGCGCCGTCGAGCAGCGGCGCCGGAGCGAGCTGCCAGGTCCCGGCGCCGTTCGCGGTCGTGCTGCCCGCATTGGCGCCGTCGATGAGCACTGTCACGCTGCTGCTCGGCTCGGCCGTGCCCGACACCGTCGGTTGACTCGCCACCGTCGTGCTGCCGTTGGCAGGGGACGCGACGAGCGGCGCCGGCGGCGCCGTCGTATCGACGGTGAACGTGCTGGCGACCGAATCCGTACTCGTGTTGCCCGCGCCGTCGGTTGCGCGTGCCTGGACGACATGCGGACCGTCGGGCAGCGCCGTCGGCAGCACGAAGCTCCAGTTGCCGGCGCCGTCGGCGGTGGCTGTGCCGCGGGGCGTGCCGTCGACGATCGTGCCGACGATGCTGCCCGGCTCGGCGCTGCCGCTCACGGTCGGCCGGTTGTTGCCGGTCGTACTGCCGTTGGCCGGCGTGGTCACGACCGGCGCCGCGGGCGCCGTCGTGTCGATCGTGAACGTGCTGGCGGCCGAGTCCGTGCTCGTATTGCCCGCGCCGTCGGTCGCGCGTGCCTGGGCGACATGCGGACCGTCGGGCAACGCCGTCGGCAGCACGAAGCTCCAGTTGCCCGCGCCGTCGGCGGTGGCCGTGCCGCGGGGCGTGCCGTCGACGATCGCGCTGACGGTGCTGCCGGGTTCGGCGCTGCCGCTGATGGTCGGCCGGTTGTTGCCGGTCGTGCTGCCGTTGGCCGGCGTGGTCACGACCGGCGCCGCGGGCGCCGTCGTGTCGACGGTGAAGGTGCGCGGGAACGAGTCGGTGCTCGTGTTGCCCGCGTCGTCCGTCGCGCGCGCCTGGGCGACGTGCGGACCGTCGGGCAACGCCGTCGGTAGCGCGAAGTTCCAGTTGCCCGCGCCGTCGGCGGTGGCCGTGCCGCGGGTCGTGCCGTCGACGATCGCGCTGACGATGCTGCCGGGTTCGGCGCTGCCGCTCAGGGTCGGCGTGTTGTCGCCGGTGACGGTGTTCTGGACAGGTAAGTCCAGCACGGGCGCCGGCGGCGGCGTGGTGTCCACGGTGAACGTCGTCAGCGCGCTCGGCAGGCCGAGGTCGCCGTCGTCGTAGACGGCGGCCTGCAGCTGGTGCGGACCATCGGCCAGCGGGGCCGCGGTGGCGCTGAAGTTGCCGCTCGCGTCGGCGACCGGCGTCAGTTGCAGGACGCCGTCGACATAGATCGCCACGCCGCGGTTGGCCTGCGCGCCGCTGCCGATGACGGTCGGCGTCGCGTCGTTGGTTCTGCCGCCGGTGAGTGGTGTGAGGATGGCCGGTGCCGTCGCCCGCGCGTAGCCGCCGATCAGGGTGGTGGTCACGCCGCTGCTGCCGGCCTGGGCGCCGTAACTGAGGCCGCCAGGGGAGGACGCATCGATCTGCGTACCGGCACTGCCGCTCTGGGCCGCCGGCGCGCAGCTGCCGCTCGCGTTCTGTCGCAGCACGCGGCCGCCGCCGCCACCGCCGCCCGGTCCTACAGAAATGCCGTCGGTCGTGCCGCCGCTGCCGCCCCGCACGTCGGAGATTCCGCAGACCGCGGCACCGGCTACGCGCAGATGGATCGTGCCGCCGCCACCGCCGCCGCCGCCCGCTTCCTGGGTCGTCACGGCGGTGCCGGCGGCGCCGCGCGCCAGCATGCCGCCACTGCCCGCCAGCGCG
>NZ_JANFVR010000259.1 GCF_024609805.1 Tahibacter caeni | reverse complement strand
TCTTCCGATCTAGCCCCGCCGGACCGGCGCGACCCGCGGTCCGTGCGCGCCGGCCGCCGCGATGACAGCCGGCCGCCCCGTTTCGCGCTTGTCGTCATCCGGAAATTGAATCAATGTATCCAAATCACAGTTGCTCACTGTGATACGCCGCGCCCGACTCCAGCCAACCCCCGTGGGGAGAAAAGCCATGAGTGCTCGCTTGCCGCAATGGTTGTTCGGTATCGTCCTGCTGTTCCTGGGCCACAGCGCCTTCGCCCAGACCCCCTGCAACGCCAGCTCGAGCTGGTTCACGAGTCCGAGTTTCCCGACCGAAATCGCCGACAACGGACAGACCGACTGCGTGTTCCACCAGTTCGCCTGGCAGGCCTTCATCGACGTCGTGCAGCCCAAGGCCGGCGGCGTGCGCGAATTCGAGACCTGGATGCCCGACTACGGCATCTTCGTGCCGGCCGGCACACAAGTGACGCCCTGGGGCCAGCAGCCCAACGCGCCGTGCTCGACGAACGCGAAGGCCGACGCGAAGAACGCGAAGAAGCTGTTCCTGCGTCCGCGCGTGCCCAAGGGTCCCGGCGCGCCGTCGGACGATCAGGCCACCGGCGATCCGCTGTACGACCAGAACAAGCAGGTCGTCTACTACAGCATCTGGGTCAACAAGACCGAATACACCTTCATCACCGAGTGCGATTTCAACAACACGACCTGCATCACGTCGGCGCCGGCGACGACCGCGCTGCCGGCCGGCTCGGTCGAACTCAAGGCCGCCTGGCGCGTGTTCACCGGCGCGGCGCCCAGCGACATGTACACGGTCCAGGGCGTGGTCGGCGACACCTGCCAGCCCGTCACGATGGGCCTCGTCGGCTTCCATCTCGTGGCCAACACGCCGGACCATCCGGAATTCATCTGGGCCACGTTCGAACACAACCGCAACGCGCCGGACTGCACGAATCCGCAGTCGCCGCCGGCCGCGGGCTGGTCGTTCAACAACCCGAGCTGCAACGCGACGAACTGCCCGCCGAACCAGAACAAGGTCAATCCGACCCAGGTCTGCCGCGTCGCGCCGCAGGGCGGCGGCAGCACCGACAACACCAGCGCCATCGTCGCGCTGAACGCGTCGGTGCAGTCGACCCTGCAGGGACTGATCAAGAGCTCGCCGGGCAAGTACGACAACATGGCGATCTGGCTGAACTACCAGATGACCGGCAACGTCTGGACCCGCGACGGCGCGCTGCCGCCGACCACGAGCAACATCGCCGGCTCGGTGGAGAACGCCAACACCACCCTGGAGACCTTCATCCAGGGCGGCGGCAACAACTGCTTCACCTGCCACACGCAGGCGCAGTTCGTCAGCAGCACCAAGGGCCCCATGGGCTTCCCGACCGGCGCCCCGGCCAACTTCAGCCATCTCTGGGGCTTCGCCCAGCAGACCGGCGGCTGCGGCAACGGCCAGGGCCCGCTGCCGGCCGCCTGTCCGGTCAAGAGCAGCGGCAGCGCGGTCAAGAAGGCGACCGACGCCGCGAAGACCGATGTGAAGAAGGCAGTGGAAAAGAAGAAGTGAGCCATGCCGCAGCCCTTCTCCCGCGCGGGAGAGGGGCTGCGGCAGCGACGGCCGCCGAGTTTCGGCGCCGTTGAAATATCGATCAGGAATTCAAGGCAAGCGAGGCGCGGCCGGCGAACGTGGCCGCGGCTGGCCGGAACCGTCGCCTTCCCCGAACCAGGAGGGCTTCGGAACGGTCTCACCCGCCGGCGATCACCTCACGACGCCGGCGATTCCCGGAAATACGCAACGACCTCGCCCTTGAGCTTGATCGTCATCGGGTTGCCGCGGCGGTCGCGGGCCTTGCCGGCCGGGACGCGGATCCAGCCTTCGCTGACGCAGTATTCCTCGACGTCGAAGCGTTCCTTGCCGTTGAAGCGGATGCCGATGCCGCGCTCGAAAGCGGCGGCGTCGTGAAACTTGCTGCGCGGGTCGCCGTCGAGGCGGTCGGGAGGCGTGTCGCTCATGGAAATGGATCCTGGTACGGGGCGCGCATCATAAGCCAGCCCGGCCGCGAAGGCCGTAAGAAGCGCCGCACCGCCTCCGGCCGGCCGCGCGCCGCGCGTCGGCTCAGCCCGCCTGCAGCGCCGCGAGCAGTTCGGTCCCGCTCCAGCGGCGCCGGCCTCCCTGCTCGGCCGCGTGCACGAGCGCGACGAGCCGCGCGTTGACCGGCGCCGGACGGCCGAGACGTTCGGCCAGCCGCACGACCTCGCCGTTGATCCAGTCGACCTCGGTCGCGCGCTGCGCCTGCAGGTCTTCCCACATCGAGGAGCGCGCGAGCGGATCGATCGCGAGCATGCCGCCGGCGACGAGGCGGAACAGCACGTCGGGCAATGCGAGCACGCGCGGTATCCAGGCGGCCGGCACGCGCGTGAGCTGCGCCGGGACGATGCCGGCCGCGGCGAGCAGCTCCAGCCCTTCGCGCTGGGCGAGCGCGAGACAGCGCCGGAAGGCGCGCTGGGACAGCTGCGTCTTCAGCGGCAGATCCGACAGCGCGTTGACCGGGTTGTTGAGATTCAGCAGCAGCTTCGCCCATTGCACCGGCAGCAGGTCCGCGTGCACGCGCAGCGGCAGTCCGGCGGCCGCGAACGCTGCGGCGAACGGCGCGAGGCGCACGTGATCCTCGACCTCCAGCTCGCCCTCGGTGCCCTGATGGAAGACGCCGTCGCCGCGATGCACGACGTTGAACGGCACCATGCCGGCGAGCACGGTCTGCGTCGTCAGCGCTTCGCGCAGGACGGCCGCGTTGCCGAGGCCGTTCTGCAGGCTGACGACGACCGCGTCGCGCCGCAGCACGCGCGCGAGCTCCTGCGCCGCTGCCGCGGTCGCGGCGGACTTGACCGTGACGAGCACGAGCGCCGCGTCGGCGGCCGCAGCGGCCGTCGTCGCATAGACGAGGTCCTGCGGTCCGAGCCGGTGGCGCCAGCCGCGGTAGTCGCTGAGCTGCAGGCCGTGCGCGGCGAGCTCGCGGCCCAGCCGTTCGCGGCCGACGAAGACGACGTCGCTGCCGGCCGCGGCGAGCCGGCCGCCGACGTAGCAGCCAATGCTGCCGGCTCCCATGACTGCGATGTTCGCCATGTCTGCCTCCGTCGGCGCCGCGGCTCAAGCCGCGCGCAGGCCCAGCGCCCGCGCGTGATGCGCGAAATGATCGCCGAGAAAGCTCGCGATGAAGTAGTAGCTGTGGTCGTAGCCGGGCTGCCGGCGCAAGGTCAGCGGATGGCCCGCCTCGCGGCAGGCCTGTTCGAGCAGCTCGGGCCGCAGCTGGGTCGCGAGGAATTCGTCGGCCCCGCCCTGGTCGACCAGCAGCGGCAGCCGTTCCGTTGCGGCCGCGATCAACGCGCAGGCGTCCCAGGCCTGCCACGCCCGGCGATCGTCGCCGAGATAGGCCGCGAGCGCCTTCTCGCCCCAGGGCACGCGGCTCGGCGCGACGATCGGCGCGAACGCCGACACGCTGCGGTAGCGGCCCGGATGACGCAGCGCGAGCACGAGCGCGCCGTGGCCACCCATGGAATGCCCGCTGATCGCGCGCGCTTCGTTCGCTGGAAAATGCGCTTCGACCAGCGCCGGCAATTCGTTCGCGACGTAGTCGTGCATGCGGTAATGCGCGGCCCAGGGCGCCTGCGTCGCGTCGACGTAGAAGCCGGCGCCCTTGCCGAGGTCGTAGCCGTCGGCGTCGGCCACGGCGTCGCCGCGCGGGCTCGTGTCCGGCGCGACGACGATGAGGCCGTGCTCGGCGGCGAACTGCTGCGCGCCGGCCTTCGTGATGAAGTTCTGCTCGGTGCAGGTCAGGCCGCTGAGCCAGTACAGCACCGGACAGGCGCGCTCGCGCGCCTGCGGCGGCAGGTAGATGCCGAAGCGCATGGCGCAATCCAACGTGGCCGAGCCGTGCTGCCAGACTTCCTGCACGCCGCCGCGGCTCGCGTGCGACTCGATTCGCTGCATGGCCGCGCCGCTCAGAAATGGATGACCGTGCGGATGGACTTGCCTTCGTGCATGAGGTCGAAGGCTTCGTTGATGCGTTCCAGCGGCAGGGTGTGCGTGATGAACGGATCGAGCCGGATCTGACCGCTCATGGCCTGTTCGACCATGCCCGGCAGTTGCGTGCGTCCCTTGACGCCGCCGAAGGCCGAGCCGCGCCAGATACGGCCGGTCACGAGCTGGAACGGCCGCGTGCGGATTTCCTGGCCCGCGCCGGCGACGCCGATGATGACGCTCTCGCCCCAGCCCTTGTGGCAGCACTCCAGCGCCGCGCGCATGACGTCCACGTTGCCTATGCATTCGAAGCTGAAGTCGACGCCGCCATCCGTCATGCCGACGATGACGTCCTGGATCGGCTTGTCGTGGTCCTTCGGGTTGATGCAGTCGGTCGCGCCCATCTCGCGCGCGAGCGCGAACTTGCCCGGATTCGTGTCGATCGCGAGGATGCGGCCGGCCTTGGCCTGCACGGCGCCCTGGATAACGGCCAGGCCGATGCCGCCCAGGCCGAACACGGCGACCGTGTCGCCTGGCTTGACCTTGGCCGTGTTGTGCACGGCGCCGATGCCGGTGGTCACGCCGCAGCCGAGCAGGCAGACCTTCTCGAGCGGCGCGGACGGATTGACCTTCGCGAGCGAGATCTCCGGCACGACCGTGTACTCGCTGAAGGTGCTGCAGCCCATGTAGTGATAGATGGGCTGGCCGTCGTACGAGAAGCGCGTGGTGCCGTCGGGCATCAGGCCCTTGCCCTGGGTCGCGCGCACGGCCTGGCAGAGATTGGTCTTGCCGGACTTGCAGAACTTGCATTCGCGGCATTCGGCCGTGTACAGCGGAATCACGTGGTCGCCGGGCGCGAGGCTCGCGACTCCCTCGCCGACCTCGACGACGACGCCGCCGCCTTCGTGGCCGAGCACGGCCGGAAACACGCCTTCGGGATCGTCGCCGCTCAGGGTGAACGCATCGGTGTGGCAGACGCCGGTCGCGTGGATGCGCACGAGCACTTCGCCCTTGCGCGGCGGCGCCACGTCGATTTCCACGATCTGCAACGGCTTGCCGGCTTCGAACGCGACGGCGGCACGACTCTTCATTGGCGCAACTCCCGGTGAAGACAAACGGATATGGGCGGCGCAACCGCCCGCGGTCATTTCAGATACGAGCGGACCAGCGCGACGACGTCCTCGACGCGCTCCTGGCGCTGCCGCGCCGAGGCGGCCGGCTGACCGAGCTCCTCGCGCAGGTGGCTCTCGAGCACTTGGGCCATCAGGCCGTTGACGGCGCCGCGTAGCGCGGCGATCTGCTGCAGCACGGCGGCGCAATCGGCGCCCTGCTCCAGCGCGCGCTGCAGCGCCTCGGTCTGGCCGCGGATGCGGCCGACCCGGGCGAGCACGCGTTTCTTCTCGGCAGGCGAATGCGGCATGAGCACGGTCCGTAGGATACTGGGGTACAGTATCCGATTGAACCGGCGATGGCCAGCGCCGGCGCGCCGCGCTCAGATGTAGGCGATGAGGTCGCGCAGACCGCGGTCGACGTCGCCGGTGATCGCGGCGATGCGCCCGCGCTCGACGGCGCTCAAGCCGTCGTCGTAGTAGTCGGGCAAGGACAGCCGGTCGCGCCAGCCCTCGACGAGGCGACCGGCCGATTCCGCGACCAGCCCGACATGCGCGGCGATGCGTGCGAGACCGGCCGGCGGATCGGCGCAGAGCGACTCGTAGCGCACGAGCAGGCAGGACTCGCGCAGGCGCGCGTCGCGCGCGAGCGCATCCAGCACCGCGCCGTAGACCTCGCGCCATTGCAGCGCATAGGCCGCGGCCGCGTCGCCGGCATCCCAGGCCGCGCGTATCGCGCGCGCGGCGCCGGCGTCGCCGCAGTGCTGCACGCGCTTGCGCGGACCGAATTCGAAATGGCCGCGCTCGGCGAGCTGCCCGCCGATGCGCGGATCCGCCGCGGCCCAGCGCCGGAACCAGGCGTCCTGCTTGACCAGCGAGGCGACCTGCGCCTGCGGCGCGCGCACCGGAATCAGGAAGCGCGCATCCGGCCACAGCGCCTGCAGATAGCCCAGGCGCAGCGCGTTGTAGTTGCCCTTGCAGAGATAGCGCCGGCCGCCCCGCACGGCGAGCAGCTTGCGCAGCTGGTCGCGGTAGAAGCGGTCGAACGCGGCGTCGCGCTGCGTACCGTCGAGGCGCTGGTCGACTTCTTCGTCGTGGCGCGCCGGAAAGAACGCCTGCCAGAAACATTCCTCGAACGCCTCGGGACTGTCGGGGCCGACGACGAGGCGGTCGCGATGCGCGCGCTCGGCCGGCACCGCCCTCGGCAGCGGCAGCCGGCGGCGCAGCGCGTTCCACCAGTACGGCAGCCACTGCAGCGGATAGTCGCTGTAGCGCCAGGAGGTGAACTCCGGCAGCTCCGCGAGCATTTCCAGCAGCACGGTCGAGCCGGAACGGGCCAGGCCGCAGACGTAGACCGGCCGCTCCAGCGGCGTGCCGGCGATCTCGTCGGCGACGCTGGCGGTTTCCAGACGCGCGAGCGCACGCAGGAGCCGCGGGAACCGCGCGGTGAACGTCCCGGCCCAGCGTTGCAGCGGCGGCGGCGGCGGTGGAAAGGCAGTGGTCGGCATGAAGCCCGCGAGTGTAGTGAGATGCGCGCGCGAACGCCCGGCGCATCGCTGCAGGCCCGCGGCGCGAGTCGCGCGGTGCCGGCTTCGCGGCGGCGGCTGCTAGACTCGGCCGTCTGAATCGTCTCCGGAGGGAGTGATGCGCGGACTGCTGTTCCTGGTGCTGCTGCTGACCGCCTGCGCGGCGCAGGCTTACATCGGCCCCGGCGCGGGCGTCAGCTTTTTCGGTTCGCTCTGGGCCATCGTCGTCGGCGTCGTGCTGAGTCTCGCGGCCGTGCTGATCTGGCCGCTGCGCTGGGCGCTGCGGCGCCTGCGCCGGCGCGCTCCGCAGGCACCGGCGGCCTCCGACCGCGACGCATGAGCGGGGTCGGTCCGCGCGCCGCACTGCTTGTCGCGCTCTGCCTGTGCGCCGCGCTCGCCGGCTGCCGCGGCGAAGCGCC
>NZ_JANFVR010000258.1 GCF_024609805.1 Tahibacter caeni | reverse complement strand
CGTGCTCGCGCGCCGTCCGCAGCTCGCCCGCAACGGCTTTGCGCGCCTCGTGCATCTCGGCGCCGCGATCGCGGCGCAGCGCCTGCAGCCGTCGGCAGAACACCGCGCCGGCCTCGCCCGCGCGCAGAGCGCAGCCGACGCGCTCGGCGACGCCGAGCTCGACATCTCGGGACAGACGCTGCGCGCGACCTTGCTGCGCCTTGCCGCGGCGCCGCGCTGAGGCGTATCAGCGCAGCGGCGAAATGCGCCGCTGCCGCGAGCGCAGCACGTCGTGCCGTGCGGCGCGCGGACGGCGAGGTCGTATCGATGCGCTGCGAGCGCCGCGGCGATTGCCGTGCTTCCGGTTCCGGATCGAGGATGCGCGCGATGCCGCCGGCCGGCGCGCGGACGGACCGCTCACCGCAACGTCGGGGCCGAATGACGACTCAGCGGAAGCCGGCGTTGATCTTCGCGAGCACCGCCGCACCCGGCGACAGCTCGGCGGCTTCGAGGCGATTGAACGGCGCCGTCACGGTGTTCAGGTGCGCGTGCAGGTCTTCGGCCTCGGCGTCGACGTAGAGCAGTCCGGTCACGACCTCGCCGCGGGCCTGGTGCTGCTGCACGTAGTTCATCGCCGCGATGCGGTCGCGCGGATCGTAGTCGGCGTCGATCTTGTGCAGGCGCAGGCGCGAACCGTCGTGCTGCTCGACCTCGACGGTTTCGCCGGCCGAGTAGTCGACGGCGATTTCCGCGCGCGCCGGGATCACATCGAGGCGGTTGACCGCGTCGTTGTGCGCGCGCACGTATTCGTAGCTCTTGGTGCTGCCGGCGTGGTTGTTGAACGCGACGCAGGGACTGATCACGTCGAGAAAGGCCGCGCCCCGATGCGCGATCGCGCCCTTGATCAGCGGCACGAGCTGCGCCTTGTCGCCGCTGAAGCTGCGACCGACATAGGTGGCGCCCAGCTGCAGCGCGAGTCCGATCAGGTCGATCGGGCTGTCGGCGTTGACGACGCCGCGCTTGGACGTGGAGCCCTGGTCGGCCGTGGCCGAGAACTGGCCTTTGGTCAGGCCGTAGACGCCGTTGTTCTCGACGATGTAGGTCATGTTCACGCCGCGGCGTATCGCGTGCACGAACTGGCCGATGCCGATCGAGGCCGAATCGCCGTCGCCGGACACGCCGAGATAGATCAGCTCGCGATTCGCGAGGTTCGCGCCGGTCAGCACCGAGGGCATGCGCCCGTGCACGGTGTTGAAGCCGTGCGACTGGCCGAGGAAATAGTCCGGCGTCTTGGAGCTGCAGCCGATGCCCGAGAGCTTGGCGAGCCGGTGCGGTTCGAGACTGAGCTCCCAGCAGGCCTGGATGATCGCCGCGGAAATCGAGTCGTGGCCGCAGCCGGCGCAGAGGGTGCTGATCTTGCCTTCGTAGTCGCGCCGC
Source organism: Tahibacter caeni (assembly GCF_024609805.1). Classification (GTDB taxonomy): domain Bacteria; phylum Pseudomonadota; class Gammaproteobacteria; order Xanthomonadales; family Rhodanobacteraceae; genus Tahibacter; species Tahibacter caeni. The sequence goes on along the minus strand of NZ_JANFVR010000258.1, from coordinate 5,666 downwards.
GTGTAGCACAGCGCGTTCTGCGGCAGCGTCGGATGGTGCAGCTTCGGCTTGGCGACGAAGGTCATGGCGAATTCCCGCGCGAGGTTTGCCAGGTCACGGCGAAACCGAGCAGGCAGACGGCGAACAACAGCCCGAACAGGTTCCAGGTGGCCATGAACAGCGGCGAGCCGAGCAGCTCGGCCGCGCCGAACTGCATCGCGAGGCGGCAAAGCAGCATGAGCACCTCGAACACGAGCGCGGCGACCAGCCACGGCGAACCGGTCTTGCTCAGCAGCACGGCCAAGGTCGCGATCATGAGCAGCGGCATCAGGTACGACGCGATCTGCATCAGCAGGCTCTGATCCATCAGCAGGCTCCGGCGTGGCTGGTCTGGGCGGCGGCGGTGCGCACGCGCTCGCCTATCGCCCGCGCGATGAAGCGCGCGGTGATCGGCGTGCCGTCGTAATGCAGCACGGCCGGCACGCGCGCGGGGTCGAGGTCGAACTCGTTGATCAGCAGGCTGCGCAGCTGCGCGTCGCGGTTCTGCTCGACGACATAGACGGCGTCATGCGCGTCGATGAACGCACGCACCGATTCGGCGAACGGGAACGCGCGCACGCGCAGGGTGTCGAGCTGCAGGCCGTCCTGCTCGAGCAGCGCGATGGCCTCGGCCATGGCCGGGCTCGTGGAGCCGTAGTAGATCGCGCCGAAGCGCGCCGGCTTCGCGGCGCTGCGCGGCAGCGGCGCCGGCACGAGGCTGCGCGCCGTGTCGAACTTGTGCAGCAGCCGCTCCATGTTGTAGACGTAGTCGGGCCCGCGCTCGGAATAGCGCGCATACGGATCGCGCGAAGTGCCGCGCGTGAAATAGGCGCCCTTGGTCGGATGGGTGCCGGGATAGGTGCGGTACGGAATGCCGTCGCCGTCGACGTCCTTGTAGCGGCCGAACTCCTTGCCGGCGTCGAGTTCCTCGGCCGTCATGACCTTGCCGCGGTCGTAGACGCGCGCATCGTCCCAGGCCAGCGGTTCGCAGAGGCGCTGGTTCATGCCTATGTCGAGATCGGTCAGCACGAACACCGGCGTCTGCAGGCGGTCGGCGAGATCCAGCGCCGCGGCCGCGAACTCGAAGCATTCGGTCGGATCCTGCGGCAGCAGCAGCACGTGCTTGGTGTCGCCGTGCGAGGCGTAGGCGCAGGCCAGCACGTCGGACTGCTGCGTGCGCGTCGGCATGCCGGTCGACGGGCCGCCGCGCTGCACATCGATGATAGTGACCGGAATCTCGGCGAAATAAGCCAGGCCGATGAATTCGTTCATCAGCGAGATGCCGGGACCCGAGGTCGTCGTGAATGCGCGCGCCCCGTTCCAGCCCGCGCCGACGACCATACCGATCGAGGCGATCTCGTCCTCGGCCTGCACGATCGCGAACCGGTTCGCGCCGCTGGCCGGATCGACGCGGTATTTCATGCAGTATTTCTGGAACGCCTCGGCCAGCGACGACGACGGCGTGATCGGATACCAGGCGCAGACGGTCGCGCCGCCGTAGACGCAGCCCAGCGCCGCGGCCGTATTGCCGTCGACGAAGATGCGCTCGCCGACGTTGTCGGCGCGGCGCACGCGCAGGCCGATCGGGTGCGGCAGGTTGTCGAGCACGTAGCGGCGGCCGAGCTGGAACGCCTGCCGGTTCGCGTCGAGCAATTTCTCCTTGCCGCGGTACTGCTCGGCCAGCAGCTTCTCGATCGCGTCGGGCTCGACCTCCAGCAGCACCGACAGCGCGCCGATATACATGATGTTCTTGAACAGCTGGCGTTCGCGCGCGACGGTGTAGTGCTCGCTGCAGAGCTGCGTCAGCGGCACGCCGATGACGTGGACGTCGCTGCGGAACTTGCTGCGCGGCAGCGGCTTGGTCGAGTCGTAGAACAGATAGCCGCCGGGCTCGATCTCGGCGAGATCGGCGTCCCAGGTCTGCGGATTCATCGCGACCATGAGGTCGACGCCGCCGCGCCTACCGAGCCAGCCGCGCTCGTTGACGCGCACTTCGTACCAGGTCGGCAGGCCCTGGATGTTCGACGGAAAGATGTTGCGTGGACTGACCGGCACGCCCATGCGCAGTATCGACTTCGCGAACAGCTCGTTGGCCGAGGCCGAGCCCGAGCCGTTGACGTTCGCGAATTTGATGACGAAGTCGTTGACGGCGGACAGCGGCACGGGAACGGCGGCGGCGGTCTCTTCCTGCACGGTCGCCATCACGCGGCCTCCTGGCAGGCGCGCTTGCTGCGGCAGCCCGGTCCGGCGTGAGTCATCTCGATCAGGTACTTGTGCATGTCCCAGGCGCCGGTCGGGCAGCGCTCGGCGCAGAGGCCGCAGTGCAGGCAGACGTCCTCGTCCTTGACCATGACGCGGCCGGTCTTGAGCTCGCCCGACACGTACAGCGACTGCGCCATGTTGAGCGCCGGCGCGGTGAGCGTGGCCCGCAGCGCGGCTTCCTCGCCGTTGGCCGTGAAGCTGATGCAGTCCATCGGGCAGATGTCGACGCAGGCGTCGCATTCGATGCAGACCTTGTCGGTGAACACGGTCTGCACGTCGCAGTTCAGGCAGCGCTGCGTCTCCTTGTGCGCGGTCGCGCGATCGAAGCCGAGCTCCACTTCGACGGCGATGCTGCCGAGCGTCTGTTCGGCCGGCGCCCAGGGCACCTTGTAGCGGTCATCCGGCGAAATCTCGTTGTCGTAGCTCCACTCGTGGATGCCCATCTTCTGCGACAGCAGGGTCACGGCCGGCGCCGGCCGCTCGCGCGGGTCCTCGCCCTGGAGCCACTTGTCGATCGTGACGGCGGCGTCGTGGCCGTGGGCCACGGCCCAGATGATGTTCTTCGGACCGAACGCCGCGTCGCCGCCGAACAGCACGTTCGGCAGGCTGGACTGGAACGTGGCCGCGTCGACGACAGGCATGCCCGCCTCGTCGAACGCGAGGCCGATGTCGCGCTCGATCCACGGGAACGCGTTTTCCTGGCCGACCGCGATCAGCACGTCGTCGCAGGGCAAGGTCACGTCGGGCTCGCCCGTCGGAACGAGCCGGCGGCGGCCGTTCGCATCGCGCTCGGCACGCACGCGCGAGAAGCGCATCGCGACGAGACGGCCGTTGTCGTGCAGGAATTCCTCGGGCACGTGGTAATCGAGGATCGGTATGCCTTCGTGCTGGGCGTCCTCTTTCTCCCACGGAGAGGCCTTCATCTCGTCGAAGCCCGAGCGCACGAGCACCTTGACCTCGCTGCCGCCGAGGCGCCGCGCCGAACGGCAGCAGTCCATCGCGGTATTGCCGCCGCCGAGCACGAGCACGCGGCGGCCGACCGACTCGACGTGGCCGAACGAGACCGAGGCCAGCCAGTCGATGCCGATATGCACGTTCGCGGCGCATTCGCGGCGGCCCGGCAGATCGAGATCGCGCCCGCGCGGCGCGCCGCAGCCGACGAAGACCGCGTCGTAGCCCTGGCCGAGCAGCGCCTTGAGCGAATCGACGCGCTCGCCGCCGCGGAACTCCACGCCGAGATCGAGGATGTAGCCGGTTTCCTCGTCCACGACGGACTCGGGCAGGCGGAAGCGCGGGATCTGCGTGCGGATGAAGCCGCCGGCCTTGGCCTCGGCGTCGAACACGGTGACTTGATAGCCCAGCGGCGCGAGATCGCGCGCGACGGTCAGCGAGGCCGGCCCGGCGCCGACGCAGGCGATGCGCTTGCCGTTGGGCTTGCCCGCGCGCGGCAGCCGCGCGCGCACGTCGCCCTTGTTGTCGGCGGCGACGCGCTTGAGCCGGCAAATGGCCACGGGCTCGGGCTTGTCGCCGTTGTTTTCCTCGACGCGGCCGCGCCGGCAGGCGGGCTCGCAGGGCCGGTCGCAGGTGCGGCCGAGCACGCCGGGAAAGACATTGGATTTCCAGTTGACCAGATATGCGTCGGCGTAGCGGCCGGCGGCGATCAGACGGATGTATTCGGGAACCGGCGTGTGTGCCGGACAAGCCCACTGACAATCGACGACTTTATGGAAGTAATCGGGAACACGGATATCGGTGGGACGCACCTTCACCCTCCTCGCCGCACTGCTTGCGCCGAGAGGCTCCTGGCGGGACACAGCGGGGAGCCTCGCTAAGTCGATCCGTCCCGAGTCTGCCGCGTGTCGCGAAGGAAGGAAAGGGACGCCGCCGCAAGCGGCGGACCGAACCGGCAGACAGGAAAAGCGCCGGCGCTCCACCGGGCAACGGTGGTTCCGACGCAGTGATCTACCCCACGCCGCAACGGCGCCTGCACTGCTGCGGGCGGCAGGATGGATGCACGCCTCGCCGGCGCCGGTCGAAGGGGTCCGCATTGCGGCAAGCTGCTAGAGTCGCGCGCATCCGAAAGCAGACCCGTCCATGAGCTTCCGACCCGAACCCGACTGGCTCGCGGCGCAGCCGCTGGCCCGCGCCACGGCCCTGCCCGCGCCGTTCTATACCGATGCGTCGGCCGCCGCCGACGAAACGACCCGCGTGTTCGCGCGCAGCTGGCAGCTGATCGCGCATGCGGCGCAACTGGCCGAGGCCGGCGACCACGTCGTCGACGAGATCGCCGGCGTGCCGATCGTGCTCGTGCGCGGCGACGACGGCGAGCTGCGCGGCTTCCACAACGTCTGCCGCCATCGCGCCGGCCCGCTCGCGACCTGCAACGGCAAGGGCGCACGCGCGCTGCGCTGCCGCTACCACGGCTGGACCTATACCTTGCAAGGCCGCCTGCGCGCCGCGGCCGAGATGGAATCGGCCGAAGGCTTCGTGCGCGAGGCGATCGCGCTGCCGGCCGTCGCTGTCGCGCAGTGGCAAGGCCTCGTGTTCGCGGCGCTGCAGCCGGAGATCGCGCTCGACGAACTGCTGGCCGGCATCGCCGGACGCGTGGCAGGCCACGATCTGCCGGCGCTCGTCTACAGCCATCGCGACAGCTACGAGATCGCCTGCAACTGGAAGGTCTACGTCGACAACTATCTCGAGGGATATCACGTTCCGCACATTCATCCGGAACTGAACCGCCTGCTCGACTACCGCAGCTACCGCACCGAGGTCGCCGGCTGGCATTCGCTGCAATGGAGCCCGCTGGAGAACGCCGGCAACTTCTACGGACAGGGCGACGCGCTGTACTACTTCGTCTGGCCGAACATCATGCTGAACATCCTGCCGGGCCGCCTGCAGACCAACCGCGTCGTGCCGCTCGCGCCCGACCGCTGCCGCGTCGACTTCGACTACTACTACCCGGCCGCGGCCGACACGGCCGAGGCGCAGCGCCGCCGCCAGGACCAGGACTTCAGCGACGCGGTGCAGAAAGAGGACGTCGACATCTGCCTGGCCGTGCAGCGGCGGCTCGGTTCCGGCTCGTATTTCGCCGGCCGGCTCTGCCCGGCGCGCGAAAGCGGCGTACACCATTTCCACGAACTGCTGCGGCGGGCCTGGCGCGATGCCGTCTGATTCCCCGGCAACATCGGCGCAGCGCAGCATCGGCCTCTGGACCGCGACGGCGCTCGTCGTCGGCAACATGATCGGTTCGGGCTTGTTCCTGTTGCCGAGTTCGCTCGCGCCCTACGGCGGCGCGAGCGCGCTGGGCTGGGCCATCAGCACGGCCGGCGCGCTGCTGCTCGCGGCGACGTTCGCGCGCCTGGGCCAGTGCGTGCCGGCCGCGCCGG
>NZ_JANFVR010000257.1 GCF_024609805.1 Tahibacter caeni | reverse complement strand
CGGCCGCGCGCGGCCGTCGTGCTCGTCAACTACAACACCGCCGACCGCAGCCTGCGCTGCGTCGCTTCATTGCAGCCGCTGGCCGAACGCATACGCCTGATCGTCGTCGACAGCGGCTCGGCCGCCGCCGACCTCGCCGCGCTGCGCACCGGACTCGCCGCGGCCTGGCCCGCGGCCGAGCTCGTCGCGAGTCCGCTGAACATCGGCTTCGCCGCGGGCTGCAACCGCGCGATCGCGCGCGCCTTGGCCGATCCCGGCATCTCCCACGTGCTGCTGCTCAACAACGACGCCGTGGCCGCGGCCGGACTGCAGCCCTGGCTGCTCGCGCACCTGGACGGCCGCGCCGACGCCGACCTCGCCGGCGGCCGCGTGCTCAAGCTCGCCGGCGGCAGCGACGAGGTGGATTCGCTCGGCATCGCGTTCTACCGCAGTCTGCTCGCGTCCAACCGTCTCGATGCGCAGGACCCGTACTTCGGTCCGACCGGCGGCTGTGCGCTGTATGCGCGCCGCGTGCTCGAAGCGCTGCAGGCCGCCCACGGCTACGTGTTCGACGAGGAGTTCTTCTGCTATGCGGAGGACACCGACGTCGCCGCGCGCGCGCTGCTGCTCGGTTTCACACCGGGCTATACCGACGAGGTGCTCGCGCGCCACGAGGGCCAGGCGTCCAGCGGCGGCGGCTTCAACGATTTCGTGCTCTACCACGGCATCCGCAATTCGCTGTGGATGCTGCTCAAATGCGTGCCGGCCGGACTGATCCTGCGCCACCTGCCGTCGCTCGTAGCGATTCATGCGGGCATCGTGCTGCGCCACGGCCTGCGCGGCAAAGGCCGCGTCGTGTTCCGCCTCTATCGCGACGCCGTGCGCGGCAGCCTGCGCATGCTGCGCAAGCGCCGGCGCATCCAGGCCGGCAGGCGCATCGCGCCGGCGGCCTTCGCGCGCCATCTGAGCCGCCGTTTCTACGACCGCGGCTACGTGCGCAACGCGCTGCGCGATCTCTGGGCTGCGCTGCGCGGTCAGCCGCGCCGCTGAGCGGCGCGGCGCGCGCTCACTGCGTCGCGACCTTCGCGTTGTGGACGGTGCCGGTCTTCCTGGTGGGATCGGTCCTGGGGTCGATCTTGCCGGCGTCGGCGGCGCGCGCCGGCTGGTCGAAACCGGTGCGCAACAGCACTTCGCCGGCGCCGACCACGTCGTCGCTCGTGCGCAGCGCGTCGAGCGGCTTGCGCAGCGCGACGGCGCCGGCGGAAACCGCCGGCTTGTCCGGCGTGCTCACCGCCTTGGTGAGATCCACGCGCGCGATCGCGTCGAACGGATTGTGCGGATCGGCCACGTAGCCGCGCACCTCGGCCGCGCGCGCGCGGACGTCGGCCGGCGGCTCGGGCAGGCTGAAGCGCTGGCCGAGCACGGCGAAGCGCGACGAGTGCAGCACCTTGCCGTGCTCGTCGAGCCAGGTGGCCTCCGCCGAGCCGCGGAACGTGCCGCGGTCGATCTGCGCTTCGATACGGTCGGGACCGAACGGCTGCGGCTTGCGCACGAGACGGAATTCGCCGGCCGGCCGCTCCAGCACCACGGCCGGGTCGCCGAGCAGGTTGTAGGTTTCCACGAGGGTCGCGTCCTGGGTGCTCTTCTTGCCCGCGACGATGGACTCGCCGATCGAACGGCCCGGCTTGACGAGCTCGGCGACGATGGCCTTGCTGTAGGTGGCCGACGGCGAGTTGCGCCACGACGCCGCGAACACGGCGATCGCGCCGCGGCCGGTTTCGCGCAGGAAGCGCTCGCCGATCGAGTCTTCGGTCGGGTTGTCGAACGGCGCGGAATAGCAGGTCATCGACAGCACCATCGGCAGGCGGCTGGCGTTGTGCAGGCCGGACACGTCCTCGAGCGTGAACAGGTCGTGGTTCTTGCGCAGGTCAGGCGGGCCGGTGCGCCAGATGTAGCGGCCGCCGTGGCCGATGAAATGCACGAGCAGGCGGCCGTCGTTGAGGCCGTCCTTGATCGAGGACTGGTGCGCGAGGTTGTCCTTCTCGTCGGCGCTCGCGTAGACCTTGTCGCTGAGGAAGCCGTCCTTCTCGAGCGAGCCGGCGATCTCGTCCGAGGTTTTCTTGAAGTACTCGCTCTCGTCGGTGATGAACATCACGTCGCGGCGCCAGGTGCCGAGCTGGGGCGTGCTCAGGTAGTCGATCGTCTTGTCGACGATGGCCTTGACCTCGGCCGGCTCGACGACCGGGAAACGGCCGATCGCGATGACCGGATGCAGCGGGTCGTCGCCGACGCTGACGAAATGGTTGTCGCTGGCCGACTGGCCGTCGTAGGACATGAACTGCCAGGTCGGGATCAGCGCGCGGTGCTTGAGGTCGGCCGGCGTATCGGCATACGGCGTGCTCGGGATGTCGCCGAACTGGCCCGGCATCAGCAGCTCCGAGTCGGCCCACTTGGCGAGGTTGCGCCGGTCGATGCGCTGGTGGCGGATGTCGAAGCTCGCGTCGCCGACGAGCAGTGCGAAGCGCGGCCGCGGTTCCGGCCAATCGGTATAGGCCTGCCGCATGAAGCTGCGGATCGCCTGCGGGTGGGTGATGCCGTCGTTGAACTGGTCGTAGACCTCTTCCACGTCGAGCACGGCGACCTTGAGGCCGCGCCGGCGATGGAACTCGGCCAGCGGCTGGATCGCGTCGATCAGGCGCGAATGGCTGATGATGAGGTAGTCGACCGGCGCGTCGGGCTTGTGCCAGTTCCGGTTGCCGACCGCGCGGACCTTCAGCGGCGCGAGGAAGGCGTCGTCGACGACCGGGTACAACGTGGCGTTGCCGTCGACGCGGCCGAGATCGCCGTCGGCCGCGGTCCAGCGCCGCGCGTCGTCGCCGTAGACGGCCAGCGCGCCGCCTGCGTGGCGCAGCGCGATCTTGCCGGCGCCGGCGACGCGGATCGGTTCGGCCGAGCGCGTGAGATCGCCGTTGACCGGATAGTCGACGTCGACCGAATTGAACATGACCACGTCGACGGCGAAGTTCGGATCGTTGGGCTTGACCGGCCGCTTGGGCACGCTGAGCGTCAGCCGGTTGCCTTTCTCTTGCAGCTGCGCGGCCGGCACGGTCACGATCTGCTCGACTTCGGCGCGGCCGTCCCACTGGAACGTGGCGACATGCCTGCCGCCGAGCTGCAGGTTCACGACATGGTCGATCAGCTGCTGCGCCGCATCCGCGCCGATCATGCGCGGCGTGGTCGACATGCCGCGGAACTTCAGGCGCAGGGTGGCGTTGCCGCCGCGCGCGGCGAGGTCCGGCAGGTCCAGATCGAGCGCGAACGGTTCGGGATCGACGTGGGTGAGCTTGGCCCAGTGCCAGAAATCCGCCTCTTCCCAGGCTTTCACCTCGTTCTGATTCAGGCGAATCATGAGGTTTTCCTGCTCGAGGTGCAGGCGCCGGTTCAGCGCGGCGGGCGCCGCGGCCGGCCCGGGCGCGACGTCGGCGATGCGCGCGTGCGTGCCTTCCGCCGCCGACAGCACATAGACGTTGACCGTGCTGAAGGCATCGAACCACGACTGCGGGCCGTGCAGCGGCTGGCCTATCCACTCGATGCGGTCGCCGGGCTGCAGGGTCTTGCCTTCGCCGCTCAGGCGGATCGGCACTTCGCTGCCGCGCTGGGTCAGCTTCAGCGATTCACGCGGACAGTCGGCCAGGCCCGGCGCGGCCGCGACGATGCGGGCCTGGTCCAGCGCATAGACGCCGGCATGTTCGATTTCGATGTGCACGCTGCCGCTGCAGGCCAGGACGGCGGAAGACGGCAGCGCGAGAAGACCCAGCAAAGCGACACGAAGGATAGGCAACTGCATGAGCGAGCGGAACCTGCGGAACGTCGATGCGACCGAATCCGACAGGCTACCGATTGGTCAAGTTCTATGCAAACCCGTTCACGTTCCGCTGCGGCGGGACGCGGCGCCCGCGCGGCCGGGCGTGCCGCGCGGCGGAAATCAGGGGTTTTCGAAGCCGTTCTTGAACAGCGCGTCGGTCTGGTCGATGTACAAGGTCGCTGCGTTGATCGAGCCGGTGTTGGCGTCGCCGGCATCCCAGAACGTCAGGGTCCAGGTGCCGTTCGCGAGTTCCGGCGCGAGGTTGCGGAACGCGGTCGCCAGCAGGGTAGGCGCACCGCCGGGATCCTGTCCGCCCGGCTCGGCGGCGCGGTAGGTGCCGATCGGGACGGTCGGGAAGGCGCTGCCCCACCAGTCGCGCTCGCCGTCGTCCTGGAACGTGTAGAGGCCGTTGAGCACGCCGTTGTGGCCGCAGCCGTTCGGCACGTTGGATCCGGTATGGCTGAAGACGATCTTGGACGGGCTGCCGCCGGGTGCGGCGAGCTTCACGACGAGATCGCCGCGCCAGGAATGGACCAGGTCCATGCCCAGTTTGACGCCGACGATCGGATAGACCAGACCGTTGACATCGAAGCTCACGACGCGCGGCTGGCCGAGGTTGTTGACGCCGCAGCTCGGGGAGCCGGCCGGCGCGTCGGCGATCGCGCCGGTATTCGTGCCGGTATACGTCTCGACCGCGAAAACGGGCGAGGAAGCCAGGAGGCCGAGGCCGAGCCAGGCCAGAACTGCGGTGCTGCGCATGCCTTCCACTCCGGAAACGACAGAGAAAACCGCGGCAGTGTAGCCGAAACCTCCGCCGCCGACGGCAACCGCTGCCGTGCCGTTCAGATTGCAGCCGTGCCGGCGGCCGGCCGGAACAGTCGCTGCAGCAGCGCCGCGACGGCCGGCATTGCGTCCTCGACGAGCGCCGCGTCGGAATGCCAGGCCTCGACCAGGCAGGCGAAGAATTCGTCCGGACTTTCGGCCGCGTACGGATCGATCGCGGTGTCCTCGCCGGCATCCACGGCCGTGCAGTGCCTGTCGTAGGCCTGCTGGAACGTGCGTATCCATTCGCTGCGCGACAGCCGCGCCGGCAGCGGCGGCACGCCGTCGCTGCCGCCGTCGAGCATGTCGAGCTTGTGCGCGATCTCGTGGATGACGACGTTGAAGCCCGCGTGCGGATCGGCCAGGTCCTGGGCGACGTCGGCCCAGGACAGCACGAGCGGGCCGCGCTCCCAGGCTTCGCCGATCAGGCTGTCGTCGCCCTCGGTGACGACGCCGGTGTCCTCGTCGTGGTGTTCGCGGCGCACGCGGAATTCGCCGGGATAGACCAGCACCTGGCGCCAGCCGCGCAGATGGTCGTAGCCCAGCGCGAGCACCGGCAGGCAGGCCTGGGCCGCGATCAGCAGGCGCCGGTGCGCGTCGAGCTCGGCGCCGGCCAGCGCGAAGAACTGCTTGTCGGCGAGAAAGCGCGCGCAGAATTCGCGCAGCCGCGCGGCATCGGCCGCATCGAGCGCGGCGACCAGCGCCGACTCGGCTACGACGGCCTGCCAGGCCGCGTCGTCGATGGGATGGGAGCGAGGGCGCCAGCGCTCGCGAAGACGGCGCAACAGATCGATCACGCGCGCATCATGCCCTGCGCCGGGCGCAGGGCGGAAGCGTCGGAGCTTGCGGTTACTTGATCGAGCCCGGCAGTACCGACTGCCAGCGCAGTCCGCCGCCGCGCGGCTTCTGCGGAATCGCGGCCTCGGCCGACGGCAGCGTGACGGCGGCCGCGCTGCCGGTGCTGCTGCCGCCGCCTTCCGCGACGGCCGGTTCGTTGGAGGATGCGTTGTCGGCGACCGCGCCGCGCGCGTCCATCGGCACGCTGACCGGCGCGCTCTGACCGTCGTGATAGATCACGCGGGCGTTGGCGGCGGCCGGCTGGATGTCGCAGTCCTGGCGCGTCTGCGCGAGGGCCACGCCGCTCGGCGCGGCGGCGCCGAGCATGAAATCGTCCGCATGGCTGACGCCGGCCAACAGCGCCAGGCCCAGCAGCAGGATCAGTGATCGCGAAGTGATGAGCATCGGTGGCTCCGGGTAGCGGAACGCTGGCACGGGCTCGCGGGAGGTCGGCATGCTCGCACGATTGCTCCGGTCTAGCCAGCGGGTCGCCGGACTACAGCAGGGTTCGTGCCAACCGTCGCGCGCCTCCCCAGGCCTTGCGCAACAAGGGCTTGAAGTCATGGTCAGTGTCCGGACTGTCCGCTGTGGCCGCAGCGGACAGGCGACGGACAGTGCCTCTGATGCGCCGAGGCGAGAATCGGTTGCGTGGCCATGCACTTGCGTTGCACTGCAGCATCGGGCCGGAGCGGGACGGCTGTTTGCGCAGGCGCCGCTGCGGCGGCACGACGTTCCGGCGACGCCATGGCACCGCCAGCCGCCGCCTCTCCTCGGCAGGTCCGGAGATTCTTCCAGTGAATCTGTTCCCCTGCCCCGCGTGCGCGGAACCGGCTTTCTCCTACGGACAAAAAAGCCTGGTTCGGACCGCGGGGCAGCGCGCGCCACCGGCATGGCGCGCGCGCGTCGGCGTCGCGGCGCTGCCGAGCGTGATCCTGCTGCCCCTGGCCTCGCTGACGCTTCCGTTCGGATTCACCGGCGGGTTCTGGTTGTGCCAATCGGCCGGATCGCTGGTCCTGTCCCTGGCGGGCGGCCTGGCCGGCGCCGCAGTGCAGCCGCTGCCGTTCGCGTTCGGGCACACGCGCCTCGCGCCGCTGGTCGTGCGCGAACGCTGACCGATCGTGTGCACGCCGCATCGCGACGCTCGAAGCGATGCGATCGATGCCGGCCGGCCGCCTTTCGCGCTGCAGTGCAGCGCGCCTGTGTCGGGCTGAGCTGGCTAGACTCGGGCATGAACAGCGTTTCGGCAGAACTCGGACTGATACCGCGCGGCTGGCGGCCCGGCGGCATCGCGCTCAAGCGCGGCCTGCTCGCCGGCATACGCCGTGTGCTCTCGCGCCGCGACGCGATCAACCGCATCAACGTGTTTCCGGTCGCCGACGGCGATACCGGATCGAATCTCGCATTCACCCTGAGCGCCGTCGAGCAGGCGCTGCGGCCGCTGCGTCTCGGCAGCGCCGGCGGCCTGCTGCGCCGTGCCGGCGACGAGGCCATCGACGGCGCGCGCGGCAATTCCGGCGCGATCCTCGCGCAGTTCCTGCAGGGCGTCGGTGAATACCTGGGCGACCAGCCGCGGCTGGGCCTGGCCGAGCTCGCGGCGGCCTCCGCCCACGGCGCCGGCCAGGCGCGCGG
>NZ_JANFVR010000256.1 GCF_024609805.1 Tahibacter caeni | reverse complement strand
CGGCCGCGGCCAACGTCGCGTCGCGCCGCTGCAGCCAGCCCAGGGCGCGGTCCACGCGCGGCAACAGCGCGAGCGGCAGGCGGCGCAATCGCGCCGGCTCGCGCTGGATCGGCGCGATCAGCGGGTGGCGCCAGATCAGCAGCACGGCCGATACGAGCAGGATCAGCAGCGACAGCACAAGCACGATCACGAGCCAGCGCGTCGTATCGCCGACCAGCGATTGCTCGCTGCGGCAGTTCAGCGGCAGGTAGCGTGCCGGAATCGGCGGATCGCCGGCCAGGCAGCTCCAGAGCAGGCTCTGCGGGTCCCGGCGATGGATCACGCGGCTGCCGTGCAGGCTGCGGTCCAGCCGCGGCGTCGCGCGCAGCGTGCCGACGAGTTCGTCCGGCCGCACCGACAGCTCGAAGATCTCGCCGAGCGGCTGCACGCCGGCGTCGGCCAGGTCCGACGGCCACTCGTCGTGGACCAGGACGTATTCGTTGATCTGCAGGCGCGCGACCTGCAGCTCGTTCCAGCCGTTGGCGATCCAGGCCATGTTCTCGGGATTCGCGACGACGCGGCCGAGCAGCGGATTCCACTGCGGCACGAGCAGCGCCGTGCCGATGAACAGGGTGGCGACGGCGATCGCGCCGCGGCGCAGCCAGACCTTCACTGCCGTGCTCATGCGCCGGCGTCGCTCCAGGCCGCGACGACCTGGCGGCCCGCACGGCGCACGGCCTCGCAGCGCCATTCCAGCTGCAGGCCGTCGCTGCCGGGCCGCGCGGTCACGAGATTGGCCCAGAACAGCCGGCGCAGCAGCCGGTCGATCAGGTAGGGCTGGGCGCGGCCGACGCTGGCCTGACCGAGCCAGGCGCTGATGCGCGCACGCGCGTCGGCCTCGGCCAGCAGCGGCACGAAACCCTCCCACAACCGTGCGCTGCCGGCGAGGCACTCAGACAGATCGGGCTGATCCCAGGTGGAAGGAACGGCATGCCAGCGCAAGGCTTCGTCGATCAGGGCCGGATGGCCGCCGCAGTCGCGTTCGAGCCGGCTCAGCAGCGCCGCGTCGACCTGGGCGGCCGGCAGCTGGCGCGCGGCCAGCGCGCGCAGCTCGGCCGGTCCCGGGTCGGGCCAGTTCTCCACGCTCGCGATGTTCAGCAGCGACAGGTCGCCGCTCTGGTACTTGAGTTCGGCGAGCGCCTCGCCGCCGCAGAGCAGCAGATGCAGCCTGCCGCTGTACATCTCGCTGAGCCCGCGCAGGATGCCGGCCAGCGCCTCGCGCAGATGCGCCTCGCCCTGTTCGAAGCGGCTGACCAGGCAGAACACGCGCTCGCCGGCGGCGAGGCGGCGTTCCAGCGCGGCTTCGAATGCGAAGTCCGAATCGACGTCGGCGAAGCCGCATTGCGCGCCGATCGCGGCGAAGTAGCCGCGCGCATCGGCGTCCACGCTGTAGGGCGGACGGACGTGCAACACCGCCTCGCCGTAGATCTGCCGCGCCGCGGCCAGCAGGGATTCGCGAAACGGCGGCTGTCCCCAGTGGGCCTGGCTCAGCAGCATCAGGATCGGATACGGCGCGAGCCGCTGCAGCCGCTCGAACAGGCGCGCGACGTAGTCGGCGTACGGCTGGTCCGGCGCCTGACCGCCGACCGGGTATTCAGGTTCGAAGCCGGCGCTCTTGAGCAGCCGGTCGGTCTCCTGCTCGCTGAGGCGCAGATAGCGCGCGCAGTCGACGAGCTTGTGGCGATGCTTGCGATTGGGCAGGGACAGGCCGTGGCGCCAGTTGTTGACGGCTTCGCGGCTCATGCCGATCTCGGTCGCCACGCCGGAGGCGCTCGCACGGATGCGGCGCATGAACGTCGTGAGCAGGCCGGCGAAATCTTCCGACACGGGCAGATCCAGGCGATCTTCGGGATCGCGCACGCTACGCGGCGGCGGCGGAAAGTCAAACATGCCGCGCCCCGCGCCGTCGCACCGCCCGGTTCTCCGGTTTCGTCCGCATCGATCGCCGCCCCGCTCCCCCGCTGCCGGCGCGCATTGTCGGCAGCGGCGACCGGCGCCGGAACCGGCCGCTTGTCCAGCGCGCCCGGCGCGCGCTTTACGCCGCGTCAAGCCGGCATTCGCTGTATCCGCCGATCGAAGTTCCGTCCTGCGGACGGCGCCCTGCGCCGCGCCGCGCGTTGCCCATCCCCCACGAGGCCAAACTGATGAACATCCTGCGTCCGCTCGCCGTGCTCGCCCTGTTCCTGCCGTTCGCCGCATCCGCCGCGCCCAAGGGCGCCACGACGACTTTCGCCGTCGGCGCCGGCGGCTTTTCCGCCTGGACCATCGACAGCCAGTCGAACCCGCCGCTGACCCTGGAACGCGGCCGTACCTACGTGTTCGATCTGACCGGCGTGGCCGGCGTGCATCCGTTCAACATCAACACGACGAACACGACCGGCAGCGGCGCGCGCTACAACGTCGGCGTCACCAACAACGGCGCGACCGGCGACACCGACATCACCTTCGTCGTGCCGGCCGGCGCGCCGAATTCGCTGCACTACAACTGCGGCAATCACGCGGCGATGAACGGCACGATCACGGTCATCGATCCGGACGGCATCTTCGCCAACGGCTTCGAGTCGTGATGCGGACGACGGTCGCGGGCTATTCCCGCGGCCGCCGGCATCTGCTCCAATCGGGCTCCGTCACGAGGATGCCCGCATGCGCCTGTTCCACCGCCCGTGCCTGATCGCTGCCGCGTTCGCGGCGTCCGCCGTCGCACCGGTCCAGGCGGGGGGCGTCACGCGGACGTTCCAGGTCAGCGCCGGCGGCTCCACCGCGTGGACGATCGACGGGCAGTCGAATCCGCCGCTGAGCCTGCAGCGCGGCGGCACCTACGTGTTCCATCTGAACAACGTCGGCGCGATTCATCCGTTCAACATCAACACGATCAACGCGCCGGGACCGAATTTCCTCTACAACGACGGCGTGACCAACAACGGTGCGACCGGCACCACCGACATCACGTTCGTCGTGCCGGCCGATGCGCCGGCCACGCTGCACTACAACTGCGAGAACCACGTCGGCATGAACGGGCCGATCACGATCACGGCGCCCGATCCGATCTTCGCCGACGGCTTCGAGAACGCCTGAAACGCGGCGCCGGAACGACGAAGGCGGCCCGGGGGCCGCCTTCGTCGCAACGCTGCCGGGACCCTGCTCAGCCGAGCACGTCGTCGAGATCCTTCTCGATCTTCTCCGGCGTGTCGGTCGGCGCGTAGCGCTTGACGACCTGGCCGTCGCGATCGACGAGGAACTTCGTGAAGTTCCATTTGACGCCTTCGGTGCCGAGGAAACCGGCCTTTTCGCTCTTGAGCCAACGGTACAGCGGGTGCGCCTTGTCGCCGTTGACGTCGATCTTGGCGAACATCGGAAAGCTGACGTCGTAGTTCAGCGAGCAGAAATTGCGGATCTCGTCGGCGTCGCCGGGTTCCTGGTGGCCGAACTGGTCGCACGGAAAACCCAGCACGACGAGGCCTTCGTCCTTGTGCTTGCGGTACATGGCCTCGAGCCCCGCGTACTGCGGCGTGAAGCCGCACTTGGACGCGACGTTGACGATCAGCAGCGCCTTGCCCTTGTAGTCCTTGAGCGGCTGCTCGTCCCCGGCTAGCGTGGTCGCGGAAAAATCGTAAGCCGTCGTCATGACTGCACCTCGGATGGATGGTCGGACCTGCAGGAAGAACCGTGCGGCAATCCTAACCCAGCGGCTGCCCGGCGATCCGCGACATCGCAACCCGCGCCGGCATCCGTAATCCCCTCGATTCGAGGGGAGCGACGAGCAGCGATCGTGCGGAACGCAGGTTCTCAACCGGAACGCCTCAGCCGGACGCCTGCGTCGCCGCATCCGGCGCGGCGGGAACGGGCAGCCGGCTGCGGGAGTGGCGCAGGGAACGCCGCCCGAGCCCGTCAGTGATGATGCCCGCCGGCACCGTGCACGTGGCCGTGCAGGATTTCCTCGGGGCTCGCATCGCGCACGTCGGTGATCTCGATCGCGAAATGCAGGGACTGTCCGGCCAGCGGATGATTGCCGTCGATCGTGACGGTGTCGCCGTCGACCGCGGCCACGGTCACCGTCATCGGACCCTGCGGGCCGTTGGCATGGAACTGCATGCCGGGCTCGATCGTGTCGACGCCCTGGAACGCTTCGCGCGGCACCCGCTGGATCAGCTGCGCGTGATGCACGCCATAGCCTTCCTCGGGCGCGACGACGACGTTGAAGCTGTCGCCGGCCTTCTTGCCGCTCATCTCGCGTTCGAGGCCCGGCACGATGTTGCCGACGCCGTGCAGGTAGACCAGCGGCTCGCGGCCCTCGGACGAATCGATGATCTCGCCCTTGTCGTTGGTCAGGGTGTAGTGAAACGCGGCGACGCGGCGCTCGGCAATCTGCATGAGGTTCTCGGAATGGGGCCCGATGCGGGCGGGAGAAGGACCGGCCGACCGCCGGTGCTGCCGCGCAGCATGAGGGCGGTACGGGGCGGATTCAAGTCGCGGGCGGGCTCAGGCGGGCGCCGTCGCGGCCTCGGGCAGATCGTCGCCGGGCCCGGCCGCGAAGGCCGCTTTCATCTTCGCGTCGTCGCGCAGGCCTTCCCAGCGCGCGACGACCATGGTCGCCACGCCGTTGCCGATGACGTTCGTGACCGCGCGCGCTTCGGACATGAAGCGGTCCACGCCGACGACGAGCGCGACGCCTTCGACGGGCACCTTGCCGCTGAGCGCGCCGAGCGTCGCGATCAAGGTCGTCAGGCCCGCGCCGGTGACGCCGGCCGCGCCCTTGGAGGTCAGCAACAGAACGCCCAGCAGCACGAGCTCGTCGTGCAGCGTCAGCGATGCGCCTACCGCCTGGGCGATGAAGATCGCCGCGAGCGTCAGGTAGATGCAGGTGCCGTCGAGATTGAACGAATAGCCGGTCGGCAGCACGAGACCGACCACCGAGCGGTCGCAGCCGGCCTGCTCCAGCCGCACGAGCAGGCGCGGCAGCGCGGACTCGGACGAAGACGTGCCCGCGACGAGCACGATCTCGCGGCGAATGAAGACGAGGAATCGCCACAGCGAGAAGCCCGACCAGTACGCGACGAGGTTCAGCACGCCGAACACGAACACGAAGCAGGTCGCATAGACGCAGAGCAGCAGCCAACCCAGCGAGACCAGCATGCCGAGGCCGAACTTGCCGATCGCGAACGCCATCGCGCCGAACGCGCCGATCGGCGCTGCGCGCATGACGATCGCGACGATCTTGAACAGCACCTGCGACAGTTCCTCGAGCAGGTCGAGCACGCGCCGGCCGGCGCCGCCGCTGCGCGTCATCGCGATGCCGAACAGCACGGCGACGAGCAGCACCTGCAGCAGGTTGTTGTCGACGAAGGCCGAGACCAGGCTCTTCGGAATGATGCCGAGCAGGAACGCCGCGAGCGTCTGTTCCTTCGCCGCCGCGACGTAGTCGGCGGTCTTCTTCGGATCGAGATCGCCGGGCTGCAAGGTCATGCCGGCGCCGGGTTGCGCGACGTTGGCCACGACGAGGCCGACGACCAGCGCGAGCGTCGTCAGCACCTCGAAATAGATCAGCGCCTTGACGCCGATGCGGCCCGAATGGCGCAGGTCGCCCATGTGCGCCATGCCGACGACGATGGTCACGAAGATGACCGGACCGATGATCATCTTCACGAGATTGATGAAGCCGTCGGCGAACGGCTTCATCTGCGCGCCGAGCTCCGGCTGGTAGTGCCCCAGGGTGATGCCGACGGCCACGGCGATCAGCACCTGGACATAGAGGTTCTTGCAAGCGTCCCGCCACATCTCCGCCGCTCCGTCTTCCGCGCCGCGCCCGCGGGCGTTCGCCCGCCGCCCCCGTGAACCCGCGCGCCGTCATGGCCGGCCCGCCGCAGGGACACTAGCGGGAAAGCCCGCGCGAAGGAACGGCGCGAGGGTGCGGGCGCAGAAAAAACCGGTGCGGCGGAGATCGCGCGACGAAAACCGAGGCAACAAAAAACCCCAGGCATTGCTGCCTGGGGTTTTCGAGGTCTAGCCGGGGACCGCTGGGATCAGAGAACCTGAACCTGGTCGGCCTGCATGCCCTTCTGGCCCTGCACGGCGATGAAGCTCACGCGCTGGCCTTCCTGAAGGGTCTTGAAGCCGGTGCCCTGGATCGCGCGGAAGTGCACGAACAGGTCAGCGCCGCTTTCCGGGGTGATGAAACCAAAGCCCTTGGCGTCGTTGAACCACTTGACGGTGCCAGTCTGACGATTCGACATGTCTTAACTCCATGAAACAATTTGAGGAAATCACGATCGCGGTGAATCCGGACCGAGACTGAGGTTGCAGGGAGCAAGCAGGGCGAATCGATGAAGCGGATCACGGAGGATCAACCGCATCAGGCCACAATTTACCGTGACCCAGGCAAACACAGTGCGGCGGAAGATACTCGTATTTTTGTTCTGTGCCAATAGGTTCAGTCCGCCAATTGCAAAGGATTCGCCGATCGGCAGCCGCGGCCGTACGTCGGCGCACGCGCGGTTCGCTCGACCCGCCCGGCGACGTTGATGCGCAGAGAACGGGGCGTGGCGGGGAAACGGCCCCGACAACGGCAGCGTCCGCTACGCGGACCTTGCCCGGACACGAACTGCGGGTAATGTGGCGCCAGCCTCGCGAGCGGAGACAGCCATGACGGACAGCATCTGGTCGGAACGGGAACGGGAGCTCTGGCAGCGCCTGGACGCGCATGACTTCGGCACGGCCGGCTGCGCCCTGCCGTTCGCGCGGCGGCTCGCGCGCGAGCACGGCTGGAGCCAGGCCTACGCCGACGGCGCCGTGCGCGAATACAAGCGCTTCTGCTTTCTCGCCGTCGCCGCCGGCCACGTGGTCACGCCGAGCGACCCAGTCGACGAAGTCTGGCATCAGCACCTGACCTACAGCCGCGACTACTGGCAGCGCTACTGCCCGGACGTGCTCGGCAGCGCACTGCACCACGAACCCACGCGCGGCGGCCGCGAGCAGAGCCGCCTGCACTACGACCAGTACGCCGAAACCCTCGCGAGCTACCAGCGTTGGTTCGGTCCGCCGCCCGCGGACTACTGGCCCGACGCGCGCGCGCAGACGGCCAGCCCGGCGCGCTGGCGCCGCGTCGACCTCGCGCGCGGCTGGCTGCTGCCC
>NZ_JANFVR010000255.1 GCF_024609805.1 Tahibacter caeni | reverse complement strand
CCGTCGCCGCGCTGCTGCCCGGCGAATTCATGCCCGCCGACGACGGCGACCGCACGCAGGTGACCGTGTCGCTGCCGCCGGGCAGCACCTTGCGCGACACCGTGGCCGCCGCCGAGCGCGCGCGCCGGTTGATCGCCGCCGTGCCGCACGTCGCATCGGTCTACACGGCCGCCGGTGCCCGCGGCGGCGAATCGGAAGGGCCCGGCGAGCCGGCAACGCCGGCCGCCGTCACGCAGGCCGTGCTCACCGTCAACCTGGCGCCGCGAAACCGGCGCGACGGCGCGACGCGGCAATCCATCGAGAGCCGGCTGCGCCGGGCGCTGGAACCCTTGCCTGGCGTGCGGATCGGCGTCGGCCTCGGCGGCGACCGCTTCGAACTCGTGCTCGCCGCCGACGACGGGCAGCTGCTGCTGCGGCATGCGCCGATGGTCGAGCGCGAGCTGCGTGGCATCCCGGGCATCGGCGCCGTCACCTCGTCGGCCAGCCTGGTGCGGCCCGAGCTCGTGGTCCGCCCCGACTTCGCGCGCGCCGCGGACCTAGGCGTCACCTCGGCGGCCATCGCCGACACCTTGCGCATCGCGACGTCCGGCGACTATGGTGAGGCGCTCGCCAAGCTCGATCTCGGCGAACGGCAGGTGCCGGTCGTGGTGCGCCTGGCCGACCGCGGCCGCGATGATCCCGACGTCCTGCGCCGGCTGCCCATTCCCGGTGCGCGCGGTGTGGTGCCGCTGGAAAGCGTCGCCGACCTCGACATCGCGAGCGGGCCGTCGACCTTGACCCGTCGCGACCGCCGGCGAAACGTGAGTTTCACGGTCGAGCTCGACGGCCGACCGCTGGCCGCGGTCGAGCGCGCGGCCGCGGCGCTGCCGAGCCTGCGCGCGCTGCCGCGCGGCGTGGAGCAGACGACGGCCGGCGACGCCGAAGCGATGGACGAGCTCGCCGCAGGCTTCGCGCTGGCCATGCTCGCCGGCGTGTTCTGCGTCTACCTCGTGCTGGTGCTGCTGCTGAAGGACTTCGCGCAGCCGGTGACGGTGCTCGCGGCTCTCGCGCTGTCGGTTCCGGGCGCCTTCGCCGCGCTGCTCGTCACCGGCTACAGCCTGTCCATGCCGTCGATGATCGGCCTGATCATGCTCATGGGCATCACCACGAAGAACGCGATCCTGCTGGTCGACTACATCGTCATCGCGCGGCGCGATCACGGGCTGAGCCGGCGCCGCGCGATCGTCGACGCCTGCCGCAAGCGCGCACGGCCCGTCGTCATGACGACGATCGCGATGGGCGCAGGCATGCTGCCGGTCGCGCTGGGCCTCGGCGCCGACCCGAGCTTCCGCGCGCCAATGGCCGTCGTCGTCATCGGCGGATTGCTCACGTCGACGGCGCTGTGCTTGCTCGTGATACCGGTCGTCTACAGCGTCATCGACGATGCCGTGCGTCACCTGCGCCTGTGGTTCGGCGGGCGCCGCGGCGCCGCGCCGATGGACGGTTCCGAGATCGAGGCCTAATCTTGTACCGGCCGTTCACTGTTGGCGAAACCGCCGTGACCAAGGAGCCCCTGGCCATCCTCGTCATCGAGGACAACGCGCAGCTGGCCGCCAATCTCTACGACTACCTCGAAGCCTGCGGCCACAGCCTCGACGCCGCGCCCGACGGGCTGTCGGGTCTGCATCTGGCCGCGTCGAAGGACTACGACGCGATCGTGCTCGACTGGAACCTGCCGCGGCTCGACGGCCTTTCGCTGCTGCGCCGGCTGCGCGGCGAGGCGAAGAAGGCGGTGCCGGTGATCATGCTGACCGCGCGCGACCAGCTCGCCGACAAGATCGACGGGTTCGAGTCGGGCCTCGACGACTACCTGGTCAAGCCGGTCGCGCTGGCCGAGATCGAAGTCCGCCTGCGCGCGCTGGTCGCGCGGCGCCGGCAGGCGGCCGCGCCCGACGACGTGCTCGCGGTCGGCGATCTGCAGTTCAATCTGAGCACGCAGGAAGCGCATCGCGCCGGCCGGCGCGTCGCGCTGACCCGCACCGGACGGCGTCTGCTCGAGCTGCTGATGCGCGAAAGCCCGCACGTGGTCGCGCGTGCGCGGCTCGAGCGCGCGGCCTGGGGCGACGACGGCGCGCCGGGCGCCGACCTGCTGCGCTCGCACATGTACGTGCTGCGCCGGGCCGTCGACGTGGAGCCGGAGGCGCCGCTGCTGCACACGGTGCCGGGCTCGGGCTACCGGCTGTGCGTCCGTTGAGCCGACTGTCGTCCCTGCTGAGCGAGCCGCGCAGCGTGCACTGGTGGATCAGCGCCGCGCTGATCGTGTTCGGCCTGATGATGGTCGCGGCGCTGTCCATCCAGGCCTTCAGCAGCCAGCGGCTGATCGAGCACAAGATCTGGTCCGACCTGCTCGAGGTGCTGTCGGCCGACTACGCCGGCCGCGTGCGCCGCGGCGACTTCGCCTCGCTGCCGGCCCAGGGCGTGATCCGCGCGTGGTACGTCGAGGACGGCCGCGCCGCGCCGGCCGTGCCCGGCTATCTCGCGCATCTGGCCGCCGGCCGGTACTCGTCGGAAGGCATCGTCGGCACATTGCCGACCAACGACAGCGTGCACGTGCTCGTCGTCGATCTGCCGCCGGGCCGGCTGATCACGGTGATCGACATCGCCGAGCTGGAGCAGCAGCAGAACCGCGACTCCGTCCTCAGCGGCCTCTGGGCGCTGGTGCTGCTGGCGCTGATCTGCGGCGTGATCGCCTGGCTGCATGCCAACCTCGTGCGTCCCGTGCGCGATCTCGCGGCGCGCATGCAGGCCATCGATCCGGGCAGCGTCGGAGAGCGGCTGCCGACCACTTACAAGCGCGAAGAGGTCCGGGTCATCGCGCACGCGAGCAATGCGCATCTGGAGCGCGTGGAACGTTTCATCGAACGCGAGCGCAGCCTGCTCGACCAGGCCAGCCACGAGTTCCGCACGCCGATCGCCGTGATTGCCGGCGCGCTCGACGTGCTGCGCCAGATTCCGCTGCCGGACGCGTCGAAGCCGGCGCTCGCGCGCATGACGCACGCCGTGGAGGATCTGTCCGAAACCATGGTCGCGCTGCTGTACCTCGCGCGCGAAGCGGCGCCGGCCGCCGGGCCCGTCGAGGTCACGGTGCTGCACGAGCTGCTGCCGCGGCTGGTCCGCGACCACGAGCACCTGCTGCGCGGCAAGCCGATGCAGCTGCGGCTGGGCGAGCTGGAACCCGCAGCGATCGCCGCGCCCGAGGCGATGGTGCGCATCGCCGTCAGCAACCTGCTGCGCAACGCGATCGAGAACACGGATGCGGGCCGCGTGGAGCTGACCTTGCGCGGCGGCGTCATCGCCGTGGCCGACTCGGGCAGCGGATTCGATCCGGTCGAGGCGGCGCGGCGCTACCGCGACAGCCTGCGCCGGCCGATGCCGGTGCGCGGGCAGGGCCTGGGCCTGTTCCTGATCGGGCGCATCGCCGACCGCTTCGGCTGGACCGTGTCGATCGAGCCCGTCGCCGGCGGCGGCACGCGCGCCACGCTGGACGTCAGCGCCGGCGTCGTCGCGCTCGGCGGCGACTGAGCCCGCGCCCCGCGTCGAGGCGGCCGCACGGCACGGCGTGAAGCCGGCACCGCCCGTGCGCGCGGCGGCGACATTGCAGCGACATCGCCGCTTCATGCTGCCGCGGACGCTGACTCCCGCGCAGCGCCGCCTGCGCGGGCCGCGCCCGCGTCGGGCATTCCCCTACTCGAAGAAGGTCAGGCTTCCCATGATGAAATTTCTGTGGCTCGTGCTGCTGTCCGGGTTGTCGTTGAGCGCCGTCGCGCAGGCCGAAGATGCCGACGAGGGCGGGCCGGACGGCCCGCCGCGCGGCTGGCAGCTCGGCGTCGCGGCGGTCGTCTCCGACAGCCCCTATGCCGGCGAGGGCACGCGCGTCATTCCGATCCCGCTGATCGGCTATCAGGGCGAACGGTTTCATTTTCGCGGCATCAGTGCCGGCTGGACCGTTCTCGAGCTGGGTTCGTTCGAGATGTCGGCCGTTGCGAAGGCGCGCCTGGACGGCTTCAAGGTCGATGATCTCGGCCGCGCGGCCCTGGCGCGCAACGGGCTCGACTACCGGCTGCTGGAAGACCGCAAGAACGGCGTCGACGTCGGCCTCGGCCTGAAATGGCGCGGCCGCGCCGGCGAGCTCGAAGCGGAACTGCTGGCCGACGTCGCCGACCGCAGCGGCGGCCAGGAAGTCTCGCTGGAATATGGCTATCCGTTCGAGTTCGGGCAGTCGACCCTGACGCCGAAGGTCGGCGTGACCTGGCAGTCGAAGGACATGGCCGACTACTACTACGGCACCTTGCCCGAGGAAGCCGCGCGCGGCGCGATTGACTACCGCCCCGGCGCGGTGACCGTTCCGCACGTCGGCGTCACCTTCCTGCGGCCGCTCGGGGAAAAGTGGATGATGCTCGGAAATATCAAATACAGCATCTTGCCCGACGAGATCCGCGACAGCCCGTTCGTCGAGCCGGACACCGACGCGACGACGTCGCTGTTCGTGGGCTTTTCGCGCGCGTTCTGACCGCCGGGACGGCGCGCCGCTGAACAGGACGGCCGCCGCCCCGTCCGGCAGGGGGCGCGGAGATGCCGCGATCGGCCGGTCCGCCGCCGACGGCGGCCGGCCAGGTCCGTGCGCAAAAGCGCGCGCGGCTCAGACCGCGTAGAACTCGCGGTACCACGCGACGAAGCGCGCGACGCCCACTTCGACGGGCGTTTCCGGACTGTAGCCGGTGTCGCGCATCAGCGCGCTGACGTCGGCGGCGGTATCGGGCACGTCGCCGGGCTGCAGCGGCAGCAGGCGCTTCTCGGCGGTGCGGCCGAGCGCCTGCTCGATGAGCTCGATGTAGCGCGACAGCTGTACGGGCCGGTGATTGCCGATGTTGTAGACGCGGTACGGCGCCTGGCTGCTGGCCGGCGTGGGCCGCAGCGGATCGAAGGCCGGATGGGGGCCGGGCACGCGGTCGAGCGTGCGGATCACGCCTTCGACGATGTCGTCGACGTAGGTGAAGTCGCGCGTGTGCTTGCCGTAGTTGAATACGTCGATCGGCTCGCCGGCGAGAATCTTGCGCGTGAACAGGAACAGGGCCATGTCGGGCCGGCCCCAGGGGCCGTAGACCGTGAAGAAGCGCAGACCCGTGGTCGGCAGCCGGAACAGATGGCTGTAGGTGTGCGCCATGAGTTCGTTGGTCTTCTTGCTCGCGGCGTAGAGGCTGACCGGATGGTCGACGCTGTCCTCGACCGCGAACGGCAGCTTGCGGTTGGCGCCGTAGACCGAGCTCGACGAGGCATAGACCAAGTGCTCGATGTCGCGGTGGCGACAGGCTTCGAGCACGTTGAGGAAGCCGACGACGTTGGAATCGATGTAGGCGCGCGGGTTCTCCAGCGAATAGCGCACGCCGGCCTGGGCTGCGAGATTGACGACGCGCTGCGGCGCGGCGTCGGCGAAGGCCGCTTCGAGCGTCGCGCGGTCCTCGAGCGCGCCCTTGACGAAGCGGAAGCCCTCGCGCGTCAGCAGCCGGTCCAGTCGCGCCTGCTTGAGGCGCACGTCGTAGTAGTCGTTGAGGTTGTCGTAGCCGAGCACCTCGTCGCCGCGGTCGAGCAGGCGGTGGGCCAGGGCCGAGCCGATGAAACCGGCCGCGCCCGTAATCAGGATTCGCATGCAGAAAACTCCGTGATCAGTGCCGGAAAACGGCAGCCCGTCGTCCGCTTCCGCGCCGCGCCGGCGACCGGGAACGCATGATAGCCGCTGCGTTCGGCGCTCAGAGGCGTTCGTCGACCTCGTCGCGCGCGAACAAGTTCTTGACGTCGAACAGCACGGCGCCGGGCTTGCCGGCCGCGCGGACCGCAGCCGCGCCCAGCGCCTTGAACTCGCGATGCGCGACGGCCAGAACGATCGCGTCGTAGCGGCCCTGCGGCACCGCCGCGAGCAGCTCCAGTCCGTATTCGGCGCGGGCTTCGGCCGCGTCGCACCAGGGATCGTGCACGTCGACCTGCATGCCGTAGTCGCGCAGCTCGGCGATGACGTCGACGACGCGCGTGTTGCGCAGGTCCGGGCAGTTTTCCTTGAACGTGAGGCCGAGCACGAGCACGCGCGCGTCGACGAGCGCGATGTGCCTGCGCGTCATCAGGCGCACGACGCGCTGCGCGACGTAGGCGCCCATGCCGTCGTTGATGCGCCGGCCGGCCAGGATCACGTCCGGGTGATAGCCGATCTGCTGCGCCTTGTGCGTGAGGTAGTACGGATCCACGCCTATGCAGTGGCCGCCGACGAGGCCCGGCCGGAACGGCAGGAAATTCCACTTCGTGCCGGCGGCTTCGAGGACTTCGGCGGTGTCGATGCCCAGCCGCGCGAAGATCTGCGCGAGCTCGTTGACCAGCGCGATGTTGACGTCGCGCTGGGTGTTCTCGATGACCTTCGCCGCCTCGGCCACGCGGATGCTCGAGGCCTTGTGCGTGCCGGCGCGGATGATGCGCCGGTACAGCGCGTCGACGAACTCGGCCGCAGCCGGCGTCGAACCCGAGGTGACCTTGACGATGTCGGGCAGGCGATGGCCCTGGTCGCCCGGATTGATGCGCTCGGGGCTGTAGCCGACGAAGAAGTCGACGTTGCAGGCCAGTCCCGATTCGCGTTCGATGACCGGCACGCAGACTTCCTCGGTCGCGCCCGGATAGACGGTCGACTCGAACACGACGACGGCGCCGCGCGCGATCGCCCGGCCGACCGTGCGGCTGGCCGACAGCAGCGGCGCGAAGTCGGGCTGCTTGGCGACGTCGATCGGCGTCGGCACGGTCACGATGAAGACGTTGCAGTCGCGCAGGGCGGTCGGGTCGGCGCTGTAGCGCAGCTGCGTAGCCGAAGCCAGTTCCTCCGGCGAGACTTCGCGCGTGTGGTCGTGTCCGGCGCTCAGCGCGGCGACGCGTGCTGCGGCGATGTCGAAACCCACGGTCGGCAGCTGCCGGCCGAATTCCACGGCCAGCGGCAGGCCGACGTAGCCCAGGCCGATGATGCCGATGCGTGCGTCGTCGATGCGGCCCAGCGCTGCTGAAGTCATGGACGTCCCGGTCGCCGAAAAGGCTCGCAGTCTACTGCGGAACGGTGCCGCGCATGAACGCCCGGCCGCACACGCGGCGGCCGGCCCGCCGCCGGGTCGGGCCGGCCGCGACCGCCGCC
>NZ_JANFVR010000254.1 GCF_024609805.1 Tahibacter caeni | reverse complement strand
GCCGCCTGCTCGCGCTCGGCGAGGTCGACGCCGCCGGCCTGCTGCGCGTGCGCCGCGGCCTGAATCTGCCGGCCTGAATCCGGTCCGGCCGCGCCCGGCCGGCGGGCGGCTGAACCGGCCGCCAATCTTGCAGGCTTGTTGCGCCGCGGCGTCTGGCGTTAAAATCCCGCGGCTCTCTTGACAATTCACCCCCCGCGGGGCTTGTGCAGCGCCATCGAACGTATCCGGTCGCGCTGCACAAGCCTCGTCTAGCTTTCAAGGTCACGAAAAAATGTTGAACGTCGAACAAACTCAGAAGATCCTCGCCGACTTCGGCCGCGTGCCGAACGACACCGGCTCACCCGAAGTCCAGGTCGCCCTGCTCTCGGCCCGCATCGACAGCCTCGCCGGCCACTTCGCCAAGCACGCCAAGGATCATCACTCCCGCCGCGGCCTGCTCAAGATGGTCAACCAGCGCCGCCGCCTGCTGGCCTATCTGAAGGCCAAGGACGCCACCCGCTACAAGACCCTGATCGACCGCCTCGGCATCCGCCGCTAAGCGCACAGCACCGAGGAGATGGCAGTGGCGAAAGTAACCAGGTCGTTCCAGTACGGTAATCACGAAGTCACGCTGGAAACGGGCGAAATCGCCCGCCAGGCTAGCGGTGCAGTCATGGTCAGCATGGGCGGTACCGTCGTGCTGGTCACGGCGGTGGCGGCCGGCAAGGCGCGCGAGGGGCAGGATTTCTTCCCCCTCACCGTCGACTATCAGGAAAAGTTCTATTCCGCCGGCCGCATTCCCGGCGGCTTCTTCAAGCGCGAAGGCCGTCCGACCGAAAAGGAAACGCTGACCTCGCGCCTGATCGACCGGCCGATCCGGCCGCTGTTCCCGGAAGAGTTCCGCAACGAGATCCAGATCATCGCGACGGTCATGTCGCTGAATCCGGAAATCGACGGCGACATCCCGGCCCTGATCGGCGCGTCGGCCGCGCTGGTTCTCGCCGGCGTTCCGTTCAAGGGCCCGATAGGCGCGGCCAAGGTCGGCGTCATCGACGGCCACTACGTGCTGAACCCGAGCGTCAGCGAACTCAAGAACTCGTCGCTCGAGCTCGTCGTCGCCGGCACGTCCAACGCCGTGCTGATGGTCGAATCCGAAGCCAAGCTGCTCAGCGAAGAGGTCATGCTCGGCGCGGTCACGTTCGGCCACAACGCGCTGAAGAGCGCGATCGCCGCGATCGAGGCCTTCGCCGCCGAAGCCGGCCGCAAGACCTTCAACTGGACGGCTCCGGCCCGCAACGACGCGCTGTTCGCCGCGCTCGAAGCGCAGATCGGCGACCGCCTCGCCGCGACGTTCCAGATCCGCGACAAGCTCGCGCGCCGCGACGCCCAGTCCGCGCTCAAGAGCGAAGTCAAGGCCGCGATCGCCGAACAGGCCGCCGCAAACAAGTGGAGCGACAGCGAGATCGGCTTCGCGCTCGGCGACATCGAATACCGCACGATGCGCGACGGCGTGCTGAAGACCAAGGTCCGCATCGACGGCCGTGCGCTGGATACGGTGCGCGGCATCGACATCCGCGTCGGCGTGCTGCCGCGTACCCACGGCTCGGCGCTGTTCACGCGCGGCGAGACGCAGGCCCTGGTCACCGTCACGCTCGGCACGACCAAGGACTCGCAGATCATCGATGCGCCGGAAGGCGAGTCGAAGGACACCTTCCTGTTCCACTACAACTTCCCGCCGTTCTCGGTCGGCGAGTGCGGCCGCATGGCCGGCCCGAAGCGCCGTGAAATCGGCCACGGCCGTCTGGCCAAGCGCGGCGTGCAGGCGGTCAAGCCGTCGATGGAGGAATTCCCGTACGTGTTGCGCGTGGTCTCCGAGATCACCGAGTCGAACGGTTCCTCGTCGATGGCCTCCGTCTGCGGTTCCTCGCTCGCGATGATGGACGCCGGCGTGCCGCTGAAGGCGCCGGTCGCCGGCATCGCGATGGGCCTCGTCAAGGAAGGCGACGACTTCGTCGTGCTGTCGGACATCCTCGGCGACGAGGATCACCTCGGCGACATGGACTTCAAGGTGGCCGGTACGCAGGACGGCATCTCCGCGCTGCAGATGGACATCAAGATCGACGGCATCACCGAGGAAATCATGCGCGTCGCGCTGCAGCAGGCCAAGCAGGGCCGTCTGCACATCCTCGGCGAGATGAACAAGGTCATCACCTCGGCCCGCTCGGAAATGAGCGAATTCGCGCCGCGCCTGCTGACCATGCGCATCCACCCGGACAAGATCCGCGAAGTCATCGGCAAGGGCGGTTCGGTCATCCGCGCGATCACCGAAGAGACCGGCACGACGATCGACATCCAGGACGACGGCAGCATCGTAATCGCCTCGGTCAACCGCGCCGCGGCCGACGAGGCCAAGAAGCGCATCGAGATGATCGTCTCCGACGTCGAACCGGGCCGCATCTACGAAGGCAAGGTCGCCAAGCTCATGGACTTCGGCGCCTTCGTCACGATCCTGCCGGGCAAGGACGGTCTCGTCCACGTCTCGCAGATCTCCAACGAGCGCGTCGAGAAGGTCTCCGACAAGCTCAAGGAAGGCGACATGGTCCGCGTCAAGGTGCTCGAAGTCGACAAGCAGGGCCGCATCCGCCTGTCGATCAAGGCGGTGCTCGAAGACGAACAGGCTTCGGCCTGAGCCCGATCCAGGCGTTAGCAAAAAAGCCGGCCTAGCGCCGGCTTTTTTGTTTCCGATGACGCCGAACTTCGCCTGTGACGCCGAACTTCGCCTGGACGGTATCGTCGCTCCGGCGTCTGCGACGACGCTGTCGCATCGCCGACGAGCTGATCGGCAATGCTATGTCGTCGGGACGGCCGGCACCCCGACATGCAGGCGCGCCGCATCCGGCCGAGCGGGATCGATTGCTGACGCAAGATCAATGGCTGGATGCAGGATCGCCCCGCGGAGACGGCCGAGGGGAGTACGGCTCGCACGCCGCGCCGTCGAGCTCGGAAAATACGACGCCGTCGCCCTGGCGCGCAGCGGTCATGCACTCTGCCATCTGGCCGGCGACTTGGCCGAAGGCGTCGCGCTGCTGAATCAGGCACAGGCGTCGAATCCCAATCTTGCCGCCGCCTGGTTTCTCGGTGCGTTCTGCCATCTGCTGTACGGGCAGACCGAACGGGCCGTCGAACATTTCACGCGTGCCATGTACCTGAGTCCGGTGGACCCGGAGCTTTACCGGATGCAGGTCGGCATGGCCATCGCGCACTACTTTCTGGGCGATTTTGCCGCGGCTGCCTCGTGGGCGGAAACGTCGATACGGAGCTTGCCGAGCCTTACGGTCGCTCGAGCGATACTCGCCGCCAGCCAGGCCATGCTCGGAAAACAGCAGGAAGCGCAGCAAACCGCTGCGCACCTGCAGGAACTCGCTCCGCTGCTGCGTCTGGACGCCTTGGCCGACTGGTTGCCGATCCGGAGCCGCGTGAACCTTGCGCTGTTGTCCGAGGGCCTGGCCAAGGCGGGATTCCCGTCCTGAGCCGCA
The DNA here is from genome assembly GCF_024609805.1 of Tahibacter caeni. Taxonomy (GTDB): domain Bacteria; phylum Pseudomonadota; class Gammaproteobacteria; order Xanthomonadales; family Rhodanobacteraceae; genus Tahibacter; species Tahibacter caeni. Next base: position 3,685 of record NZ_JANFVR010000254.1, on the reverse strand, counting down.
CCGGCGAGACCGTCGTGCCGCATCGCCCCCGGCTCGCTGCGCCGACCCCGGACCGGGGCGCGGCGTCGTCCGGTAACCGAAGGCAGCGGGTGGCGCGCGAATGCCCGCGAGCCCGGGCGGCGCGGCAAACCGCGGCCGCGTATTTCGGGTGCGGGCGGAGCGTGTTGCGCAATCGCCGCCGCGGCGGCGCCGGCGACCCGCCAGGTCAGCGCGTCGACCGCGGTGAAGTCCGCGTCGTGATCAGCTTGATGCCATGGGCCTTGGCGTACTGCTCGGCAATGCCCCAGACCTTGTCGTAGCGCTGCTCGAAGCCGGCGTAGCTCTTCGCATCGAGCGCCTGCAGCGCCTGCCCGACCTGCTCGGGCGGTGCCTTCGCATCGAGCAGCCGCGCGACCTGCAGATGATCGCCGCGGTAGCTGTCGAGCACGTAGCGATACAGATCCAGTCCGGCCTCGATCATCGGCCGCGTCTCGTCGGTGCGGTACAGCGCGTCGGCGCGCTCGATGTGGCCTTCGAGCTGGCGGATCGAGTCCTGCAGCAGCTTTTCGCAGCTGTCGAACGCCGCCGGCGTGCCGGACGGCAGGTTGCCGCAGTCGTGCACGCGGAACCAGGCGCTGCCGAACGCCGCGACCGCGTTCGCGTTGAGCGCGGCGCGGCTGAAATATTCCTGCGGCGTGTTCGGTACGAAGCGGCACGCGGCGGACAGCAGCGCGGCCAGAGCCAGCAGCAGAGCCAGGCAGCGGCGCACGGAGAAGAGCGGAATCGGCATGAGCAGGGTTCGCATCGGGCTTTCGTTCGGGAGCGGATGAGGGTGTCGCCGCGGCCTGCCGCGGACCTTGCGAAGAACGCGGCCGCGGCCGCGAAGCGAACCCGCGTCGGCCGGGCAGACGCGTTGCGGTCGCGCTGCGGCTCGTCGCCGCACGCGAGGCTGCATCGCAGGGACATGCCGATGCGGTACGCTCGGCAATCCGTTTCGTTGTGGTGCAACACGCGGCGGGGTAGCATCCGGCCGCATTTCGGAGAGGGCTTATGGCGTCGAATTCCGCGCAAGACTGGATGAACCAGTGGCAGGTGCTGGCGCAGCGCTATTGGGACGGCTGGAAGAGTCAGGGCGTCATGCCGCCGAACGGTTTCGGCAAGCCCGACGCGAACGCGCCGTGGCAGGCCGCGCTGGACCAGTGGACCCAGCTGTTCGGCCAGAGCGCGCAGCAGAGCGATCTCGTCGACCGCGTCGCTGCGAATGCGAAGTCTTACGTCGGCCTGATGCAGTCGCTGCTCAACACGGCGCTCGGCCAGGAAGGCGGCGGTTCGGCCATGGCCTGGACCGAGGCGCTGCGCAACGGCTTCAACGTGCCGGGCATGGATCCGGCATTGTGGAACAATCCACTCGGCGCCGGTTTCCGCGATCTGGCCGGGCAGGGCGCCAAGGGCTTCGAGCAGCTCATGGCCGAGTTCGGCCGCGGCGCGGCCGGCCCGTTCCGCCAGGAACTGCTGGCGAATCTCGGCATGCCGGCCTTCGGTCTCGCGCGCGAGCACCAGGAGCGCTGGCAGCAGCTCGGCGCGGCGCTCGTCGACTACCAGGAACAGACCAACCGCTACAACGCGCTGATCCTCAAGGCCAGCCAGCAGGGCTTCGACCGCTTCCAGTCCAAGCTCGCCGAGCGCGAGGAGCCGGGCCGGCAGCTCGACTCGGTGCGCGCGGTCTACGACCTGTGGATCGACGCGGCCGAAGAAGCCTACGCCGACATCGCGCTGTCGGAGGAATTCCGCAAGGCCTACGGCGCCATGGTCAACGCGCAGATGCGCGTGCGTTCGCTGATCCAGACCGAGGTCGAGCAGCAGACGCGCCAGCTCGGCATGCCCACGCGCAGCGAGCTCAAAGGCGTGGAGAAGTCGGTGCAGGAGCTGCGCCGGCATCTGAAGGCGCAGCAGGAATCCGCGGCCGCGGACCTTTCCGGCGAGATCGCTGCGCTGCGCGCCGAAGTCGCCGCGCTCAAGCGCGAGCTCGCCGGCGTCAAACCGGCAGCGAAGCCGGAGACCGCCAGGCCGGCAGTCGCCAAGTCCACCGAGGCCGCCGCGAGGCCGGCTGCCGCGTCCAAGAAGACCAAGCGCTGAGGATCGTCGCCATGGGCCCCATCCGCATCGAACCGCAGAAGGCGCTGGACGAGGCGCTGAAACTGCAGCAGAAACTGTCGGCCGGCACGCAGACCCTGCGCTCGCTGGACCCGGTCACGTTCGGCGTGACGCCGAAGGAAGCCGTCTATCGCGACGACAAGGTGACCCTGTACCGCTTCAAGGGTACCAAGGCGCCGACCGCGAAGACGCCGCTGCTGATCTGCTACGCACTCGTCAACACGCCGTACATGGTCGACCTGCAGGACGACCGTTCGATGGTCAAGAACCTGCTCGCGCTCGGCCAGGACGTCTATCTCGTCGACTGGGGCTATCCGGACGGCTCTGACAAGTACCTGACCCTCGACGACTACATCAACGGCTACCTGCGCCGCTGCGTCGACTTCCTGCGCAAGTCCCACGACGTGGACGCGATCAACCTGCTCGGCATCTGCCAGGGCGGCGCGTTCTCGCTGTGCTTCTCGGCGATCTATCCGGAGAAGGTCCGCAACCTGGTCACGATGGTCACGCCGGTGGATTTCCACACGCCGGACAACATGCTGTCGCACTGGGTGCGCGAGCTCGACGTCGACCTGTTCGTGGACACGCTCGGCAACGTGCCGGCGGATCTCATGAACTACTGCTACCTGACCTTGAAGCCGCTGCGCCTGAATCAGCAGAAGTACGTCGGCCTCGTCGACATCCTCGACAACAAGACCGAGCTCGAAAATTTCCTGCGCATGGAAAAGTGGATCTTCGACTCGCCCGACCAGGCCGGCGAAGCGTTCCGCCAGTTCATCAAGGATTTCTACCAGGGCAACAAGCTGCTGAAGGGCGGCCTGCGCATCGGCGACAAGGCGGTGGATCTGAAGAACGTCACCGCGCCGGTGCTGAACATCTTTGCCGAACAGGATCACCTCGTCCCGCCGGCCGCCTCGCGCGCGCTCCAGGGCGCGGTCGGCAGCGGCGACTATTCGCAGATCGCCTTCAAGGGTGGCCACATCGGCATCTACGTCTCAGGCCGCGCCCAGCGCGAAGTGCCGCCGGCGATCCACGACTGGCTGGCCAAGCGTTCCTGATCGACGTCCGCGGTGCCGCCCGCATGCCGCGATCGCGGCGCGTCCGGAATCCCTCTTCCGGCAGGGAAGAGGGACGATACCGCGGGCTCGATTCCCGCCGGCGTCGCGCGGGGCCAGGCGCCGGCACGATGCGTTGAATCCACCGCTGCGAATTCGACGCCGGGGCGAGCCTGGCAGCGGGCGCGTCGGCGTTTCAGGAACCCGTAGCTTCGCCGCGACGCGTGCGGGGCTTCGCGGCGGCCGCCGCCTTGGCGGCGCGCGGTTTTTTCGCCGGCGCGGCAGACGTGGCCGTCGCCTTCTTCGCCGGGGACTTCGCGGTCGCTTTCTTCACGGCGGGTTTCGCGGCCGATTTTTCCGCCGCGGGCTTCACCGTCGCTCGCTTCGCGCCGCTCTTCGCGGCCCGGCGCTTCGGCGGGGCTTTCGCTGCCGCGGCGGCATCGCGCTCGCGCTGCGCCGGCTTCGCACGGCGCGCGGCCGCGTCTTCCTCGCCGGCC
>NZ_JANFVR010000253.1 GCF_024609805.1 Tahibacter caeni | reverse complement strand
CGACCTCGCCGCCGACTACCACGCCGCCGGCGGCCGCAGCCGCCTGCCCTTCGAAGCCGCCGACGCCGAACTGCCCGCCCCGCGCGCACGCAAGGCCGCCGGCGCGACGCCGGCGCGGCAGGCGCGGCATCTGCAGCAGGGGTAGCGGCGCGGCATGCGAAAAACTCCGCTGAGCGACGACGCCAGGGCGGTCGCCTTCGCGCTGCTTGCCGAAGGATCGCTGTCGTTCGCGTCAAAGACGCGTCGTTGACGCGAACGCCGGCGCTCGCGGCGGGCAGGCTTGCCGCAGCGAGGTTCGCCGCACCGGCGCACTGCCTCGGCGCCGTCATCCGCGCGATCATCGGTTCTGCGCATCGGCTTCACGATTCGCGGCAGACCGGCCGGCACCCGCCGGCCGTCGCCGCGCCGATCCGCTATGCTGCGACCGCAATCCGGGGGGAGTCGACAGATGCGTGGCGCGGTTGCGGTCCTGCTGCGAATTGGCTGGATGCTGGCGTTGTCGGCGCTCGGTACGGCGGCGTTCGCCGCGGCCGGCGAGCAGCGGCCGCTCAACGAATATTTCCGCGAGACCTGGACCACGCGCCAGGGACTGCCGCACAACCTCGTGCAAGGGATCGCGCAGACGGCGGACGGCTATCTCTGGTTTGCGACCTGGGAAGGGCTCGCGCGCTACAACGGCATCGAGTTTCGCGCGTTCGACCGCAGCAACGTGTCCGCGCTGGCCGACAACGGCATACGCGCGCTCGAAGTGCGCCGCGACGGCACCCTGGTACTCGGCACCTCGCGCGGCGGCGTGACCCTGCTGCGCGACGGGAACTGGTCGCGGCTGAGCACGCGCGACGGCCTCGCCCAGGACGAGATCATGGACGTGGCCGAGGACGTCGCGGGCCGGCTCTGGGTCGCGACCGAAAGTGCCGGGCTCGATTATGTCGACGGCGGCAAGGTGCGCCATTTCGGCCGCGAACAGGGTCTGCCGAGCCTGTCCATGTATCTCGTTTCGGCCCGCGCGGACGGCAGCGTCTGGGCCGGCACGACCGAAGGGCTCGTGCGCGTGCGCGACGACACGGTGCAGGTGTTCGGGCCGGCGCAGGGCCTGCCGCCCGGGCCGGTGTTCGACATCGCGTTCGGCGGCGACGGCACGGTCTGGGTGGGCACCGAGCGCGGCGTCTATCGCGGCGCCGGCGACGCCTTCGAGCTGGCCAGCGCCGCGTTGCCGATCGATGCGGTGCAGCGCCTGCTCGTCGACCGCAGCGGCAATCTCTGGCTCGGCACGGTCAATCACGGCGTGCTGCGCCTGCGCGGCGGCCAGGTCGAAACGCTCGGCAGCGAGGTCGGCCTGCCGAACAACCGCGTCGCGGCGCTGTTCGAGGATCACGAAGGCAGTATCTGGGTCGGCACGAACGGCGGCCTGCTGCGCCTGCGCGACGCGCCGTTCGTGAGCTACACGACCGAGCACGGCCTGGCCGACAACTACGTGCGCAGCGTGCTCGAGACCACCGACGGCACGCTCTGGGTCGGTACGAGCCGCGGCCTGTCGCGCCGGCAGGACGGCCGTTTCGCCGCGCCGGCCGCCGGAGAAGCGGCGTTGAACGATTCGGTGCTGAGCCTCGCGGCCGACGCGGCCGGCGGTCTCTGGGTCGGCACCTATTCCAACGGTCTCGTGCACTGGACACCCGACGGCGTGCGGCGCTACAGCAGCGACGACGGCCTTGCCGGCAACCAGGTCCGCGCGGTCGCGACCGCGCGCGACGGTGCGCTCTGGGTCGGCACGGCGCGCGGCCTGTCGCGGCTGCGCGACGGCAGCTGGCGCAGTTTCGCGCGCGCCGAGGGACTGCCGCGCGAATTCATCATTGCGCTGCATGCGGCCGCCGACGGCCGGCTCTGGATAGGCACGGCCAACGGCGCGGCCGTGGCCGACGGCGATCGCCTGCAGAGCGTCGACCTGTCCGCGCTCGGCGACATCGAGGACGTGTTCGGCTTCCACGAAGACGCCGACGGCACGATGTGGATGGCCACCGATCGCGGCCTCGTGCGCGAACGCGGCGGCCGCTACGCCGTCGTCAACCGCCGCCACGGCCTGCCCGTCGATACCGTGTTCCAGGTCGTCGGCGACGCCGAAGGACAGTTCTGGCTCAGCTCCAACCGCGGCGTGCTGCGTATCGCCCGGGAGCAGGCGAACGCCGTCGCCGACGGACGTCTCGACGTGCTCGACGTCGAGGGTTTCGGCGAAGCCGACGGCATGGCCAGCGCGCAATGCAACGGCGGCTCCAATCCGGCGGCCTGGCGCAGCGCCGACGGCCGCATCTGGATCGCGACGGCGATGGGCCTGTCGAGCGTCGACCCGTCGCGGCTGCAGCGCTTCGCGCGCGCGGCGCCGCCGCTGGTCATCGAGGACGTGCGCGTCGACGACCGTCTCGTCGTGGCGCGCGACCGGCTCGAACTCGCGCCGGGCACGCGCAAGATCGAACTGCATTTCGCCGGCCTCAGTTATCTGATGCCGCAGAAGATCCGCTACCGCTACCGCCTCGACGGCTTCGACGCGGACTGGGTGGAACGCGGCAACCAGCGCTTCGCGCAGTTCACGAACCTCGCGCCGGGCGACTACCGCTTCCGCGCGACCGCGGCCAACGCCGGCGGCGACTGGAACGGCCACGAGGCCGTGCTCGACCTGCACATCGCGCCGTACTGGTGGCAGCGCCGCGGCTTCTGGATCGGCGTGATCCTGACCACCCTGGCCCTGCTCTACCTGACCTATGCGGCGCGCGTGCGCCAGCTGCAGCGCAGCGAGCGCCGGCTGCGCGAGCTCATCGACCAGCGCACCCAGGATCTGCGCGCGCAGACCGAACGCCTGACCGCGGCCGACACGGAGAAGAGCGCGCTGCTCGTGCGTCTGCGCGAACATGCCGACGCGTTCGAGCGCCAGGCGCGCGAAGACAGCCTGACGGGGCTCGCGAACCGGCGCTGGTTCGACGAACAGCTCGCCGCCGCGTTCGCCGACGCCGTACGCGACGACCAGCCGCTGAGTCTCGCGCTCGTCGACATCGATCATTTCAAGCGCATCAACGACCAGCACTCGCACGCGGCCGGCGACGCGGCGCTGCGCGCGGTCGCCGACACGATGCGCCGCGAGCTGCGCGCGCAGGACCTCATCGCCCGCTACGGCGGCGAGGAGTTCGCGCTGCTGTTCCCGCAGACCACGCTGGCCCAGGCGCGCGTGCTCGCCGAACGCCTGCGTCACGCCGTCGAAGCCGTCGACTGCTCGGCCTTCGCCGACAGCCTGCGGATCACGGTCAGCATAGGCCTGGCCGAACGCACCGACCTGACCCATCACGAACGCCTCGTGTCGCAGGCCGATGCGCGGCTGTACGAGGCCAAGCGCGGCGGGCGCAACCGGGTGTGCTAGGCGTCGCGGTGCGGCGCCGGGAATCGGGAATCGGAAGGCGTGGCTGAGGCGGTTTCTGTGCGCGGATGACCAGCCGGAAAGTGGCGAGGTGGCGCCGCTGTGCGGCGCCCCTTCCCCGCATCCGCACTGCGGTGCCTACAGGCTCAGCTCTGCCGCACGCATCGCCTCGCCGACATAGGCGAACAGCGCCGGATCGAGGCCTTGCGCGGCCATCGCGTCGGGCTGGGCCTGCCAGGCGTCACCGAGTTTGCGCGCGACGGCGGCGTCGCCGCCGGTGAAGACCTGCACGAGCGCGTACCAGCGCCGTGCGAGGTCCTGCGCTTCGGGCGCCTGCGCCGGCGTGCCGGCATTCAACGCCGCGCGCACCTGGGCGATCAGCTCGGGCCAGAGCGCCTGCGCCTCGGCCAGGCCGGTCGGGCCGAGCTGTTCGGCGCGGCGGCGAAAATCCTCGCGCTCGCGCGCGGTCCAGTCCACTTGCAGTTGCGTGCTCATCGCTATCGTCTCCACCAGGTCGTCGAGGTCCAGGGTCGATGGCACGACCACGCGCTGCGCGAGCGAGCGCAGCGCCTGCAAGGCCTGCGCGCGTTCGGCGCATTCCCGCTCGAGCGTCGCGATGCGCGCGGCGAGCAGGCGCGTCGCCGCCGTCGCGTCGCGGGCCAGCAGCTGGCCGATCTCGGCCAGGCGGAAGCCCGCGCGCTTGAGCACGACGATGCGGCTCAGCGCCGCGAGCGAACCGGCGTCGTAGAGCCGGTAGCCCGCGGCCGAGTGCGCGGCCGGTCGCAGCAGGCCGCGCTGCTCGTAGAGACGCAGCGCCTTCGCGCTGACGCCGCTGCGGCGGGCGAGATCGCCGATGCGCAGGTAACGGGTCGGTGTCGTTGCCATCGGGACCAGTCTCGGGCCTGCCCTTGGGACAAGGTCAAGCGCCGTCGCGAGGCTTCGCTGCGGATCCGGCCGCCGCGGCGTCGGCCTGCGCCGCGGCTTCGACCGCGCGCATCACGCGCAGCACGTTGCCGCTCCAGAGCTTCTGCAGATCAGCGTCGGAGTAGCCGGCCGCGCGCAGCCGCGCGGTGACTTCGGGCAGCGCGGCGATGTCCTCGAGACCGCGCAGCCCGCCGCCGCCGTCCCAGTCGCCACCCATCGCGACGTGGTCGATGCCGGCTACCTCGATCAGATGCAGCAGGCTGCGCATGAACGCGTCGATGTCGCTGTCCCAGAGCGGCTGCTGCGCGTCGAGCGCGCGCGTCGCGGCGGTCAGCTCGGCCTGCTGCGCCGGCGACAGCCCGGCGATGCGTTCGAGCTGGCCGAACAGGGCTTCGCGCTGCGGACCGATGTTCATCGTGGTCAGGTACACGGTGGTCGCGCTGATCACGCCGCCGCGCTCGGCGAGCCGGCGCAGGCGCGCGTCGTCGAGATTGCGCGGGTGATTCCAGACCTCGCGCGAACCCGAATGCGACAGCAGCAGCGGCGTGCGCGACAGCTCGAGCATCTGGTCGAACGCCGCGTCCGATGCATGGCTCGCATCGATGACGAGGCCGAGCCGGTTCATTTCGCGGACCCAGTCGCGGCCGAGCGGACTCAGGCCGTTCCAGCGCGGCGCGTCGGTTGCCGAATCGGCGAACTGGTTCGTCTTGGTGTGTACCGGCCCGGCCAGGCGCACGCCGCGGCGGTGGAATTCGGCGAGCAGGCGCAGATCCTCGCCGAGCGGATAGCTGTTCTCCATGCTCAGGAACGCGAAGCGCCTGCCGGCGCGATCCAGGCGCAGCGCGTCGTCGGCGCGCGTGGCCAGCGCGATGCGCGTCGGGAATTCGGCGATCGTGGCCGCGATGCGATCGGCGCGGCCGCGCGCGAACGCGAGCGCGTCGGCATAGCCCTGCGGCGTCAGCGGTCCCGACGCCGTGTAGATGACGAAGAAGCCGCCGTCGAGCGCGCCGGCTTCCATGCGCGGCAGATCGACCTGCACGAGATCGTCGGCATAGGCGTGGCGGTCGCCGAAACTCCAGCCAGCGCGGCCGAAATGCATCGGCGTGTCGAGGTGCGTGTCCAAGGTCAGCAGCCGGCGATGCAATGCATCGGGCGACGACGGCGCCGTCGCGCAGGCGGCGAGGACGAGACTGCAACACAGGACGAACGGCAGCTTGTTCACGGACACCTCGGCGCAGGCGGACGGCGCACGAGCATAGTCCGCGCCGAGGCCGGGCGAACAGGCCGGTTCGCCACCCGACCGCCGAACCCGGCCGCGTCGGCCGGCACGTCCGGATCCGGTTCGCCGGACGATGTGCGCCGGATCGACGGCACGCTTTCGCTCGCCAATGAGCCGAGGGCAGCGCAACACGAGCCGGCCCGCGCCGTTGCCGCACGTCAGGCCGGCCCGGCGCGTTCGCGCTTGCGCTGCAGCGCCGATTCGATGACCGAGACGACGTAGCGCGCACGCGCCGTGTCCTCGCCGCGGCACTCGGCGAGCAGCTGCGCGACGTCGCCGTCGCAGGCGCGCCCGGCGTCGTCGCGAAGACGAACAGCGCCGGGTCCCTGAACCGCGGCTCGCGCGCGAGCCGTTCGCGGCAAACGGCGACGGCGAGCGGCCGGTCGTACTCGATCCATTCGATGTAGCGCGTCCGGAACTGCGCCGCCGCACGATCGGCGAACCGGTCGCGCCCGAGGTCCAGCAGCGCCGCGAGGCGATCGCCGGCCAGGGCGAGGAATTCCCGCGTCATGCCGCTGCCGACGGAGATGCCGCAGCCGGTGGCCTGCCAGTAGAGGATCGTCAGATCCCTCCAGACGTCGAGATCATCGAGGCGTTCGCGCAGCGCGGCCTCGCCCTCGCGCGCCTGCGCTTCCCGGCGGGCAGCGACCGCGGTCAATGACAGCCCTCGAAATCCCAGCCGGCGATGCGGCGGAGCTTCGCCACGATGTCGGCCCGGTCCGCACCGGTGCAGCGCGCGCAGTGGTAGCGGAATGCGCCGCGGATCACCGCGAGGTCGCAGCGCGTCACCCGATCAGATCGAAATCCCCGCCGAGCACGCGATCGAGCCGTCCGCTGCGCCAGCCGCGCACGGCGTCGCGGACGAGCGGCGTCGGCTGTTCCTGGTAGCGACGGCACAGACGCGGCTCGGTGTCGGCGGCGGCGGCCGCGCCGCTCACGCCGTCGGCGGTCACGCGCACGTGCAGACGCTGGCGCTCGGCCGGGTTCGCGTCGCCGCGCTCGAACACGTGCAGGCCGCGCTCGTCGCGCAAGGTCTGCCAGGCGCCGAAGCCGGCGATCGCGAGGCGCAGGCGCGCCTGGTCACGGTCGTGCTCGAGCGTGCGCACGCGCATGCCGCGCGTCTGGGCCCAATCGAGGTACATCTGCGCGAGGCGTTCGAACCCGGCGCGCGTGGCCGCGTTGACGCGGTCGGGGCTCAGCAGCTCGAGCTGGGCGTCCTCGGGTTCGGCCGCGAGCACCGCATCGACGGCGAGCCCGATCAGATGCAGGCGCAGCGCGAGGCGGCGCACGACGTCGAGCACGCCGCGGCCGCCACCGGTCAGGCGCTGCAGCAGCGAGTCCGCGCCGCGCACGGCGTTCTCGATACGGTCCATGCGTTCGAGCGTGTCGAGCACGCGCTGCCGGTCCGCACCGTTCCAGAAGTCCGGCGCCTGCATGGCCGCCGCGGCCTGATGCTTCAGCGCCTGCCAGTCCTCGCCGGCCAGACGCTGCTCGCTCGCGGCCAGCGCCGCCTGCAATGCCGCACGCGCGGGCGCGTCGGCGGCCGGATCGAGCGCGAGCGCGCGCAGATCCGCACCGGCGGACGGCGCCGCGACGGCCGGCGGCGAGGCGCCGGC
>NZ_JANFVR010000252.1 GCF_024609805.1 Tahibacter caeni | reverse complement strand
CGCCGGCGGCGCCAGCGCGGCGCGCGGCAGGTCGCCGGCCATCGCCGCGGCCCGCCGTTCGTCGAGCAGGTTGCGCAACGTCGCGGTCACGAACGTGCGGCCGTGGCGCTCGAGCAGCGCCGCGACGTCCGCGAGATTCAGCAGCCGGTCCAGCGACGGAATGTCGGCCGGCGTCGCGGCAGTCGCGCTGTCGTCGGCCGCCGGCGTCACGTCAGCCTTCGGCGGCTGGCCACAGCAGCGGGTTGACGCTGGCGCGGTGATAGCCGGCCTCGCCGACGAGCACGTCGAGCGCGAGGCTCGCGAGATCGTCGGCTACTGCTTCGACGTGCTGGTCCTTCTCCTGCAACAGGATCTTGCGGTAGACGCGGCACTGCTCGCAGGTCTCGGCGCGCACGCCGTCGTTGCCGTGCTCGATGAAACGATAGGCGATGCCGTCGACCGCGTCGCAATGGCTGCATTTGGCACGGACGAGGTGCCATTCGCTCGCACACAGCGCGCAATGCAGATACCGGTGACCGTCGCCGCGCACGATGCTCGCGACGGGCAGGCTGCCGCAGACCGGACAGACGCCGGGCACGTCGAGCGGCGCGACGGCGGCGGGGTCCAGCGCGGCCGCCAGCGCGACCCAGAGGACCTGCAGCGCCGCCATCAGGAACGGCGCCGTCGCGGGATCGACGTGTTCGGGGCGCCCGCCGAGCAAGGCGTCGACCTGTTCGTCGAGCACGGGAGCGGGTATCTGGTGCACGCGCCGCAGCAGGTCGGCGACCGTTCCCGGCCGGTGCTCCTGGGCGGCGAGGCGCTCGCAGAGTCCGGCGAGGATCGGCTGCCACTCGCGATGCCGGCGATGGTCGCCGGCGGGCAGCACCGGCATGCGATGCGCCGCGGCGCGCGCGAGCTCGGCGCTGTCGAGGACGGGCGGCGGCAGCGCAGAGAGCAAGACCTGCTGTGTCCGCGCGACGTCCGCCATCAGCTGCAGATAGCCCGACAGCGCATGATCGGGGGCGAGCCGATCCAGGCGCGCCGCGCGGCGGTCGAACACCGCTGCGCGGTCCGGTAGGCGCAGGCGCGGAATCGGCTGCGCGACGGAACGCGCGATCTCGTCGGACGGCAGTACACGCTGCACGGCTATCGACTGTCGGAACGAAGCGGAACGCTTCGCGGCGAGTATAGCCGGAGCCCGCCGCCCGGCGTCAGCACGTCGCTGCCCGCGTCATCGCCGCTACTTGCCCGTCGAATGCTTCGTGACGTCGCGGAACCAGGCGCGGTGATGCTTCCAGGCCCAGCCCGGCGACACCGTGCCGCGCGTCATCGCGCGCAGCGAACCCTTGACCCAGATGCCCGCGTAGACGTGGACGACGATGGTCAGGATCAGCACGAAGGCGAACGCCGCATGTGCGAGCGCGGCCACGCGCGTCGCGTCGACCGGAAAATAGTCGCTGAAATACGCGCGCCAGATCACGAGGCCCGAGACGAGCAGCACGAGCATCGAGACCAGCGCGACCAGGTAGACGAGCTTCTGCCCGGCGTTGTTGCGCCCGACCTCGGGCAGGTTCTCCTCCTGGTCGCGCACGACGTCGCCGATGCGCCGCAGCCATTCGCGGTCGGCGCGCTGCAGCCGGTTGTCGCGCCCGACCTTCGCGGCGAACGCAAAGAACGCGACGGCCATGACCAGGCCTATCCACGGATGCACGGCGCGCATGACGTCGCCGCCGCCGAACAGGTTCGCGAGCCAGAACAGCGGCGGATAGAACAGCGCGAGCCCGGACAGCGCCAGCAGCACGAAGCTGATCGCGACGATCCAGTGGTTGATGCGCGTGGCCGGCGCGTAGCGGACGATCTGTCCGGTCTTCGGGTCGACCTGGTCGGCGACCTGCCGGGTTCGGCTCATGACGGCTTCTCCAGTTCGCGGCGCGCGGCTTCCTCGTCCTCCTCGGTGGTCAGCGAAGGACCCATGCCGATGTAGTGCAGGAAGCCGGCGAGCGCGGCCGCGGCGATGCCGAGCAGCGCGAGCGGCTTGCTGACGCCCTTCCAGACCTTCACGAGCGCGCTGATCTGCGGGTCTTTCGGCAGGTCCGCATAGAGCTCGGGCTGGTCGGCGTGGTGCAGCACGTACATGACGTGCGTGCCGCCGACGCCGGACGGATCGTACAGGCCGGCCTGGTCGAAGCCGCGCGACTTGAGATCCTCGACGCGTCCGGCCGCATGCCGCTGCATGTCGGTCTTGCTGCCGAACACGATCGCGCCGGTCGGGCAGGCCTTGACGCAGGCCGGCTCCAGCCCGACCGACACGCGGTCGGAGCACAAGGTGCACTTGTACGCCTTGTGGTCCTTCTTCGAGATGCGCGGCACGTTGAACGGGCAGCCGGTGATGCAGTAGCCGCAGCCGATGCAGTTTTCCTCGTGGAAATCGACGATGCCGTTCGCGTACTGCACGATCGCGCCGGGCGACGGGCAGGCCTTCAGGCAGCCCGGATCGGCGCAGTGCATGCAGCCGTCCTTGCGGATCAGCCACTCGAGGTCGCCCTGCGGCGTCTCGTGCTCGGTGAACCGCATCAGGGTCCACGACTGGTCCGACAGATCGGCCGGGTTCGTGTAGGTGCCGAGGCAGGAGCCGATCTCGTCGCGCAGGTCGTTCCATTCCATGCAGGCGACCTGACAGGCCTTGCAGCCTATGCACTTGCTGACGTCGATGAGCTTGGCGACTTCGCCCGCGGGCGCGCCGCGCGCCTGCGGCGGAGCGATGGTCGTGGCCGAGCGGCGGACGATGTCGAGCGATTGCAATGCCATGTCCGTCTCCTAGGCCTTCTCGACCCGGACCAGGAACGACTTGAATTCCGGCGTCTGCGAGTTGCCGTCGCCGACGACCGGGGTCAAAGTGTTCGCGAGAAAGCCGGCCTTGGCCGTGCCGGTGAAGCCCCAGTGGATCGGGATGCCGACCGTGTGCACGGTCTTGCCGTCGACCTGCAGCGCCTTGATGCGCTTGGTCACCATCGCGACGGCGGTGATGTGGCCGCGATTCGACGTGACGCGCACGCGCTCGCCGGCCGCGACGCCGATCTCCTTGGCCAGCGCCTCGCCGATCTCGACGAACTGCTCGGGCTGCAGGATCGCGTTGAGCCTGACGTGCTTGGTCCAGTAGTGGAAATGTTCGGTCAGGCGGTAGGTCGTCGCGACGTGCGGGAAGCGGTCGGCCTTGCCGAACATTTCGCGGTCGCCCTTGAACAAGCGCGCGATCGGATTGTTGAGCGCGAGCGGCTGGTTCGGGCTCAGCGGGTTGTTCGCGAGCGGCGTCTCGAACGGTTCGTAGTGCTCGGGGAACGGCCCTTCGTTCATCGCGTCGCGCGCGAACAGGCGCGCGACGCCCTCGGGCAGCATGATGAACGGTCCCATGCCGTTGGCCGGATCCTCGTCGGCCTTGTAGTCCGGCACGTCGGCGCCGCCCCAGGCCGCGCCGTTCCAGCCGACGAGCTTGCGCTTCGGATCGAACGGCTTGCCGTTGACGTCGCAGGACGCGCGGTTGTACAGCACGCGCCGGTTCGCCGGCCAGGCCCAGGCCCAGTTCAAGGTGTTGCCGATGCCGGTCGGATCGGCATTGTCGCGCCGCGCCATCAGATTGCCGGCCGGTCCCCACGAGCCGCAGAAGATCCAGCAGCCCGAGCTCGTGCTGCCGTCGTCGCGCAGTTCGGCGAAGCCGGCCAGCTGCTCGCCGGCCTTGCGGATGATCTTGGTCGGGTCTTTCGGATCGGCCAGGTCCTTGAGCGCGCGGCCGGAATATTCCTTGGCCAGCTCGTCGGCCGTCGGACTCTCCGGATTCGCGTACGGCCACGACAGTTTCGTGATCGCGTCGGACGGCGCGCCGCCTTCGCTGCGGTACAGCGCGCGCAGACGCGTGAACAGCCCGGCCATGATCTCCAGGTCCGAACGCGCTTCGCCGGGCGGCTCGGCGCCCTTCCAGTGCCATTGCAGCCAGCGGCCGGAGTTGACGAACGCGCCGTCCTCTTCGGCGAACAGGCTCGTCGGCAGGCGGAACACTTCGGTCTGGATCCTGGACGGATCGACGTCGTTGTGTTCGCCGTGATTGCGCCAGAATTCCGAGGTCTCGGTCGCGAGCGGATCCATGACGACGAGGAACTTGAGCTGCGAGAACCCGGCGATCGCCTTGGCCTTGTTCGGCGCCGCGGCGAGCGGATTGAAGCCCTGGCAGATGTAGCCGTTCATCTTGCCCTGGTTCATGAGCTCGATGGCCAGCAGCAGGTCGTAGGACTTGTCGAGCTTCGGCAGCCAGTCGTAGCCCCAGTCGTTCTCGGCGCTGACCGCGTCGCCCCACCAGGCCTTCATGAGGCTGACGTGGAATTTCGGGTAGTTCTGCCAGTAGCTCAGCTGGTTCGGCCGCAGCGGCTTCGGCGCGCGCGCGGCGATGTACTTCGCGTAGTCCTGCTCCTTCTCGCCCGGCAGGGTCAGATAGCCCGGCAGCAGGTTCGACAGCAGGCCCAGGTCGGTCAGGCCCTGGATGTTGGAATGGCCGCGCAGCGCGTTCATGCCGCCGCCGGAAATGCCGATGTTGCCGAGCAGCAGCTGCACCATCGCGGCGCAGCGGATCATCTGCGAACCGACCGAATGCTGGGTCCAGCCGAGCGCGTACATGATCGTCATCGCGCGATCCGTCGTCGAGGTCGACGCGATCTGCTCGGCGATGTGCAGGAATTTTTCCTTGGCCGTGCCGCAAATGCGCTCGACCATCTCCGGCGTGTAGCGCGCGTAGTGCTGCCTGAGCAGGTTGTAGACGCAGCGCGGATGCGCGAACGTCGGGTCGGTGCGCACGTAGCCGTCGTCGCCGAACTCGTAGTCCCAGCTCGACTTGTCGTACTTGCGCGCCTGCGCGTCGTAGCCGGAGAACAGGCCGTCGGCGAACGCGAAGCCTTCCTTCACGATGAACGGCAGGTCGGTGTAGTTCCTGACGTATTCGTGCTGGATCTTGTCGTTCGTCAGCAGGTAGTTGATCACCGCGCCGAGGAACACGATGTCGGTGCCGGTGCGGATCGGCGCGTAGTAGTCGGCGATCGCGGCCGAGCGCGTGAAGCGCGGATCGACGACGATGAGCCGGGCCTTGTTGTGCGCCTTGGCCTCGGTGACCCACTTGAACCCGCAGGGGTGCGCTTCGGCGGCGTTGCCGCCCATGATCAGCACGAGGTCGGCATTCTTGATGTCGACCCAGTGATTGGTCATCGCTCCTCGGCCGAACGTCGGGGCAAGACTTGCCACCGTCGGGCCGTGTCAGACACGCGCTTGATTGTCGAAGACCAATAGCCCCAGGGGACGCACCACCTTGTGGGTCAGATAGCCCACTTCGTTGGTGGCGCCGGACGCGGCAAGCATGCCGGTCGTGATCCAGCGGTTGACGGTCAGGCCGTCGGCGTTCTTCTCGACGAAGTTCGCGTCGCGGTCGGCCTTGAGCAGGCGCGCGATGCGGTCGAGCGCGTCATTCCAGGAAATGCGCTGCCATTTGTCCGAGCCCGGCGCGCGGTATTCGGGATAGGTCAGGCGGCTCTTGCTGTGGACCATGTCGAGCAGGCCGGCGCCCTTCGGACACAGGGTGCCGCGGTTGACCGGATGATCCGGATCGCCCTCGATGTGCACGATGCTCGCTTCGGCGTTCTTGGCCTTGTCGCCGAGGCTGTACATCAGGATGCCGCAGGCGACGGAACAGTACGGGCAGGTGTTGCGGGTTTCGGTCGCGCGCAGCAGCTTGAACTGGCGCACCTCCGCGAGGGCCGGGCCCGGTGCGAAACCCAGCAGGCCGAGACTCGAACCGACCAGGGTCGCGCCAGTCAGCTTGAAGAACTGGCGCCGCGTCATGTCAGTCATGCAGACCTCCGTTCCGAACGGCCGGATCGTTATGTTCCGTGGGTACGCCTGGGGTCCATTGGGCTTTAGTCTAGGCGCTTCTCCCGGCTTTGCCAGGGTTCGCGATGTTGCGGCGCAACGCGCGGCGGCAGGCGGCGCCTCCCCGCCGTGCGTCCGGCGGATCGGTAACGACGAACGGTTCCCCGTCAGGCTTGCGCGGGCTCGGGCCGGATGCGCGCGGCGAACACGACGCCGGCGATCAGCAGCGCGATGCCGGCCAGGCTCGGCAGCGCCGGCATCTCGCCGCGCAGCGCGAACGCGTAGCCCAGCGCGGCGACGGTCTCGAACACGATGAGCTGTCCGGCGATCGCCGTCGGCAGGCGCTGGCTGGCCTGGTTCCAGCACAAGGTGCCGAGCCAGGACGCGAACAGGCCGATGGCCGCCATCAGCGCGACGAAGACCGGCGGCCGCGGTCCCAGCGGCAAGGCATAGCCGGGCGTCAGCCACGGCGCCGCGAGCGCGAGCACGACCGCGCCGGCGGCGGCCAGCGGCAAGGTGACGAGACCCTGCGCCGTGGCCCAGGCGCGCGGGCTGCGTTCGGGATGCGCGCGCAGCCAGTCGGCGTTGCGCAGCGGATACCAGGTCCAGCAGACCACGGCGGCGACGGCCAGCGCCGCGCCGCTCGCGTAGCGCGCGAGTCCGGCCGGCGACGACGCCTGCAGCGCGCCGATCTCGGCCTGGTTGACGCAGGCCACGCCGAGCGCGATCAGCAGCAGCGGCACGACCAGCCGGCGCCAGGGCAGCCGGCCGTCGCGCCGCGCGTTGCGCCGGTTCGCGGTCAGCGCGATGACGACGGGCAAGGTGCCGATGATCATCGTCGGCAGCGGACCGCCGGCGCGCTGTATCGCGGCGGCGAGGCAGACGTAATAAACGAAGTTGCCGACGGCCGACAGCTTCAGCGCCTCGATCCAGTCGGCGCGGCGCAGCCGGCGCAGTTCGCCCTGGTCGAGCAGCGCGAGCGGCAGCGCGATCAGGCCGAACGCGAGATAGCGGCCGACCGCGAGCCACGCGGCCGGATAGTCCGGCAGCAGCAGCGGACCGACGAAGACCAGGCCCCAGAACGCGCCGGCGACGGCCGCATAGAGAATGCCGATAAACATCGGCGCAGCTTGCCGCGGCGCGGCCGCGCCGTCTTGAAGCAAATTGCGCTCAACCGCGCAGCTGGCGCTGGTAGCGCGCCGGCGTCACGCCGTAGCGCTGCGCGAACGCGCGCGTCAGATGCGCCTGGTCGGCCAGCCCGCAGGCCGCGGCCACGTCGGCCGGCGCCGTGCCGGCGCCGAGCAGGCGCTTGGCCTGCAGCAGGCGCAGCGCCATGAGCATCTGCTGCGGCGTCGCGT
>NZ_JANFVR010000251.1 GCF_024609805.1 Tahibacter caeni | reverse complement strand
GCAGCGCGGCGACGTCCATCAGCCGCGCGCGGGCAGGAGCTCCAGCCGGGTCTCGACCGCCGCGTCGGCCGCGGCGAGGTCGACCTCGGCCAGGCTGGCCTTGCCGCGCACGAGCTCGCGCAGCAGCGCCGCCTGGTGCTCGCCGCGCTCGCGCGCGAACGCGTACGGCAGGCGCGTGAAGGTGACCAGCGAATAGCGCGGCAGATAGCGCAGCGGATGGCGCGCGGCGAGCACGCGTTCGAGCTCGCGCATCAGCAGGTAGTCGGGATCGTCGACGCGGTCGCGCATCTCGACGTAGTTGTCCAGCGCCATCGCCGCGATCGCGTCGCTGTTGGGCTTGCGCCGGCGCTGGAATTCGGCGAACACCGCGGCCGCGTCGCCGTCGGCGGCCAGCAGGTCGGCCAGCTCGACCGCGTCCTCGAAGCCGCAGTTCATGCCCTGGCCGTGGAACGGCACGATCGCGTGCGCCGCGTCGCCGACGAGCAGCGCGCGGCCGTCGAGATGCCACCGGTCGAGGTACAGGGTCGCGAGCAGTCCCGTGGGATTGCGCAGGAAGTCCTCGAGGTAGTCGGGCATCAGCGGCACGGCGTCGGCGAAGTCGCGCCGGAAGAACTGCTCGACGGCCTCGCGCGTGCCCAGCCGCGAAAACGCCGGACCGTCGCCGCTCAGCGGCGTGCTCGGCAGGAACAGGGTCACCGTGAAGCTGCCCTCGGCGTTCGGCAGCGCGATGCACATGTAGCTGCCGCGCGGCCAGATGTGCAGCGCGTTGGGTTCCATCGCGAAACGCTCGCCGCGCGCCTTGGCCTCGCGCAGGGTCGGCGTCAGCGCGACGTCGGGCAATTGCGCGAGCGGCGGGATCTCGAGCTCCTTGTAGCCGTGGCCCAGGCCTTCCATGCGTTCGCCGAGATCGCGCACCTGCTGCATGGCCTGGCGCAGCGCCGAGCCGGCGCCGTCGGCGCCGACGAGCAGGCCGGCATCGACTTCGCGCAGACGGCCGTCGGCGTCGTCCTGCAGGCGCAGGCGCGAGGCCGGCCAGTCGACCGCGTCGAGCCGCTGGCCGAAATGGATCGTCGCGCCGGCGCGTTCGGCCGCATCGATCAGCGCGCAATTGAGCTGGCCGCGGCTGACCGACCAGATCACCTCCGAATCGTCGCGGCCGTAGCGCTGCAGATTGGTGTTGCCGGCCGTGTCGTGGATCATGCGTCCGCGCATCATCACGGCGATCGGCGTGATCGCGTCGCTGAGCCCGGCCACGCGCAGCCCGTGCCAGCCGCGTTCGGCCAGCGCGAGATTGATCGACCGCCCGCCGATGAAGCCGTGTACGCGCGGGTCCGGCCGGCGCTCGAACACGCGCACGCGGAAGCCGCGCTGGGCGAGCAGGGTGGCGAGCAGCGCGCCGACGAGGCCGGCGCCGATCAGGGTGATGTCGCGGGAGGCGTTAGCGGTCATGGCATGGAATTCCCGGGCGGAGCGCACGCGCGCCGCCCTCGATGAACGGATGCCGCGGCTCGGCGGCCGCGGCGGCGAAGCTCAGCGGCGCGCGGCGCGCCACCGGTCGACCGCGTCGACGAAGCGCGCCGCATCCTCGTAGCGGTTGTACAGCGCGGTCGGCGCGACGCGGATCACGTCGGGCTCGCGCCAGTCGCCGACGATGCCCTCGCGGCTCAGGTGCTCGAACAGCGCGCGGCCGGCGTCGCGCGGTCCCTTGACGCGCAGGCTCAGCTGGCTGCCGCGGCGCTGCGGCTCGGCCGGCGTCAGCACGTCGAGCACGTCGGGCACCGCGTGCTCGATGAGCCGCGCGAGATACCCGGTCAAGGCCAGTGACTTCTGCCGCAGCCGCGCGATGCCGGCGCGATGGAAGATCTCCAGCGAGACGCGCAGCGGCGCGAGCGCGAGAATGGGCGGATTCGACAGCTGCCAGCCGTCGGCGCCCGGCGTCGGGTGGAAGTCCGGGCCCATCTGGAAGCGCGTGGCCTGGTCGTGGCCCCACCAGCCGGCGAAGCGCGGGCGCCGTTCGCTGTGCGCGTGGCGCTCGTGCACGAAGCAGCCGGCGACGGCGCCCGGGCCCGAGTTGACGTATTTGTAGTGGCACCAGACCGCGAAATCGCAGCCGCTGTCGTGCAGGTCCACGGGCACGTTGCCGACCGCGTGGGCCAGGTCGAAGCCGACGAGGCAGCCTTTCGCGTGGGCGAGCCGCACGATCGCCGCGAGGTCGAACACCTGGCCGGTCAAATACTGCACGCCGGGCAGCAGCACCAGCGCGATGCGCTCGCCGTGCTCGTGCAGCGCGCGCTCGATCGCCGCGAGCGAGATCGTGCCGTTGGCCTCGTCGCCGTCGAGCTCGATCAGCGCCTGCGCCGGGTCGAAGCCGTGGAAGCGCACCTGCGATTCGAGCGCGTAGCGGTCCGACGGAAACGCGCGCTTCTCCAGCAGTATCGCAGGGCGCTGCGCGGTCGGCCGGTAGAAGCTGACCAGCATCAGGTGCAGGTTCACGCTCAGCGAATTCATCGCGACGACTTCGGTCTCCAGAGCGCCTACGAGTTCGGCGAGATGCTCGCGCACGAAGCCGTGATACGGCATCCACGGATGACGGCCGCGGAAATGCGCTTCGACCGCGAGCCGGCTCCAGTCGTCGAGCTCGTCGGCCAATGCCTGGCGCGTCGCGTGCGGCATCAGTCCGAGCGAATTGCCGCAGAGATAGATCTGCTCGCCGTCGCCGTGCGGCGGCAGGCAGAACTCGCCGCGGAACGCCGCGAGCGCGTCGGCGCGGTCCTGCGCCCGGGCCCAGTCCAGGCCGGGCTCGAAATCGGTCACTGCGGGCATCGACGGCTCACTTCTGCAGCGAGGCGGCGATCTGGTCGCAGCCCTGGTCGTAGGCGGCGATCCAGGCCGCGCTGGTCGCGGCGAGCACCGGGTGCACGCAGCGCAGCTGCACGGCGATGCCGTTTCTGTAGAAATAGCTTTCGCGATATTTGTAACGGGTCTTCTGGCTCATGCCGCTGTAGCGCAGGCTGCTGCCGTCGGGGCCGGTCTCGCTCTCGTAGCCCGGCGTCTGCTTGGCTTTGTCCAGCGCGCCGTTGACGAACGTCTGGAACGCCTGCGCATCGTCGAGCTTGCGCGTGGTCACGGTCACGCGGGTCGCCTCGCCGGTGCCGGTGTCTGCCGGGTCCTTGACCTGGAACGCGATGACCTGCGGACTGCCTTCGCTCATCTGCATGATCACGGGCCAGTCGCTCGGCGCGCTGAAGCGGATCGCGCCGTCGTTGAGCGTGTAGTCGGCGGCGAGGGCCGCGCCGGACGAGCCGGCGAGCAGCAGGGCGAACAGGGCGGAAAACGGGCGAGCGGACATGGCGTCTCCGGTCAGGGTTTCAGGAAAAGCGCGTGGCCGGCAGGTCCAGCCACTGCAGCGCGGTGCCGTGATACAGGCGGGCCGCGTCGGCGGCGTCGAGCTCCAGCGCGGCGATGCCGCTGCCGGGCTCCTGCTCGCCGAGCGGGAACGGATAGTCGGTGCCGAGCATGACCCGGTCGGCGCCGGCCACGTCGACGAGGTAGCGCAGCGCGCGCGGATCGTGCACGCAGGAGTCGAAGAACAGGCGGTCGAAGTACTCGCGCGGACTACGTGCGTTGTCGGTCGCGACGAGGTCGGGCCGCATGCGGAAACCGTGTTCGATGCGGCCGATCGTGTACGGAAACGAACCGCCGCCGTGGGCCAGGCAGACGCGCAGCTCGGGCAGGCGTTCGAGCACGCCGCCGAGGATCAGGCAGCAGGCCGCGCGCGATTGTTCGGCCGGCATGCCGACGAGCCAGGGCAGCCAGTATTTCGGCATGCTGTCGCGGCCCATCATGTCCCAGGGATGCACGAGGATCGCGCAGCCGAGATCGGCGGCGGCCTCGAAGAACGGGAACAGCTCGGGCGCGTCGAGATTCCAGTTCTCCACGTGCGAGCCGATCTGCACGCCGCTCAGGCCGAGCTGCTCGACGCAGCGCTGCATTTCCTGGATCGCGAGCGTCGGCGACTGCAGCGGCACCGTGCCGATGCCGGCGTAATGGCGCGGATGGTCGCGGCAGATCGAGGCGGTGTGGTCGTTCAGATGGCGATGCAGCTCCAGCGCCTGGCCGGCCTTGGCCCAGTACGAGAACAGCACCGGCACCGTGGAGATGACCTGGACCTGCACGCCGAAGCGCGCGTAGTCGTCGATGCGCAGCTGCGGATCCCAGGTATTGGCCCAGATCTCGCGGAAGAACTTGCCGTCCTTGTAGATGCGGTGGCGGTCTTCGGTGTGCACGATGACCGGGAAGCGGTCGTCGGCGTATTTCTCGGCGAGGTTCGGCCAGTCGCGCGGCAGGATGTGGGCGTGGGTGTCGATCTTGAGCATGGTCGTCGAGTGTAAGGCAGCGTTGCGCGGGCGGCGACGACCGGTTTCAGCCGTAGCGGGCCGGCGCCGGGTTCAGGAGGCCGCAGCCGCGGCAGGTACGCGCCTCGACCGAACCGTAGAAGCGGTCGAACACCGGCGGGAAATCCGTCTCGACGCTGTGCAGGGTGAAGAATTCCTCGTAGAGCTTGTGATTGCAGCGCTCGCAGAACCAGAGCAGCCCGTCCTGCTCGTGCGGCAGGCGCTTGCGCTCGACGACGAGGCCGATCGAGCCGGCCATGCGCTGCGGCGAATGCGGCACGCGCGGCGGCAGGTAGAACACTTCGCCGGCGCGGATCGGGATGTCGCGCGGCTGGCCGTCCTCCTGGATGCGCAGCACCATCTCGCCCTCGATCTGGTAGAAGAACTCCGGGCCTTCGTCGTAGTGGTAGTCGGTGCGCTGGTTCGGACCGCCGACGACCATGACGATGAAGTCGCCGTCGTAGATGCATTTGTTCGCGACCGGCGGCTTCAGCAGGTGGCGGTGTTCCTCGATCCAGCGCTGGAAGTTCAGTGGCGGGGCGAGCGGCATGGGCGGCGATCCGGCGGAAGGACGGCGGAGTGTAGCCCGGCCGGGCAGCCTCATCGACGACGGCGCTGGACGACAGTGTCCGCACCGCGGATCATGCGCGCCCCGCCGCGGCCGGCCGCGCGCGAAGGCCCGAGGAGACCGTCACGTGCATCGCCGACCGTATCTGCGCACTGGCCTGCTGGCCGTCCTGTCCGCTGCGGGCGCGACGGCGCCGGCGGCCGACTATCCGGCCGACAGCGGCTGGAGCACGTTCTGGGGCAGTTTCGTCGACGAGGTCGTCGGCGCGCCGCGCGCCGAGGCGCTCCAGGCGAAAGCGCGTTTTGCCGAGGCCGGCATCGCGTTCGACTATCCGGCCGTGCTGCGCGTCACCTACGATGCCGAGGATTCGCGCTGGCGCCTCTGGCGCGGCGACTTCGAGTTCGAGGTGCACGCGGGTTCCTACAGCGAGTCGCACGCGCAGACCCTGCTCGAGATGATGGGCAGCGTCCTGCATCGCGGCGACACGCCGGCCGTGCCCGAAGCCGCGGCCGCGCTGCACCTGTGCGGCCGCGACGTGCCGGGCTGGCGCGTGCGCCTGCATTTCCTCGGCGACATCCACGACTACCTCGCCTACGACCTGCCGCTCGGCGACGGCGATTCGCGCCTGTTCCTGTTCGACGACGTCGTGCGCGACGGCAAGCCGTCGGCGACGCATGCGGCGGCGTTCGACGCCTGGCGCGGGAGTCTGCGCTGTACGGCTGGAGGCTGAGTGGTCCGGCGCACGTGGCGCCGCCGCGCCGGCAGCGTGACGTTCATCGTGCGGGCGCGGTTGCGCGCGTCGGCGGCAATGGCCGGCCGGCCTCCGCGGGCCCGCGCCGCCGCGAGCGGGTCCGGACGCCGACGTGCAACGGGTCCTCGCGACGTTTCACGGCGCCATCGAGACCGCTCCAACTGCTTGCTTTCATGGCGGAAGAGGTGGGATTCGAACCCACGGATGGTTACCCATCGCCGGTTTTCAAGACCGGTGCATTCAACCGCTCTGCCACTCTTCCGGGACCGGACGCCGACGTATGGTGCATCGTCGACCGCAACGCGCAAGCATAGCGAATCCGCCGGGCCGGCTCCACGCCGCCATACGGCGGGGCAGGTATACAAAATGCGCTTGTCACTGCGCTACGCCTCACGTACGGTTTCAACCGTTGCAAGCGACGGAGAGCGGGCATGATTAGCGTAGTCCTGATCGACGACCATGCGCTCGTACGCAACGGCTACCGCGCGATGCTCGAACGGCATCCGGGGTTCACTGTCGTCGGCGAGGCCGGCGACGGCGAAGCAGGCCTCGCGCTGATCCGCCGCCTCGAGCCCGACGTCGCCGTGCTCGATCTGCACATGCCCAAGCTCACCGGCGTCGAAGTGACCGAGCGCGTGCGGCGCGGCGAACTGCGCACGCGCGTGGTCATCGTGACGGTCGCCGGCGAGGCGCCGTTTCCGCGGCGCCTGCTCGAAGCCGGCGCGTCGGGCTATCTGACCAAGGCCTGCCCGGCGGAGGATTTCCTGCAGGCGCTGCAGCAGGTCGCCGACGGGCGCCGCTATCTCGCGCCGCTGATCGCGCAGCAGCTCGCGATGGAAGCCGTCGACGGCGGCGGCGGATCGCCGTTCGACCGCCTCACGACTCGCGAGCTCGAGATCGCGATACGCCTGGCCCAGGGCGACGACGCACAGACCCTGTCGCGCTTCCTCAACATCAGCGACAAGACCATCTCGACGCACAAGTCGAATATTTTTGGAAAACTGGACATCGACAACGTCGTCGCACTCGCGCATCTGGCGAACGTGCACGGCGTGCTCGATCTCGGCAGCGCGCTGGAAACCGCGAACGGCACGCGGCGGCGCCGGCGGCGCTAGCCGCAGCCGATCGCAGACAGGAAAAAGGCCGGCTCACGCCGGCCTTTTCTTTTTGCGCGCCTCGCCGTCGACGGCGGATCGCTGGAGACGAACGAAGCCGGCCCGTTCGGTACCGGCTTTGCGCAGGCCTCAGGCGCTCTTGTCGTCGCCGTCGGCCGGCTTGTCGTCGGCGTCGGCGGCCGGGGCCGGCGGCACGGGCAGCGCCGTCGGCGGCGAACGCAGTGCAGAGGACACGGCCTGACGCACGCTGGTGCCGGCCGGCAGCTCGGCCTGCGGCTCGGGCATGCCGAGCGACAGCTGCGCCGAGGCCGCGGGCTTGGCCGCTTCGGACGCGGCCGGACGCGCAGCGCCGGCGATCGGCGCCGAAGCGACCGCCGTCGGAACGGCCAGCTTCACCGG
>NZ_JANFVR010000250.1 GCF_024609805.1 Tahibacter caeni | reverse complement strand
GGGGCCAATCGGCAACATCCCACCCGCCGAAGCCGAAGCGAACTACTATCAGCAGCAGCGTGAGCTCGCCATGGCGGCGTGACTCACACCAACGAGTCTCCGGGATTCCCGGGGCGGTTCATTCCCTCTGGCAATTCGCCGGCGATTGGAGGGAGGCATGCGCCGACCTGATCGAGACAGTCACTGCTTATCGGGCCGGCGCGCCGGCGGTGGGATCGGTGCAGCGCTACAGCTTCGTCACGTTCCACCAGTCCTACGGCTATGAGGAGTTTGTCGAGGGGCTCAGGCCCGTGCTCGGCGGCGAGACGGAAGAAGCGGAGGTTCGGTATGAGATCCGCGCGGGAGTCTTCAAGGACTTGTGCCGCAGAGCGAGTGCAGCACCGGACCAGCGCTTCGCGATGGTGATCGACGAGATCAACCGCGGCAATATCAGCAAGATTTTCGGTGAGCTCATTACGCTCATCGAACCGGACAAGCGCGCGGGCGCCGCCAACGCCGTATCGGTCACGCTGGCGTACTCGGGCGAGCAGTTCTCGGTACCGGCTAACGTGGACATCATCGGCACGATGAACACAGCAGACCGTTCCCTCGCGCTGCTCGACACCGCGCTGCGGCGCCGCTTCGAGTTTGTGCCGGTCATGCCAGACACCCGCGATGAGTCTGGTGCGCCCCTCGCCGGTTTGCGAGTGCGCTCGGGCGAACAGACCATTCACATTCCGCGCCTGCTCGGCGCCATCAACGAGCGTATCGAGGCGCTCTATGACCGGGACCATCGCATCGGCCACGCGTACTTCACACCGTTGACCCAGGTTCCCGATGGGAAGGAGCGTCTCACTGCGCTGGGGTCGATATTCCGCATGCGCATCCTGCCGCTACTCGAAGAGTACTTCTTCGAGGACTGGCAAAAGATCCGGCTCGTTCTGGCCGACAACCAGAAGGCGACGGCCGCGCAATTCGTGCGCGAGCAAGCCGGTCGTGACGACGATTTGACCCGCCTGTTCGGCAGCGACCACGGGCTGGACAGCTACGCGACGAAGCCGCGCCACATAGTACAGGAGTCAGCATTCTCCAACCCGGAGGCCTACATCGGTATCTACCAGACGCTGCCGACTTCCAACGCGGAGTCCCGGTGAACGGACTCACCATCTATGAGTTCGATGCGCTGCAGACCGGCAGCGCGAGCACCACTGGCGGAGAAGGGCTGCATCAGATACCCGGCCCGGTCTACGACTGGCTCGAGGAGCAATGCACCCGGACCGCGACGCAAGGAGACGCTGCATGGCTGCGCCCCACCCACCGCCGCGGACGACGCGTGGTACAGGTGAAGAGCTATGTGGGCGTGATCCGCGCACCGGGCGGATTTCAGATCGAAGTACTGCCCAAGATCGGCAAGATCCTCGACGGCGGCAGCAGCAAGGCGCGTCAGCTTCTGATAGAGATGCTTTGCTGCCTCCCCGGCTTTCGCCATATCGAAACCCGTAGCGCTCGGGTCTCTGCGGCACGAATGCCGCTACTGGAAGTGTTCGTGGCGGAATTTCTGCGCGCCGTCGAACGTATCGTCAAGCGAGGACTGCGCGGCGACTATTCGAACCGGCAGGACAACGTGGCGGCGCTGAGGGGCAAGCTGCTGGTCGCACCGCACCTTCGGCAGAATCTGTACCGGGCTGACCGTTTTTTCACGGAGCATCACGAGTTTTCCGTCGACAGGCCAGAAAACCGGCTGTTGCACGCGGCGTTGCGTCGTGTCCTGACATTGACTGCATCGCAGGCGAACCAGCAGCTGGCCCGCGAGCTGCAGTTCGTGTTTGCGGACGTTCCGGCATCAACGCAATTCCGGGTCGATTTTCAGCGGACGCGACTGGACCGGGGGATGGCGTACTACGCCGATGGTCTCGCGTGGGCCCGCCTGCTTCTCAATGAGGAGTCGCCTCTGACAGGCACGGGTGAACATCGGGCGCCATCGCTGCTGTTCCCGATGGAGGCGGTTTTCGAAGCCTTCGTCGCCCGGCATCTGGCCGCTCAAGTGAAACGACCGCTGACGTTGAAGGCCCAAGTCCGAAGCCATCACCTGGTACGCCATCGCGAGCAGAACTGGTTCCGACTGCAGCCTGATCTGTTGATCCGCGAGAACGGCCGCGACGCGCTCGTGCTCGACACGAAGTGGAAAATGCTGGACGGCTCGAAAGCCAATGGCTCGGACAAATACGATCTCTCACTGAGCGATTTCTACCAGCTGCAAGCCTACGGCCAAGCCTACCTCGATGATCGGGGAGACGTGGTGCTGATCTACCCGAAGACAGCGGCGTTCGATCAGCCGTTGCCGGTGTTCGAGTTTCCGAAGCGAGCGGGGCTGCGACTCTGGGTTCTGCCCTTCTGCCTGACGACGCGGCAGTTGATGGTTCCCAATGGCGCGCCGTATGCGAGCATGTTTGCCGGCAGTGATGTCGACTGCGCCGTCGAGCACCGCCATTAGCTGACGTCAGAGTAGGTCGCAGTATCCGCGTCGACCGGGGAACACTGGTAGCGAGCAACCACAACACGCGACGCGCATCGGCTCGCATGTCCGACCGCTTGCACGAACTCGCGCGGGACATTTCTGCGTTCTTGACGGCCACGATCAACAAGTCAACAATCGTCCCGTTGCCGCCAATTCGGCAACCGGGTTTAGCGGCCCGAAACTCTACAGCGCACACAGCGCTGCACCTAGGTTCGGCGTTTTTTTGCGCTCGACGTTTGTGCAGTGTCGTCTGCCGATTTCTGGCGGCGGTGTGTGGGGAGCCGCGAGGCTCGCCGGAGCTGTAGCCGGTCCGCTAACCCGCACACCGTTCGCCACCCTGTCGTGTGGTTCCGGGTGGCGACTCCACGCAAAGGGAGTTGTCCATGGATAGTCGGTATGCGTTCTGCGGCGCCGGGCTGAGTCCCGGTCATCTCGTCCGCACCCGCGGCGTCGTAGCCCCGTCAAGGAGGCCCACGCCATGACTCGTCAAGGTTCGTTCTATCCGCTGCGCCGCGATGTGCCGTCGGCGGAGCCGGTGATGTTCGCGTACGTGCTCGACACGCCGGCGCAGCGCGAGGCGTTGCAGGAAGAAATACTCGAGCGCATCGCGGCGATCCAGGCGCTCAGCGAGACGGTGGCGGCGGCGCAGCTGGAGGCGCACGACGCCCGCTCGCACAGCGGCGTTCTCGATGCGCTCGCGATTCTGTCGCGCGACGTGCGCGGACTGATGGAGGCGAGTTTCCATCCGGGGCCGTGAGTCCTTCGCCATCGGGGCGGCGTTGCGCCGCCCCGATTTCGCGTGGCGTTTCGCTACCGAGCGCCGCAGGCTGCACGGCGGATCGGACATCCGCCTCGATGCTCGACTGCCGGTACGACGCCGTGCTGTCCGAATGGACTCGTCACGCGCACGAACCGCGAAGCGCCGCTACGTCAATTCTGCGACACGCGGGTCGCCACGGTTCGTGAGTCCGGCCAGCGCTTCGCGGCGTACTTCCTCACAGGGGTCTCGCGTATTTCGCCACAGGCAGTGCCGAATCGAGGGCGTGTCCAACGCCAACTCGGCCAAGCCAAACGTCGCCCAGTTGCGCACCTCGTCGTCGCTGTCGCCGGCCAGTCGTACCAGCGCGCCGGCCGCGCGCTCGTCTTCCCGGAAGCACAGGCCAAACGCGACACCCAGGCGGACGTTATCGCTGGCGTGAGCGGACAAGGCGATCAGCGTTTCGACGACATCGAGGTCGCGGCGATGTCCGCAGCCGAACGCGGCTGCGGCGATGACCTCCGGACTCGAATCCTTCAGTCCTTCCACGAGCATTGCATGCGCCTGGATGACGGCGTATTCCGCGGACCGCCCTCCGGCCGACGTCGCGCGCAGCTGACACATCACGTTGACCGCAAGCGCGCGTTTGCGCCCGTTGCGCGACTGAAACAGCCGCTGGCAGCGCGCTACCGTATCCGGCGTCCCGCGGCTGCGAAGTTCATGGATCGCATTCCAGCTCGACTCGCTGTCCCACTGTTGCAGCGCCATGCCGACCAGGCTGCGCGTCGTCAGTGAGCGCTGATGCAGGAGCGAGCTTCGATCGCTGGAGCCGGAACGTCGCCGCTTCGCTGTCGGTTTCGGCATGGCACGGCATGGCGCATTAGTGTCGTGGCCGCAAGACTAGCTGATTCGGTCGCCGCACTGGCAGGGCGCGCTTCTGGCAGTGCTGGGCCGGCACGCCGTTGAACGGGCGGCAGGTCAAGTTGCTCGATCGCCTGCTCGACGGCTTCGAGGGCAAGCTCACGAGCAGCAAGTGGGCCGCCGTCGCGAAGTGCTCGCCCGATACGGCGCTGCGCGACATCACGCAACTGGTGGAGCTCGGCGTGCTCAGAAAAGCAACCGGCAGAGGACGCAGTACCGCGTACGAACTGGCGGAATGAACGGCAGCATGAGCGTGTCCGCATCGCCGCGGCGAACACCGGCGACGTGTCGACGCGCCAGTTGCGCGCACGCATCGGCAGCCTGCGCGCAATCCGGCGACGCCCGGCAGAATGCCGGCCAGCGAACCTCAACGGCTCCCGGCAGCCGCCTCCCGCCGGTAATACGACCGCCCCACCCCGTCGTCGGCGCTGACGGCGCGCACCCGGCCGTGGGCGTCGCGGTGGAACTGCAGCTCCACGCCGTAGCGCTGGGCCAGGAATCGCAGCGGGGTCAGCGGCAGCAGCGGTGTCGGTTCGTCGGCCGGGCCTATGGTGATCGCGCCGTCGGCGATGTGGATTTCCAGTGCGTCGAACTCGAACCAGTCGGAGAGTTCGCCGCGCACGTCCTGCGGAATCGCCTCGTCGAGGCGATACGTGCCGGCGTAGTCAGCGTAGAGGGGCTGGGTCAGGTCCAGGTCGATCGTGCGGATCGGCGGCTTGCCGACGCCGAGCGCGTCCGACAGCGCGTTGCGGATTTCGCCGCGCAGGCCCCGGCTGTTCTTGCCGTTGGTCAGGATGACGAAGCCGTCGCCGGTTTCGAGATAGCTTTCGAAGGCCGCGTGGTAGCTGTCGTTGTCGCCGTTGTGGAAAAACTTGCGCGTAATACCGGCGCCGGCGAGTTCCGGACCGAGGCCGCGCGAGCCCGGCGACACCTCGGTCATCATCTGCACGGCGATCGGCCGCGGAAGAACGCCCTGCGTGCCGCGATAGCTCTTGATCAGCGCGCCGACGAAGGCGCCGAATTCGTTCGCGCTGGTCCACAGGCCCGACGCGGCCTGCTCCGGAAACGCCTGCCAGCCGCGCGGCAGCGCGGTCGGCTTGCCTTCCTTGTCGTGGGCCTTGGCGATGTTGCCGCGCCGCGCCGGCAGCGGATTCTCGAACGTGCTGCGCGGCATGCCGATGCGCTCGAACACCAGCGTGCGCGCGGCCTCGGCGAAGGAGACGCCGGCGACGTCCTCGATGACTTTCTGCTCGACCATGACGCCGCCGCCGGAATAATCGGCCTGCGTGCCGGGCGCGCGCAGCAGGCGCACCGGGTCGTTTTTCGCCGGCGCCTTTCCGTCGAGCGTTTCGACGAGCGTCGGCAGCTTCTCGCCGGGCAGGTAGTCCTCGAAGCCGTGGACGCCGAGTCCCGACGTGTGCGACAGCAGCATACGCAGGGTCACGACCGGATTCGCGATCTCCGGCGTCGCCGGAATGCGCCATCCCTCGAGGTAGTCGTTGACGTTGCGGTCCAGGTCGAGCTTGCCCTGCCCTACGAGCTGCAAGGTCGTCGTGGCCGCGACCACCTTGCTGATCGAGCCGACCGAGAACAGGGTGTCCGCATTCACCGCGTCCTGCGTGCCGGCTTCGCGCACGCCGAAACCTTCGGCATAGACCACTTCGCCGTTCTTCAGCACCGCGACGGCGACGCCGGGCACGTGGTGATGCGCCATGCGTTCCTGCAGCGACCACTGCGGCAAGGGTTCTCCGGCCTTCAGCACGCCGGGGCGCAGGCCGTGCGCGAGCGCCGCGGCGAACGGCGATTCCTGCGTGCGGTCCGGGGTCTGCGCGCCGGCCGCGCCGGCCAGCAACGCCGCCGCGCACAGGCCGGCGAATGTCGATTTCTTCATCGTTCGTTCCTCGGTCGATAGGCAAACGACGGATGCGCGGAAGCGGCATCCGGTTTGCCCGGGTTGTCGGTGACGGAAGCGGCCGGCGACGTCAGCGGCGTGCCGCGTCCGCACCCTGCTCCAGCAGATACGCGCGCACGGCCGCGTCGCGGGTCTGGTTCAGCGGCGTTCGCCAGCGGCCGAGCCAGCCGTCGGCTTCGACGCCGAAGCGGACGTCGGCGCCGTGCGCGACGAGGTAGCGCACCGTCGCCAGATGTCCGGCGCGCGCGGCGTTGATCAGCGGCGTCTCGTCGTAGGTCACGACGCGATTGACGTCGGCGCCGGCCTCGACGAGGCCCTCGACGATGGACTGCCGCCCGAGCCGCGCCGCCGCGATCAGCGGATTGCCCTGGCCGAGCGACGCGCGGTCCGGATCGGCGCCGAGTTCCAGCAGCGTATCGACCATGGCCGGGTCGCCGGCGCGCACGGCCTGGATCAGCGCGGTGCCGCCGTCGAGCACGCGCGCGTCGATGTCGGCGCCGTCGCGCACGAGCCGGCGCACGGTTACGTCATCGCCGCTGCGCGCGGCGGCGAGCAGCGCCGTCACGCGCGCGTCGGGTTCGGCGGCGGCGGTGGGAAGCGCGAGCCGCGGCAGAGCCGCCACGACGGCACCGCTGCAGGCGGCCAGCAGGATCAGACACAGCGCGGTCGCCGCCGTTCGCCGCGGCGCGGCGCCGGCGGCGTCATCGTCGACGAGGCCGTCGATGCGCTGTGCGAGGTGGCTGCGCCGTCCGAACATCGCCACGGCAAGCCAGTCGCGCTGCTCGTCGAGTTCGAGCAGCGTCTCGACGCTCGCGAGCAGCGAATCCGCATAGTCGGCGTTCGAGTCGCAGCCGTGCGCGGCCCGCGCATCGCAGGCCATCTCGCGCGCAAGTTCCAGGCGCGCGCCGATCCCGTGCAGGAACGGATTCCACCAGAACACCGCGGTGGCCACACGTAATGCCGCGACGAGCCAGAGGTCGCCGCGGCGGATGTGCGCGATCTCATGGCGCAGGACGTCGTGCAGCACGGCCGGCGCCAGTGCCGTCGTCAGCGCGCGCGGCAGCAGGATGCAGGGGCGCAGCAGCCCGATCACCAGCGGACCGTCGGCGAGCGTCGTCGCGATCCGCGCGTGGCGCGGCAGCGAGGCGCCGAGCGCGGCTTCGAG
>NZ_JANFVR010000025.1 GCF_024609805.1 Tahibacter caeni | reverse complement strand
TGAAGGTCGATCTCGTGGCGCCGGACGGCACCTTGTACAACATCCACAACCGCACCGGCGGGGGCACCGACAACATCAACAAGACGGTGACCCTGAACCTGTCGAGCGAGCCGCTCAACGGCACGTGGATCCTGCGCGTCAACGACAACGCCGCCGGCGACACCGGCCGGATCGACAGCTGGTCGATCACGTTCTGAACCGCGGATCGCTGATCCGCTGAGCCGTCGATTCGACGGTCAGGAAACCCCGCCGGTACGCCGGCGGGGTTTCTTTTCTCCGCCCTTCCGACGCCGCCGGAAGAAAGTCGTCCGGCGCGGAACATCGCTCGTCGTCATCGACGCACCGCGACGTCGCGCATCGCTGCGCTCGGCGCAAACCCAGGCGCGTCAGTGCAATCCGCAGCGCATTGCTGGCGCCCGGCGCAGTCGACGTGCGCCACGTCAGTCGCCTTCGGGTTCTTCCGCATCCAGGCCGAGTTCGCGCGCGAGGAACGCGTATTCGTCGGCCTTGAGCTCGGCGACCTGCAGCGGGCTGGAACCCAGGCCGTGGCCGGCGTCGAAGTCCACGCGCAGGAGCACGGGCCGTCGCGACGACGTCGATGCCTGGAGCCGCGCGGCCATCTTGCCGAGCTGCCAGGCCGGCACGCGCGGGTCGTTGTAGCCGGCTTCGAGCAGCACGGCCGGATACGCGGTGCCGCGGCGCAGGTTCGCGTAGCCGCTGATCGCGCGCAGCGCGCGATATTCCTCGGGATTCTTCACGCTGCCGTACTCGACGACGTTGGCCGGTCCGCCGGCCGTCTGTTCGATGCGCAGCAGGTCGGTGACGCCGACGCGGAACATCACGGCGCGGAACAGCTGCGGCTGCTGCGCGAGCGCCGCGCTCATGACGATGCCGCCGGCGCTCTTGCCGGCGATGGCCAGATGATCGGGGGAGGTGTAGCCCTCGGCGATCAGCCAGCGCGCCGCGGCGACGAGGTCGTCGACGGCGTGCTGCTTGCGCGTGCCGCGGCCGGCTTCGTGCCAGGCCGCACCCTTCTCGCCGCCGCCGCGCACATGCGCGAACGCGAGCACCCCGCCGCGTTCGTACCAGGCGAGGTCCGGCGCCGAGAACCACATCGGCGACAGCGCGCCGTAGGAGCCGTAGGTCACGAGCAGCACCGGGTTCTTGCCGTCGCGCGGCAGGTCCTTGCGCGCCGTGATCGTCAGCGGCACCTGCACGCCGCCGCTCGCGATCTCGACGCGTGTCGTCGCGATCGCCGAGAAGTCGGCCGGGTCGGCCGCACGCAGGCCGGTGTCGACCGGCGCCTGGCCGGGCTCGTAGCGGAACACGCGCGGCGACAAGGTCGGCGCCTGCAGCGCATAGGTCACGCCGGGCAGGTTCGGGTCGGCGCTGAACTCGATCATCTCGCCGAGCACGCCGAGCGGCAGCGCGCGGGACTTGCCGGCTTCGTCGTAGGACAGCGCGGCCACGTCGGCGCTGCCGTTGCGCGTGCCGACGACGTAAAGCGCGTCGGCCGCGTCGGCGAGCCAGCCGTTGCCGCTGCCGAGGATGACGCCGGCCGGCGCATACCATTCCTTCGCGTCGGCGAGGCTGCCGCGTTCGGCGCCGAAGCGCAGCACGCGGCCGTTCGGGCTGTCCTTTTCGCTGATCACGTAGACCTGGTCCGCATGCAGCGCGACCGCGGTGATCGCATCCGCAGGGTCGGCGATGCGCCGCCAGGCCGGCTTCTTGCTGCGCAGGTCGCGCAGCCACAGCGCGACGTGCCCGTCGGTGCCGCGGTTGACCGAGCCGACCAGCCAGCGGCCGTCGGCGCTTTCGGCGGCGTCGGTGAAACTGATCTTGCCGTCGATCTCGACGGCCGGATCGACGCCGGGCCCGAACACGGCCTTGTCCTTGCCCGCGGCCGCGCCGAGCGCATGGAAGAAAACGCGGTTGTTCTCGTGCTTGCGCGTCTCCGGCGCGCCGGGCGGCAGCTTCTGCAGCTGTGCGTAGTAGACGCCCTTGCCGTCGGCGCTCCAGCGCGGGACCGGCGCGGACAGCCGCGGCAGGGTATCGGCGAGGAGCTTGCCGCTGCGCACGTCGACGAAGCGCAGCGACCAGTTCTCGCTGCCGCCCTCGCCGACCGCGACGGCGACGTGGCGGCCGTCGGGCGACACAGAGATGAAATCGAGCGAGCGGCGCCTGGCGCTCTCGCCGAGCGCCGCGGGCTGCAGCAGCAGGCGCTTCTCGCCGCCGGCGACGGCGCGCTGCATCAGGCGCACGTCGCCGCCGTCGGTCGGGGTTTCGAGGAAGAAATACTGGTCGCCGGTGCGCGTGACGAAGCGCAGGTTCGCCGTGGCCGTCTGCAGCGCGCGTATGCGGTCGAACCAGCGCCGATGCTGCGCGGCGTCGCGCTCGTACCAGCGGCGCGTATAGGCGTTCTGCGCGCGGTACCAGGTGTCGAGCTCGGCGCTGGGCTGCTCCATCCAGCGGTACGGATCGACGACGGTGTCGTCGAAATAGCGGTCCTCGACGTCGGCGATGCGGGCCGGCGGCGGCGCATCTGCGGCGGAGGCGATGCCGGCCGACGCGGCAGCGGCGAGAACGAAGAGACCGAGACAGCGGATGAGGTGGCGCGGGTTCGGGTTCATCCGGCAATCCTACGAATTCTTACGTAGTTCGCCTAGTCGTCGTCGGCGCCGTCCTGGTGTGCGCTGCAGCATGCGGAAATGCGGCGTCGGCCTTCCCCGCCTGCAGCCCCCTGCAACGGCGGCCGCCCGGGCCGTGGGACGACTGCTTCATCAACCGCGAGCCCGTCACGTTGCACCGCGCCGGACAAACCCTGGGCGCGACATCCAGCGCCGACCATTGGGTCGTCTTCGAACCCGCGCACGCGACCTGCGTGGAACCGCAGACCGGTCCGCCCGACGCGTTCAATCCCGATCGCGCGATTCGTCTCGCGCCGGGTGCGTCCTGCCGCGCGTGGTTCCGGATGGAATGGCGCCGGGCCGGAGGATGTTCGTCCGCGGGACGGCGTGTCGAAGGACCGGCGAGTTCCGCGCGCCGGAACGGTCGCGATCCGGAACCGGCGGCCGCGCACGGCCGCGCGGCGGCGCTTGGAGCCGGCCCCGAAACAGCCGATGATGCCGGCCGGCGTGCGGCGGCGATCGTGAATCTGCCGGGCGACGGGAATCGCCCGTTCGCTGCACGGCGCAATCCGCAACAGGGGAACAGCGCGGACTTCGGGGATTTTTTGGTGACCCGACGCAGCGCCGCCGGCCGTCCATCGGGCAGGGGAACCCGGGGCAACGGCCGCGCCGGCGACATGAAGAGCATTCGCAAGGCAACGGGGACCGATCGGCGAAAGAACAGAAGCGGGAGGGGAAATGAAACTGGCTTGGCTCGACGCTGCCATCGTGCTGGCGTATCTCGTCGGCATCTTCGTGCTCGCGCAGCTCGTCTCGCGCGAGAAGGGCGCGCATCGCAAAGATGCGAAAGACTACTTTCTCGCCGGCAAGGCGCTGCCGTGGTGGGCGATCGGCACGTCGCTGATCGCGGCGAACATCTCGGCCGAGCAGATCATCGGCATGTCCGGATCCGGCTATGCGATCGGCCTGGCGATCGCGTCCTACGAATGGATGGCGGCGGCGACCTTGCTGATCGTCGGGCGCTGGTTCCTGCCGGTATTCCTGCGCAACGGCATCAACACGATGCCGCAGTTCCTCGAGGAGCGTTACGGCCGCCGCATTCGCACCGTGATGGCGGTGTTCTGGCTGATCCTGTACGTCTTCGTGAACCTCACGTCGATCCTCTGGCTCGGTTCGATCGCCGTGAACCAGGTGGCCGGCATAGATCAGTTCACCGCGCTCGTGCTGCTCGGCGCGTTCGCGCTCGCCTACCAGCTGTACGGCGGCCTCAAGGCCGTCGCGCTGACCGACATCGTGCAGGTCTCGCTGCTCGTGCTCGGCGGATTGTCAGTCGCCGCCATCACGCTCGACCGGATCGGCGGCGGCGACGTCCTCGCCGGCTTCCAGCGGCTGTGGGCGGAGCATCCGGAGCATTTCCGGATGATCCTGTCGCCGGACAACCCGCACTACAAGGAACTGCCCGGCCTCGCCGTGCTGCTCGGCGGCATGTGGGTCATGAACGTCAGCTACTGGGGCTTCAACCAGTACATCATCCAGCGCGGCCTCGCCGCGAAAAGCGTGGCCGAGGCGCAGAAGGGCGTGCTGCTCGCCGCCGCGCTCAAGCTCGTGATGCCGCTGATCGTGGTGCTGCCCGGCATCGCCGCGGTCGCGCTTGCGCCGGATCTCGCCCGGCCCGACCAGGCCTATCCGACGATGATGGGCCTGCTGCCGACCGGCGTGCTCGGCCTGGTCTTCGCCGCCCTCGTCGCGGCGGTCATGGCCTCGCTGGCCTCGAAGATCAATTCGATCGCGACGATCTTCACGCTCGACTTCTACGCCCGGATCGGCGACCGCAAGGACGAGACGCACCTCGTCACCGTCGGCCGCCTCGCCGCGGTCGGCGCGGTCGTCGTCGGCGTGCTCGCCGCCCGGCCG
The DNA here is from genome assembly GCF_024609805.1 of Tahibacter caeni. Classification (GTDB taxonomy): domain Bacteria; phylum Pseudomonadota; class Gammaproteobacteria; order Xanthomonadales; family Rhodanobacteraceae; genus Tahibacter; species Tahibacter caeni. Next base: position 25,823 of record NZ_JANFVR010000025.1, on the reverse strand, counting down.
CTGCTCGGCAGTTTCGAGCAGGCGTTCCAGTACATCCAGGATTTCACCGGCTACTTCACGCCGGGCATCTGCGCGATCTTCCTGCTCGGCCTGTTCTGGCCGCGCGCGAACGAGGCCGGCGCGCTGGCCGGTGCGATCGGTTCGGTGGCGCTGTCGATCGCGGTCCGGTTCGGGCTGCCGCAGATGCCGTTCATGAACCGCGTCGGCTGGGTGTTCGTGCTGTCGGTCGCGCTCGCGGTCGCGGTCTCGCTCGCGACGCGCCCGCCGCAGCGCAACCTGATCCGCACCGACGACGTCGACTTCCGCACTTCGGCCGGCTTCCATGCCGGCGCGCTCGTCGTGATCGCGCTGCTCGTCGTGCTGTACACGGTGTTCTGGTGATGCGCCGGCACGCGGAGAAGCCCATGTCCCTCAGAATGATCGCCGGCCTGCTTTTCGGCCTGCTGGCCGCGCCGCTGCCGGCGGCGTGGCAGAACGTCGGCGCCGTGCGCGAGCTGCATCGCGACGGCGATGCGGCGACCTTGATCCTGCACAGCGGCGCGGCCATGTCGTTCGCGTTCGTCTCGCCCGACGTCGTGCGTGTGCGCCTCGCTCCGGACGGCCGCTTCGGGCGCGATTTTTCCTACGCGTTGAGCGCGCCGGCCCCGCGCACGGCATTGCAGGTCGACGAGCGCGGCGACGCGGTCGAGCTGCGCAGCGCCGGCGCGCAAGGCGCGCGCGTCGTCGTGCGCCGGCAGCCCGCGCTGTCGTTCGAAGTACTCGACGCGAACGGCAGGCCGGTCCTGGCCAGCGATCCGCAGCGTCCGCCGGCGTTCGACCGCGACACCGGCGCCGTCGAATTCACGGGACTGCGCGACGCGTTCGACTTGTACTACGGCTTCGGCGAGCAGGCGCTGCCGACCGCGCGCGACCATCAGACCATCACGCTGTGGAACACCGACGCCTACGGTTACGGCCGCGGCGCGACGGCGCTGTACCAGTCGATCCCGTTCTTCCACGGCTCGCGCGGCGGGCTGAGCTGGGGCGCGTTCTTCGACAACACCTGGCGCAGCCATTTCGACATGGGCGCGAGCGACCCGGAACGCTGGCGCTGGCAAGCCAACGGCGGCGAGCTGGATCTATACGTCTTCACCGGCGGCGCCGGACGCAGCCCGCGCCGGGTGCTCGGCGACTACACCGCGCTGACCGGCCGCACGCCGCTGCCGCCGCTATGGGCGCTCGGCTACCAGCAGTCGCGCTGGTCGTACAAGCCGCAGGCGCGCGTCGTCGAACTCGCGCGCGAATTCCGCGAGCGGAAGATCCCGCTCGACGTGCTCTACCTCGACATCGACTACATGGACGGCTATCGCGTCTTCACCTGGTCGCCGACGGATTTCCCGGAGCCCGGAACGATGATCGCCGACCTGCACGGCGCCGGCGTGCGCCTCGTCGAGATCGTCGATCCGGGCATCAAGGCCGATCCGGGCTATGCGGTCTACGACAGCGGCAGACAGGCCGGCGTCTACGTGCGCGACGCGCAGGGCGCGGAGCTGCGCGCGCAGGTCTGGCCCGGCGAGACCGCCTTCCCCGATTTCACCGACCCGCAGGCGCGCGCCTGGTGGGGCGGGCAGATGGCCAAGCCGGTGCGCGACGACATCGACGGCATCTGGAACGACATGAACGAACCCGGCGTGTTCGTGCCCGACGGCGCACCGGGTCCGCGCACGCCGCAGAACCCGCGCAAGACCTTCCCGCTCGACGCGCGTCATGCCGGCGACGGTATCCCGGGCGATCACGCGCGCTATCACAACGTCTACGGCATGCAGATGGCGCGCGCGACGTTCGAGGGACTGCGCCGGCAGCGTCCCGACCGGCGTCCGCTGGTGCTGACGCGCGCCGGCTACGCCGGCGTGCAGCGCTACTCGGCGGTCTGGACCGGCGACAACAGCACGAGCTGGGAGCACCTGCAGATCTCGATCCCAATGCTGACCGGCCTGTCGATCTCCGGCGTGCCGTTCGTCGGCGCCGACGTCGGCGGCTTTTCCGGCTCGCCGAGCGCGGAGCTCTTCACGCGCTGGCTGCAGGCCGCGGCGCTGACGCCGTTCCTGCGCGGCCACTCCGCGTGGAACACGCCGCCGCGCGAACCGTGGGTATTCGGCGCCGAGCACGAGCGCATCAACCGCGCCGCGATCGAGCTGCGCTACCGCCTGCTGCCCTACCTCTACGCGCTGTTTCACGAGGCCGAAGCGAGCGGCGCGCCGCCGATGCGGCCGCTGTGGTTCGACTACCCGCGCGACGACAAGGCCGCCACGGTCGACGATGAATTCCTGGTCGGCGACGCGCTGCTCGTCGCACCCGTCGTCACCGAAGGCGCGGTCAAGCGCGACGTGCAGTTCCCGGCCGGCGCCGACTGGATCGACTGGTACGACGGCACGCGCCACGCCGGCGGCACGCAGGCATCCGTCGCCGCGCCGCTCGATCGTCTGCCGCTGTTCCTGCGCGCGGGCGCGAGCGTGCCGACGCAGCCGGTCGTCCAGCACACCGGCGAGATGGCGAACGTGCCGCTGACCGTGGTCGTCGCGCTCGGCGCCGCGGGCCGGAGCACGATCTACCAGGACGCCGGCGACGGCTACGCGTATCGCGACGGCGGATCGCGCACGGTCACGGTCGAGCAGAACGCGAGCGGCGTGACGTTCTCGATCCCGCCGAATCACGGCTGGCAGAAGATCGGCTTCGTCGAATTCCTCGGTCTCGATGCGGCGCCGAAGTCGGTGCGCATCGACGGCAAGCGCGTGCACGACGCGCCGTTCGACGCGGCCGCGCGCCGCCTGCGGGTCACTCTGCCGGACGAGCACGTCGGAACCGTCACCTTGACGCGCTGACCGGGCCGGCCAGTCCAGGAACCGGACTCAGGAAGCCCCGGCGCGCCGCCGCCGGGCGCTGAATACGTTTGCATTGTCGCATTGTGCAGTGCACCTGCCGCTAGAGTGCGCGGTGCAGGGCGCATTCCTGGGGAGGACGACGATGCGTGGACTGATCCGGCAGTGGACGGGTACGTGGCTGGTCGCGGCGTTCGGCGCGCTGCTCGCGCTGGGTGCGGCGCCGCGCGCGCACGCGGCGATCGATGCCTACGGCCTCGGCGCGAAGTACGACGCGACGCAGGCGAACATCACGTTCAAGGTGTATTCCTCGCGCGCGACGCGCATCGAGGTGTGGCTGTACAAGACCGCCTCCGGCGCGCAGGAGCGCGTGCGCTACGTGATGACCAAGGACGCGGCGACCAACGTCTGGTCGAAGACGGCGTCGGTGGCCACCCTGCGGAACACCTACGACATCACGGGCGCGGTCTACTACGGCTATCGCGCCTGGGGTCCGAACTGGACCTACAGCAGTTCCTGGACCAAGGGCAGCGGCACCGGCTTCGTCAGCGACGTCGACGCGAACGGCAACCGCTTCAATCCGAACAAGCTGCTGCTCGATCCCTACGCGCGCGAGGTCAGCCAGGACCCGAACACCGCCACGTGCACCGACGGCACGATCTACGCGAGCGGCGCGAGCTACCGCAACCTCGACAGCGGCGCCTGCGCGCCCAAGGGCATCGTGCTCGCCGCCGACACCACCTCGACCGGCAGCAAGCCCACGCGCGCGTTCAAGGACGACGTGGTGTACGAAGTGCACGTGCGCGGCCTGACGCGCGACGACACGAGCCTCGCCGCGGCCGTCCGCGGCACCTACGCGGGCGCAGCGCAGAAGGCGTCCGCGCTCGCCGCGCTCGGCGTCACCGCGGTGGAATTCCTGCCCGTGCAGGAAACGCAGAACGACCAGAACGACATCGACCCGAACTCCGACACCGGCGACAACTACTGGGGCTACATGACCCTGAACTGGTTCGCGCCGGACCGCCGTTATTCCTCGGACAAGAGCGCCGGCGGCCCGACGCGCGAATTCAAGGCGATGGTGAAGGCGTTCCACGACGCCGGCATCAAGGTCTACGTCGACGTGGTCTACAACCACACCGGCGAGGGCGGCGCCTGGGGCGGCACGGACGGCCTCACGGTCTACAACGTGCAGTCCTGGCGCGGCCTGGACAATCCGACCTACTACTCGCTGACCAGCGACCTGCAGTATCCGTGGGACAACACCGGCGTCGGCGGCAACTACAACACGCGCAACGCGACGGCGCAGAACCTCATCGTGGATTCGCTCGCCTACTGGCGCGACGCGCTCGGCGTCGACGGTTTCCGCTTCGATCTCGCGTCGGTGCTCGGCAACACCTGCCAGCACGGCTGCTACAACTTCGACAAGATGGATGCCGGCAACGCGCTCAATCGCATCGTCGCCGAGCTGCCGCCGCGTCCGGCCGGCGGCGGCAGCGGCCTGGACCTGATCGCCGAACCCTGGGCGATCGGCGGCAACTCCTACCAGGTCGGCGGCTTTCCGAGCGGCTGGGCGGAATGGAACGGCGCGTTCCGCGATGCGGTGCGCAAGGCGCAGAACAAGCTCGGCCTCGAGACCGTCACGACCGGCACGCTCGCGACGCGCTTCGCGGGCTCGTCGGACCTGTACGGCGACGACGGACGCAAGCCCTGGCATTCGGTGAACTTCGTCGTCGCGCACGACGGCTTCACGCTCAACGACCTCTACGCCTACAACACGAAACAGAACAGCCAGCCCTGGCCCTACGGCCCGTCCGACGGCGGCGAGGACAACAACAACAGCTGGGACCAGGGCGGCGTCGCCGCGAACCAGCGCCGCGCCGCGCGTACCGGCTTCGCGCTGGAGATGCTCAGCGCCGGCGTGCCGATGCTGACCGGCGGCGACGAGGCGCTGCGCACGACGTTCGGCAACAACAACCCGTACAACCTGGATTCGTCGGCGAACTACCTGTTCTGGACGCGCACGACGACCGAAGCCAACCACGAGACCTTCTCCAAGCGCCTGATCGCGTTCCGCAAGGCGCATCCCGCGCTGCGTCCGGCCAACTTCTACTCGGGCGTGGACAACAACGGCAACGTCATGGAGCAGCTGCGCTGGTTCAAGACCGACGGCAGCCAGGCCGACGCGGCCTACTTCAACGATCCGAACAACCATGCGATCGCCTGGCGCATCGACGGCAGCGAATTCGGCGACACGGCGAGCGCGATCTACATCGCCTACAACGGCTGGTCGGGCAGCGTGAACTTCGTCCTGCCATGGCCCGGCAGCGGCAAGTCCTGGTATCGTGTGACCGATACCGCAACCTGGAACGAAGGCGCCAGCACCGTCGCCGTGCCGGGTGCGGAAGCCTTCATCGGCGGCGAATGGACGAGCTACGGCCTCGAAGCACGTTCGCTGCTCGTGCTGATCGCGAAATAGACCAGCGACCGACCAGGAACAACGAGACGCATGACGCAACGGCCGGAACTCGTCGCCGACATCGGCGGCACGAACGCACGCTTCGCGCTGGTCGATCCGGCGGCGCCGACCGCGCTGGCGCAGCAGCGCTCGCTGCCGTGCGCGGAATTCGCAAGCCTGCAGCACGCCGCCGAGACCTATCTCGCGCACGTGGGCGCGCAGCCCGCGCGCGCGGCGATCGCGGTCGCCTGCCCGGTCGCCGGCGACGCGATCCGCCTGACCAACCGCGCCTGGTCGTTCAGCCGCGAGGAACTGCGGCGCAGCCTCCACCTCGACCGGCTGCACGTGCTCAACGATTTCGGCGCCGTCGCGCGGGCCATGCCGGCGCTGACACCGGCCGATCGCGAGACCCTGCACGGCGATCCGGCCGCGCCGCTGACGGGGCCGGTCAGCGTGCTCGGTCCCGGCACCGGGCTCGGCGTCGCGCAGCTCGTCGGTGACACGCAGCGCGGCTGGCACGTGGTGGAGACCGAAGGCGGGCACGTCAGCTTCGCGCCGCAGGGCGACGAAGAGCAGCGGATCGCGCGCTGGCTCGACGCGCGCTTCGGCCGCACGTCGAACGAACGCGTGCTGTCGGGCACGGGCCTGTCGCACATCGACGCGGCGCTCGCGACGATGGAGGACGGCTCGCCGACCCTGGACGACCTGTCCACGCCGCTGCGCGATCCGGCGCAGATCGTCGCGGCCGCGCTGGACGGGCACGACCTCGCCGCGCGGCGCGCGCTCGCGCGGTTCTGCGCCGTGCTCGGCAGCGTGGCCGGCGACATCGCGCTGATCCAGGGCGCACGCACGGTGATGATCGCCGGCGGCATCGTGCCGCGCTTCGTGCCGTTCCTGCGCACCAGCGCGTTCCGCGAGCGCTTCCTCGCGAAGGGGCGCATGGCCGCGCTGCTCGAAGGCGTCGCGATCCACGTCGTGACGCACGCCCAGCCGGGCCTGCTCGGCGCGGCGGCCGCGCTGCGCACGCAGGACTGAAACGCCGCGCACTCGCGCCGTCCACGGGCGGGACATGCTGCGCCGCGTCATGCCTTGCGGCGCCCATCGTAAGACCCTAGGAGCCGTGGCGGATGCGATGCGGCGTCTTCGCGCCGCGGCCCCGGCAGCTCGTGCACATGAAAGCAAAATCCACTTCGTTCGACATCGCCTACCATGCCGGCGTCTCGCAGGCCACGGTGTCGCGCGCGCTGCGCGGCAGTCCGCTCGTGAGCCTCGACACGCGCCGCCGCGTGCAGGAAATCGCGCGCCAGCTCAACTACAAGGTCGACAAGAACGCTTCCGCGCTGCGCCGGCAGAACACGGCCACCCTGGCGCTGCTGCTGTTCGAGGACCCGACCTCGGACGATTCGCTGATCAATCCGTTCTTCCTGTCCATGCTCGGCTCGATCACGCGCACCTGCGCGCGCCAGGGCTACGACCTGCTCGTGTCGTTCCAGCAGGCCAGCGAGGACTGGCACGCCGAATACCAGGACGCGCACAAGGCCGACGGCCTGATCCTGCTCGGCTACGGCGACTACGTGGTATCGCAGCACAAGCTGCAGAAGCTCGTCGAACAGGGCACGCACTTCGTGCGCTGGGGCGCGGTGGTGGAAGGCCAGCCCGGCGTGTCGGTCGGCTGCGACAACGTGCAGGGCGGCCACGCCGCCGCGGCGCACCTGCTCGATCTCGGCCGGCGCCGCATCGCGTTCATCGGCAATGCGACCGAGCACTGCCCGGAATTCCGCGACCGCTGGCTCGGCTACCGCGACGCGCTGCTCGCCGCCGGCATAGCGCCGGACACGGCGCTGCAGGTGGACGCGATGGATTCGACCGAAGAGGTCGGCTATCGCACCGCGCGCGAGCTGCTCGACCGCGGCGTCGCGTTCGACGCGCTGTTCGCCGCGAGCGACCTCATCGCGATCGGCGCGATGCGCGCGCTCGACGACGCGGGCCTGCGCGTTCCGGGCGACGTGTCGGTGGTCGGTTTCGACGACATTCCGATGGCGCGCTTCGCCGCGCCGCCGCTGACGACGGTGCTGCAGGACACCAAGCGCGCCGGCGAGATGCTCGTGGAGCGCCTGCTCGCGCAGCTGCGCGGCGAACCGGCCGACAGCGCGATGCTGCCGGCACAGCTCGTCATCCGCCGTTCGTGCGGCTCGCGCGCATGAGCGCGAGCGCACGCTGACGCAGCGCCGCGTCGGTCAGCGGCGCATCGAGCAGCCACACCGCGACGTCGTGCGCCGGCACGGTCAGCGCCGGTTCCGCGCCGTGCGTCACCGCGAGCGGCGCGGCCGCCGCATCGAGCGCGTTGCGCCAGGTCCCGGCCTGCAGCGAATCCTTCAACGCGAACGTCGCCGGCGCGTCGCCCTTGTTGAGCAGCACGAGCGCGGTCTGCGCCGTGCCCGCGTGTTGGTACACGCGCAGGAAGGCCGCGCGCGCGCCGGAAAATTCGAGATTCACCTGCAGCCCGCGCTGCAGCGCCGGCGAGGCCGCGCGCACGCGCGCGATGCGCGCGAGATGCGCGCGGATCGGATGGGATTTCGCCGCCTCGACGTTGTCCTGCCCGAAGTAGTTGCGGTTGCCGGCATGCTCGGCGCGGCCGCGCATGAAGCCGATCTCCGAACCGTAGTAGACCGCCGGGATGCCGCGCGCGGTGAACAGCCAGTTGTGCGCGTCGATGAAGCCGGCGTCGGTCGCGTCCAGCCGCGCCATGTCGTGGTTGTCGTAGAACGTGACGAGGTCGTACGGATTCGCGTACGGGCCGTTCTCCAGGTACAGCGCCGGCGGAATGGTCTCGAAGCCGGCCTGCCTGGTCCCGAACACGTCGGCCACGCGCTGGCGCAGCGGAAAATCCAGCACGCTGACGGCGCCGCCGCCGGGCCAGGTGTGGTGTGCGATCTTGGCGGCGTCGTACTCGAAGTCCTCGCCGAACAGGAAGAAGCCCGGATGCGCGGCGCGGATGCGCGCGACGAAGGCCTTCCAGAACGTGTCCGGCATCCAGCCGATGGTGTCGACGCGGAACGCGTCGGCGCCCTGCGCGATCCATTGCAGGTAGGCGCCGCTCAGGTAGTCGAGCACCGCCGGGTTGTTCTCGTCGAAGTCGGACAGCTGCGCGAGGTTGCCGCTGCGGTTGTAGAACGCGTGCAGCGGCTCGTGCGCGGGATCGAGCTCGGCCGGCAGGAGATTCTGGTGGTCGGCGATCAGCTTTCCGTCCGCGTCGAAGACCTGGCCGAACTGCGGCTGCCGCTGCGGCATGGAGAACGCCGGCGAGCCGTGGTTGCCGACGATGTCGAGCACGGTCTTGAGGCCGTGGCGTTTCAGCGCCGCGGTGAAGCCGGCGAAGTCCAGGCCCGCGCTCGGCAGGTGTTCGTCGAGCCGGTAAAAGTTCACGCCCCAGTAGCCGTGATAGCCGGTCTTGCCGCGGTCGGTGAACATGCCGCCCCACTTCACCGCGTCGCCGCCCGTGAACGCTTCGTCCGGGTTGTCGACGACCGGCGTCACCCAGACCGCGGAAAAGCCCATGTCGCGAATGTAGCCGGCGTTGTCGACGATGCCCTTGAAGTCGCCGCCGAGGTAGCCGACGTTGTCGCTTTCGCCGGCCGGCGCGCCCGGTGTGGGCCGGTCGAACGTGAAGAACGCGGCCCCTTTCGCCTTGCCCTGGTCGCGCTGGTCGTTCGACGGGTCGCCGTTCACGAAGCGATCGGTCATCGCGAAATAGATCGCCTCGCTCGCGAAAGGCTCCAGGGTGCCGTAGAGCTCGTCCGCCGGCGCGCGCGGCTCGCGCGCCGGCGCATGGGTGCAGGCCGCGACCGAGGCGGCGAGCAGCAGAACCGGCAGGCGGCGGTGCGGCATGTTCATGCGACGGCCTCCGTCGCCGCGGCCGGCTGCGGCTCGGCCACGCGCAACACCGCGAGACCGGCGACGAGGAAACTGATGCCGCCGATCGCGAGCGCCCAGATCGGCTGATTGCCGGCGAAGGTCTTGAGCAGCAGCCCGAGCACGCTCGCGGCGAGCAGCTGCGGGATCACGATGAAGAAATTGAAGATGCCCATGTACACGCCCATCTTCTTCGCCGGCAGGCTGTCGCTGAGCAGCGCGTACGGCAGCGACAGGATCGAGGCCCAGGCGAAGCCGACGCCGACCATCGAGGCCAGCAGCCAGTCGGGATCGCGGATCACGAGGAACGACAGCAGCGCCGCGCCGCCGATCCAGAGATTGGCGAAGTGCGACCAGCGCAGGCCGATGCGCGCGACCATCCACGGGATCACGATCGCCGCGAGCGCCGCGAAACCGTTGTACGCGGCGAACAGCAGGCCGACCCAGTTCGCGCCCTCGTTGTATGCGGCGCTCGCGGTGTCGCTGCTGCCGAAGTGCACCTGGGTCACGGCCGCGGTGGTGTAGATCCACATCGCGAACAGCGCGAACCAGGAGAAGAATTGCACGACGGCGAGGCGGCGCATCGCCGCGGGCATGGCATGCAGGTCGGCCATGATCTGCGTGAACGCGTTGCCCGTGCGCGAGCGCGCGAGCACGACGAGCGCCGCGCCGTAGACGAGCAGCCCGCCGGCGAGCACGTACAGCTCCTTCGCGAGCGATCCGAGCGCGACCCACGCGGCGAGGCCGCCGCCGGCGACCAGCCACGGCAAGGCGTCGCGCGCTGCCGGCGGCGCGGCGTGCGCAACCGGCGCCGGCGCGTCGGCGAAGGATTCCAGCACCTCCGGCGGATACTCGCGCGTGCGCAGCACGGTCCAGACTATCGCGCCGACGAGCACGACGGCGCCGGCGTAGAACGCGTATTGCACGGTCGGCGGAATCGCGCCGGGCGCGGCCGTGTTCGCGACGCCGGCCTTGGCCAGCAGCCACGGCAGCAGGCTCGCCACGACGGCGCCGACGCCGATGAAGAAGCTCTGCATCGAATAGCCCTGCGCGCGTTGCTGCGGCGGCAGCTGGTCCGCGACGAACGCGCGGAACGGCTCCATCGACACGTTGATCGAGGCGTCGAGGATCCACAGCAGGCCCGCGGCGACCCAGAGGACCGGCGACAGCGGCATCAGCAGCAGCGCCGCGCCGGCCAGCAGTGCGCCGTAGAGGAAGTACGGACGCCGGCGGCCGAGCCGGGTCCAGGTGCGATCGGAGTAGTGGCCGACGATGGGCTGCACGATGAGGCCGGTCAGCGGCGCGGCGATCCACAGCACCGGAATCTGGTCCATCGCCGCGCCGAGGGTCTGGAAGATGCGGCTGACGTTCGCGTTCTGCAGCGCGAAGCCGAACTGGATGCCGAGGAAACCGAAGCACATGTTCCAGATCTGCCAGAACGTCATCGGCGGCTTGTGCTTCATGCGACCCTCCAAAACGAGGCCCCGCCGGCGGAACGCCGGCGGGGCGGAGCGCTCCCGGCAGACAGGAGCGTAGCGCGACGGGAACCTGCTTCAGAACTTGTAGGCGGCGCCGAGCAGCACGGTGCGGCCCCATTCGATGTTCTCGAGCGGCCGGTCCTTGGTGGCGGCGTAGGTGCGGTAGGACGAGTTGGTCAGATTGTTCGCCTGCAGCAGCAGGCTCAGGCCGCTCGCGACGGAACCTTCGCCGAAGGTGTAGCTGACCTGCGCGTCGGTGATGTTCTCGCCGACGACGTAGCGCAGGGTGCGGTTGCCGGCGAAGTTGCCGATCTCGCCGATGAAGTCCGAGCGCCGGCGCTGGCTCACGCGCGCCTCGAAACCGTTCTTCTCGTAGTAGGCGGTGAGGTTGTAGACGCGCTTGGACAGGCCCGGCAGGCTGATCGGGCCGTCGCCGACGCTGCTGGAGCTTTCCGGATCCTTGATCTTGATGCTGCTGTCGTTGAAGCTCGCGCTCGCAATGACGCCGAAGCCTTCCAGCGCGCCGGCGAACATGTCCAGCGGCAGCGAGGCCGACAGTTCCAAGCCCCGGAGCGTGCCGCCCTGGCCGTTGAACGGCGCGGTGAAGGTGCCGGTCGTCAGCGCCGGCGGCGCGCCCGGCGGCGGCACGTAGTCGGCGACGAGATCGGAGAAGTCGTGGTCGTCGCGGGTCTGCGTGTAGATGTAGCTGCGCAGATCCTTGTAGAAGAACGCCGCGGCGACATAGGCCTTCGTGCCGAAGTATTTTTCCCACGAAATATCGAACGCGTTCGCGCGCCACGGATCGAGCGTCGGATTGCCGCCGCTCGCGCCGGGCTTGCCGGTCGCCGAATCGATGCCGAAATCGAGCGAGGCGCGCAGCTGGTCGACGCGCGCGCGCGCCACCTGCCGGGCCAGCGCGAGGCGCAGGGTCTGGTCCTCGGCGAGCGAGAACGCGAGGTTCAGGCTCGGCAGCACGTCGTCGTACTTCTTGCCGTCCTCGAACGGACGCACGTTCTGGCCGGCCGGCCGCGTGCCGTCCCAGTAGTTGGCATTGGACGACTGGTCGGTGCGCTGGATCTGAAAGCCGACGTTGCCGCGCACCGGCACCGAGCCCCAGGCGCCGTCGATGTTGGCCTTCGCATAGCCGGTCGTGATCTTTTCGTCCACGGTCCAGGCCTTGGCCACGAGGTACGACGCATCCTCGGTCGGCGCGAACGTCATGTAGCGCGACACCGCGCCCGGCACGTTCCACGACGGAATGAAGCCGACGCCGGCGAAGCCGAGATCGACGAGGCCGTACTGCAGGTCGTCGCCGATCGTGGTGTCGCCCTGCGCGCCGACGTTGATGTTGCCTTCGGGCTGGTGCTTCACCTTCTCGCGGTCGGCGTAGTTGACGCCGAGTTCGAAGTCCGAGAACACGCGGCTGACCGCCTCCGGCGCCGGCAGGGTCGCACCGAACTTGAAGCCCTTGAGCTCGTCTTCCACCTTCGGCGTCTTGCCGTAGCCCGAGCCGTAGATGGTGTTGCGCAGGAACAGCTGGCCCGGATCGGAGTAGTCGCGGTTCGGCACGAGCTGCGAGAAGTCGCCGTGCGAGAAGTCGAGCGCGACCGAGTCGAGCTGCGGCGCCGGCGCGAGCTGGGTGTTGTTCTCGAGATTGATCTCGTCGCGCTTGGCCTTGGACCAGCTGATGTCGGCGACCAGGCTGGCCTGGCCGACGTTCCATTCGTTCTTCCAGCCGACCGCGCTGATCTTGTCCTCGCGCTTGTTGTACATGCCGCGCACGAGCGGATAGACGTTGTTCGCCACGCCGCCGACGAACGTGCCGTTGCCGTTGATCTGCACGTCGGTCAGATCGATGCGGCCGTAGCCGCCGTTGTAGTCGCCGAGGTTCACCTCGAACTGGTTCGCCGTGTCTTCCTGCTTGGACCTGGAATAGAACAGGTCGAGCGTGCTGGACCAGCTGTCGGACGGCCGCACTTCCAGGGTCGCCATCGCGCCGTCGCGCTTCACGTTGCCGGTACGGCGCAGGGCCTTGATGCCGTCGGAGTAGTACGTGCCGGCGGGCACGCCGGGGCGCCAGTCGTCGCCGACCTGCTTCCACGGTTCGTACAGGCCGACCTGGTTTTCCTGGATCGGCGTGTCCGCGTGGGAGAAGCCGATCGCGATGCCGACGTTGCGGGCTGCGGACTGGCCGATGAAGCTCGCGTTGATGCGGTTGCCGTTCGCGTCGACGTTCGCCGCCGAGCCCAGCGAGTTGTGCTGGCCGCGGACGCCGACCACGCTCACGCTGTCGGCGTAGTTCAGCGGCCGCACCGTGTGCATGTCGAGCGTGCCCGACAGGCCCTGGCCGATGAGGCCGGCGTCGGGCGTCTTGAACACGGTCACGCCGCTCATGAGCTCCGACGGGTATTGGTCGAACTCCACGCTGCGGTTGTCGCCAGTGCTCACGAGCTCGCGGCCGTTGAGCAGGGTGGTCGCGAAGTCGGGCGAGAGACCGCGCACGCTGATGACCTGCGCGCGGCCGGCCACGCGCTGCGCCGCAAGACCCGGCAGGCGCGCGATGGACTCGGCGATGCTGATGTCGGGCAGCTTGCCGATGTCTTCGGCCGACACGGCCTCGACGATGGACGTCGAGGACTGCTTGGCCTCGATCGCGCTCTCGATACCGTGGCGGATGCCGGTGACGTTGACCGTTTCGAGCTTCTGCGTCTCCTCGGCCTTCTTTTTCTTCGCGGCGGCGGCCTTGGCGTCCTGCGGCGCCTCGTCGGCGTCGGCAGCCAGGGAAGACTGCGCGTACGCGGCGCCGGCGGCCATCACGATCGCCGAAGCGAGCGCCTTGCTGAGCAGATTGCGTTTGAAATTCATCATGGGCCTCCCCCCAAATGAAGCTGGTAGTTGCGCGCCGTCGTGCGGCCTGCGCTGCGGGGAGGATGGTAGCGGCGGGGAAAAGCGCGAACGGTTTCCTGCAAACGTATTCATGCGCTCGCGCGTCCGGCGCCGCCGATGCCGTACGCCGTGCGCGGGCATGATCGCGCCGGACGCGCGGCAGGTTCCGGCCGTTTCATGTTGCGCTGCGTGATGGAGGTGGAGCGATGCTGTCTGGCGCCCGGCTGCTGGGAAATCGTTGGTTCGCTCGGCTTGCCGCAGCAGGCCTGTTGCTGCTGTGCGCCATGAGCGGTTCGCCGGCGCTCGCCGCGTGCGGCGAGCGCGCGGACGCCGGGCGTGCGCTGCGGCACGTGCCCTCGCCCGACTGGCGCGCGCAGGTCGTCTACTTCGCCGTGATCGATCGCTTCGACGACGGCGATGTGTCCAACAGCGACCAGGGCGCCGGCGAATTCGATCCGGCCGACCCGGCGAAATACAGCGGCGGCGACCTGTGCGGACTGACGCGCCGCCTCGACTACCTCCGCGAACTCGGCGCGACGGCGCTGTGGATCACGCCGCCCGTCGCGCACCAGTGGTGGAACGCGCGCGTGCATTACGGCGGCTATCACGGCTACTGGGGCCAGGACTTCCGCAAGGTCGACGCGCATTTCGGCACCCTGGCCGACTACCGTGCGCTCGCCACGCAGCTGCACGCGCGCGGCATGTATCTCGTGCAGGACATCGTCGTGAACCACGTCGGCGACTATTTCCAGTACGACGGCGCCTGGGACATTGCACATCCGGAACGCGGCTATGCGCCGAACGCGGGATCCCGGCCGACCGCGCGGCCGACACAGTGGCCGTTCTCGCGCAACGATGCGCGCCGCGCGCGCGACCGCCGCCTCGGCGCCTACCACTGGACACCCGAGATCGCCGACTTCGACGACGCAACGCAGGTGCGCGACTTCCAGCTCGCCGGCCTCGACGACCTGAACACGGAAAACCCGCGCGTGCGAACGGCATTGCGCAAGAGCTACGGCGACTGGATCCGCGAAGTCGGCGTGGACGCGTTTCGCATCGATACCGCGTTCTACGTGCCGCCGGATTTCTTCCGCGACTTTCTCTACGCCGACGAACGCGCCGCGCCCGGCGTGCTGCGCGTCGCCGCGGAGACCGGGCGCGAACGCTTCCACGTGTTCGGCGAAGGCTTCGGTCTCGACCGGCCGTTCGAGGATACGCAGGCGCGCCGCATCGACGGCTACGTCGGCGACGCCGACGGACCGCTGCTGCCGGGCATGCTGGATTTTCCGCTGTACGCGAGCGCGCTCGACGCGTTCGCGCGCGGGCGTGCGACGGCGGAACTCGGCTGGCGCATCCGCAGCCTTGCGCAGCGCCGCGGCGACCCGCACCTGCAGCCGCGCTTCATCGACAACCACGACGTGGACCGCTTCCTCGCCGGCGGCAGCGAGGCCGGGCTCCGGCAGTCCTTGCTGATGCTGTTCACCCTGCCGGGAATTCCGGTCGTCTACTACGGCACCGAACAGGGTTTCACGGTGCAGCGCGCGGCGATGTTCGCGCGCGGCGTGGATTCCGGCGGGCGCGGCCACTTCGACACGAACGCGCCGCTGTACCGGTATCTGCGCGACGTCATCGCGCTGCGCCGCGGCAACGCCGTGCTCTGGCGCGGCCTTCCGACGGTAGTCTTCGAGAACGCCGCCGGCGCGGGCGGCATCGCATATCGCATGGACGACGGCGACGAGCACGCCGTGATCGCGATGAACACCGCCGACGCGAGCAGCCTGCTCGATGCGATCGACACGGGCCTGCCGGCCGGCACGCGGCTGCGCGGCGTGTTCGGCATCCACGGCGTGCCGCCGGATCTCGTCGTCGGCGCCGACGGCCGCATCACGTTGGCTCTGCCCGCACGCGCGGGCAACGTCTGGCGCGTGGACGGCAGCGCGGCGAGTCCGTCGCACGCGGCACCGCCGCCCGAGATCGCGCCGCCCGGCGGCGACGCCGCCGGCGATGCGCTCGCCTTGCACGGCATCGCGCGGAGCGGCACGCCGTTCGCGCTCGTCGTCGACGGCGACCTCGCCCACGCGACACGAGTGACGCCGGCACGCGACGGCACGTGGCGCGCGCAGGTCGACACCGCGCACCTCGCCGAGGGGAACCATCGCGTGCTGGCCTGGGATGCGGAGAACGGCTCGGTCTCGGCTGCCCGCACGTTCCGTATCGCACGGGCCTGGGAGACCGTGCTCGACATCGACGACGCCGCCGGCGACGACCACGGCCCGGACGGCCGTTACCGCTATCCCACCGATGCGAGCTGGCGCGGCGTGCATCCGCTCGACCTGCGCCGCGTTCGCGTCGCGCGCGCGGGCGAAGCCTTGCGTATCGAAGCGACCATGGGCGATCTGCTCGCCGCGTGGAACCCGCCCAACGGCTTCGATCATCTCGCGCTCACCGTGTTCGTGCAGCTCGCCGGTCGCACGGACGGCGAGCGCGTCATGCCGCTGCAGTTCGCCGAGCTGCCCGACGGTATGCGCTGGCATTACCGCCTGCGCGTGAACGGCTGGAGCGGCGCCTGGTTCGGCAGCGACGACGCGGATGCGATGCGCGAAGGCACGCCGCTATCGTCATCGCCCGCCGTGCAGGCCGATCGCGCGCGCCACACGCTGAGCCTGACGATTCCGGCGAACCTGTTCGGCGCTTCGCTGTCGGGCGCCAGGCTGTACCTCGCGACCTGGGACTACGACGGCGGCTACCGGCCGCTCGCGCCGGACGCGGCGAGCTTCGGCTTCGGCGGCGCCGCCGCCGATGCGCCGCGAGTGATGGACGACAGCGCGGTGCTGCAACTGCCGCGCTGGCGCTGACTCGCAGGGACTCTCGATGCGCGCGACGGACGCACGGGACGGCCGATCGGCACAGCGGTGTTGCGGCAATTTCCGTGTCGCCGATGAATACGTTTGCAGTCGTACATGCCGCGGCGAGGCGCAGGTAAGCTTCGTCGTCGTTCGCTGCATGACAGTGCGCGCCACGCGGCGGGCGCGGGGAAAAGGTCTCGGGGCACAGGCATGAATCCACAAGCGTGGTGGCGCGGAGCCGTCATCTACCAGATCTATCCGCGCAGCTTCCAGGACAGCGACGGCGACGGCGTAGGCGACCTGCCCGGCATCATCGAGCGCCTCGACTACGTCGCCGCGCTCGGCGTCGATGCGATCTGGATCTCGCCGTTTTTCAAATCACCCATGGCGGATTTCGGCTACGACATCGCCGACTACCGTGCGGTCGATCCGCTGTTCGGCACGCTCGCCGATTTCGACCGCCTGATCGACAAGGCGCACCGCCTCGGCCTCAAGGTGATGATCGACCAGGTGCTGAGCCACACCTCGATCGAGCACGACTGGTTCAAGGAAAGCCGCGCGAGCCGCGACAATCCGAAAGCCGACTGGTACGTCTGGGCCGATGCGAAACCCGACGGCACGCCGCCGAACAACTGGCTGTCGCTGTTCGGCGGCGTGGCGTGGCAGTGGGAACCGCGCCGCGGCCAGTATTTCCTGCACAACTTCCTCGCCTCGCAGCCCGACCTGAATTTCCACAACCCGGACGTGCGCGCGGCGACCCTGGACAACGTGAGGTTCTGGCTCGAGCGCGGCGTGGACGGCCTGCGTCTGGACGCGATCAACTTCTGCTTCCACGACGTGCTGCTGCGCGACAACCCGCCCAAGCCGCCGGAGCTGCGCACCGGCCGCGGCTTCAGCCCGGACAATCCGTATGCGTTCCAGTACCACTGGCACAACAACACGCAGCCGGAAAACCTCGCGTTCCTGAGCGAGTTGCGCGCGCTGCTCGACCGCTATCCCGGCGTGGTCGCACTCGGCGAGATCTCGTCGGAGGACTCGCTCGCGACGATGGCCGACTACACCGGCGACGGCCGCCTGCACATGGGCTACAGCTTCGAGCTGCTGACCGAGGATTCCTCGGCGCGCCACATCCGCGACACCGTCGCGGCGCTCGAAGCGCAGATGCGCGAAGGCTGGCCGTGCTGGGCCATCTCCAACCACGACGTCGCGCGCGTGGTGTCGCGCTGGCGCGCGGAAGCCGCTCCGGCGTACGCGGCGAGCACCCTGTCGGCGATGACGTGTTCGCTGCGCGGGTCGGTCTGCATCTACCAGGGCGAGGAACTCGGCCTCAGCGAAGCCGACGTGCCGTACGAACTGCTGCAGGATCCTTACGGCATCGAGTTCTGGCCGAACTTCAAGGGCCGCGACGGCTGCCGCACGCCGATGCCCTGGGACGGCAGCGCGCAGGGCGGCTTCACCGGTGGCACGCCGTGGCTGCCGCTGCCCGACGCGCACCGCGCGCGCAGCGTGGCGACGCAGGAACACGACGCCGGCTCGCCGCTGCAGCGCTTCCGCCGCTTCCTGCGCTGGCGCCGCACGCAACCGGCCTTGCGTTGGGGCGAGGTGCGCGACATCGCCGCCGACGGCAACGTGCTCGCGTTCGCGCGCGTGCACGAAGGCCAGACCTTGTACGCCTGGTTCAACCTCGCCGACACGCCGCGCACGCTTGCGCACGACCTGCCCGCCAGCGCCCGCGTACTCGACGGCCATGGGCTCGTCGGTGGCGCGTTGGCGGCGCAGTCCGTGGAGCTGCCGCCGTACGGCGTGCTGTTCGTCGCGGCGGAGTGACAAGACTTCGCCGCTGCGCCGTCGCGGCGCAGCGGGAGTCGTCGGGCGCAGCAGATACGAGACCCGCAGGCCTCAGGCGCGGTGTGAGTACGGCAGACCGCACCGCCGTGCCGAACGTACAGGCCGCAGCAGCCGGCACCGCAATCGCTGTCACCGCGCTTCACGGCAAAACGATCGCCGATTCGCCACCGCTCAAGACCAGCACGCGCGACGGCGCGGCATTGCCGGCGGATGCGCCCGCCGCGACGCTGCCCAAGGTCAGCGTGGCGCCGGGCCGCACCGCGCTCCAGGCGCTGATGCGCTCGCGACCGTCGGCGCCGCGCGCGAACAGGCGCACGAGCACGACGCCGGCGACGCTGCGGCTTTCGATGCGCACTTCACGCGATGCGGCGCGGACGATCAGCAGCGGTGTCGTCGCCGCGCCGACGGAGGCCGGCACGACGACGTCGGTCAGGCCGTCGCCGTCGAGTACCGCCGTCGCCGGCGCGCCGTCGACGACGGGTGCCGATGCGCCGTCGCCGCCCGTCGCGTCGAAACCGTCGCGGAACACGACCAGCGTGTTCGTGTCGGCGAGAGCGCCGGCCGCACTCGTGACGCCGAACGTCACGTCGTCGTCCGCGGCATCCGCGCGCACGCGTACGCCGGCCAGCCAAGTCAAGGTGCGTCCCGGCTGCACGGTGACGGTGAACTTCAGGGGATCGTTCGCGTCCTGGCTGCACTGGGCATCGCCGCCGGGAACGAAACAGTCGATGCGCAGGCTGTCGCGATCGAAACCGCCCGACAACGTGAACGTCACCGGCATCGCCGCCGCCGTGCTGCCCGCATTGGTCAAGGTCGCCACGTAGTCGACGACTTGCCCGTAGCGCGCGTAGTCGCGGCCGTCGCCGATCAGCAGCGCGAGCGGCGGCGCGGTCACGGCGATCGTCACCGTCGCCGCCGGCGAAACGCCGTTGACTGATGCGACAGTGAACGTGAAATCGTCGGGGCCGATATAGTCGGCGGCCGGCGTATACGTCAGCACGCCCGTCGAGGCATTCAGACCTTTGATCGTGCCGTGCGCGGGCGCCGCGGCGATCGCATAGGTCAGTGCATACGGACCGCCGATGTTGCCGTCGCTGCCGGCGAGCTGGATCGTCCGGGCCGTGTCGAGCACCGCGCTCACCGATTGCGCCTGCGCCTGCAGCGGCGCGGCGGCCTGCACGGCGATCGTCGCGGTCGCGGTCGCTGCGTCGTAGTTCGCGTCGCCCGCCTTGGTCGCACGCACGACGCAGGCGCCCGCGCCGGTCGCCGTGGCGACGCTGCCGGCGATGCTGCAAGGACCGCTGTCCACGGCATAGCCGACGGCGCCGCTGCCGGAACCGCCGCTGGCGGCGAGCTGGCTGGTCATGCCGGGAATCAGCACGTCCGGCGTCGCGACGAGGTCCAGCGCCGCCTGCGCGGCGCGCTCGATGGTCAGCGCGACGAGATTGCCCGCCGCCTGCACGAAAATGTAGTTGCCGTCGTTCGCGTCGAGGCCGCCGCCGGTGACCGGATACTGGCCCGGCGCGCTCGCCGCAGTCGCCGTCGTCGTGAAGCCCAATGTGCCGGTGGTGGCCGTGGCCTGCGACTCGCCGGGGACGAAGCCGCTCACCGTGCCGACCAGGCCGGCCGGCGTGGTGCCATAGGGCATCGTCGCCGGCGTCGCCGTGTAGGTCAGCGTGGCAGGGGTGATGTCGGCGCTCAGGCCGGTCGGCTGGGTCAGCGTGTAGTTGCCGGCCGCGCTGCCGCCGATCGTATGGTTGGCCGTCACCGCGATGCCCGTGCCGACGTCGGCCTGGGCGAAGGTGCCGGCTTGCGTCAACGTCACCGTGCCCAGGTCCGCCGCCAGCACGCCGACGAGCGTGCCGCCGGCGAGCGTCGCCGCCGTGGTGCCGTCATAGGTCTTGTTCTGCACGGTCGTGCCGGTCACGTGCAGCGGTGCGGGTTTCACGTCGATCGGTCGGGTCGTCGTCACGCTCGCGTAGCGGACGGTGTCGTCCGGCGTGAAGGTCAGCGACAAGGTCTGGCCGTCGCCGGCTGGCAGCACGGCGCCGACGGCCGGCGTGAAGGCGAACGTGCCGGGAACGGCGCCGTCGTCGACCGTCGCCGAGGCGCTCAGTTGCGCGGCATCCAGCGGCGTGCCGTAGGTGATCCAGCTCGCCGGCGACCATTGAATCACGGGCGTCGCCCGAGTCACGTCGACGGTGTTGCTCGCCGGCGATTCGAGACCGGCCCCGACCGCGTTGCTGGCGTAGACGTAGAACGTGTAGCTGCCCGGGTCGAGCGAAGAGAACACGGTGCTCGTGCACGGCGCGGTGCAACTCGCGGAAGCGCCGCCGGGCCAGGCGATCGCGGTGTAGCTCGTGACCGGCGACGTGCCGCTGTCCGCTACCGATGTGAAATTCACCGTCGCCCGCAGAGTGCCGCCCACGGCAGTGGGTGCGGCCGGCCGGCCCGGCGCCAGCTCCACCGTCGAATAGCGCGCCGCGCTCGGAACACCGTTCACCCATGCGCGCACCACTACCGGGCCTGCAGGGAAGCGCGGGAACACGCCCATGAAGCTGGTATCGCTCGTTGCAACGAGGTCCCAGCTCGGCACGAAGCGCATCTGGCCGTTGTCGATGCGCTGCACCTGGAACACCGGCGCGTTGCTGGCGGAACTGTTCGACGCGCCGCCGCTGCCTTCGCGCCACGGCATGAAGCCCGTCGCCGTCGCGGCGTTGGCGGCGGTCGTGCTGCCGGTACTGCTCGCGCTGAGAAAGTGATTCTCCGCGAGGGAGGCGCCGACCGCGTTCAAGCCCGGCTGCAACGCATTGACCGGGGCGAGGCCAGGGTCGTAAAGCTCGGTATTGCTGCGAACGGGCCCCGTGTTGGTTGCTCCGCCCGTCACGAGCACCTGGCCCGACATCAGCAGCGTCGCCGCGGCCCAGTAGCGCGTCTCGGCCAGATTGCCGGCCGCGCTCCAGGCATTGGCCGCCGGGTCGTACGACTCGGCGCTGGCGAGCGTGACGCCGCTGCCGTTACCGGCCACCACCAGCACCCGGCCCGAAGGCAGCAAGGTTGCGGTGTGCATATAGCGCTTTGCCGCCAGCGTGCCGGCCGCGCTCCAGGTGTTCGCGGCCGGATCGTACCGTTCGGCCGTCGCCAGGATACCGCTGCCGCCCGTTCCACCCGCCACCAGCACCTTGCCGGAGGGCAGCAATGTGGCGGTGTGCCGCATGCGTGCCGCCGCCAGCGTGCCGGCCGCGCTCCACGTGTTCGTCGACGGGTCGTACAACTCGGCGCTGGTCAGAAAGCCGCCGCTGCTGTCGCCGCCGGCCACCAGTACCTTGCCCGAGGTCAGCAAGGTTGCCGTGTGGTTGATCCTTCCCGTCGCCATCGGAGCGACCGGGCTCCACGTGCCCGTCACCGGGTCGTACAGCTCGGCGCTGGCGAGATAGTTGCCGCCGCCCGCCACCAGCACCTTGCCTGACGCCAACAAGGTCGCCGTGTGGCCGGTGCGCGGCGCAGCCAGCGTGCCGGCGACACTCCAGGCGTTCGTCGCCGGGTCGTACAGCTCGACATCGCCGCTGCTGCTGGAGCCGCCCGCCACCAGCACCTTGCCCGAGAGCAGCAAGGTCGCCGTGTGGCGATAGCGCGCCACGGCCAGACTGCCGGCCACGCTCCACGTGTTCGTCGACGGATCGTACGACTCCGCGCCGGTGAGATAGCCGCTGCCGCTGTCGCCGCCCGCCACCAGCACCTTGCCCGAGGGCAGCGGCGTCGCCGTATGCCCGGCACGCCCCGCGACCAGTGCGCCGGCCGCGCTCCACGCGCCTGCCGCCGGGTCGTAGAGTTCGGCGCTGGCGAGCCGGGAACTGCCGTCATAGCCGCCCGCCGCCAGCACCTGGCCCGAGGGCAGCAAGGTCATCGTGTGATACTCGCGCAACGCGGCCAGCGCGCCCACCGTGCTCCACGCGTTCGTGGCCGGGTCGAACACTTCGGCACTGCCGAGAGCGCCGCTGCCGACATCGATGCCGCCGGCCACCAGCACCTTGCCGGAAGGCAACAGCGCTGCCGAGTGGCTGTACCGCGCGATGGCCAGCGGGCTGGTCGCGATCCACGCGTTCGTCGCCGGGTCATACAGCTGGGTGCTGCCGAAAGCGCCGGACTGCATTCCTCCCGCCACCAGCACATGACCCGAGGGCAGCAAGGTCGCCGTGTGGCTGGAGCGCGCGATCGGCGTGCCGGCCGGGCTCCACAGGTTCGTCCCGGGGTCGTACACCTCGGCGCTGGCCGACAGAGGGCCGCCGCCGGCTCTCCCGCCCGCTACCAGCACCTTGCCCGACGACAACAGCGTGGCCGTGTGGGCGTAGCGCGCGTTGGTCAGCGCACTCGCGGCGCTCCAGGCATTCGCTGCCGGGTCGTACAGATCGGCGTTGGCGCGGTCGGTGCCGTTGTATCCGCCGACCACCAGCACCTTGCCCGACGGCAACAAGGTCGCGGTGTGGGCGTAGCGCGATACCGGCATGTCGCCGGCCGCAGCCCATGCGTTCGTTGCCGGGTCGTACAGCTCGGCGCTGGCGTAGCGGGTGGAACCATTGCGCCCGCCCGTCACGAGCACCTTGCCCGAAGGGAGCAAGGTCGCCGTGTGGTCCGTGCGCGCCGCCGCCATGCTGCCCGCCGCGCTCCAGGCGTTCGTTGCCGGATCGTACAGTTCGGCGCTGGCGAGGATGCCGGCGCCGCCGGCCCCGCCCACCACCAGCACTTTGCCGGAAGACAGCAAGGTTGCCGTGTGGCCGTAACGCGCCGTGTTCAGGCCGCCCGCGGGCGCCCAGGCATTGGTGACGGCCGCCGCCGGCGCCGCAACCAGTGCGAGCACCAGCAGCACGAAGGCGACGGCCTGCGCGCGTGCGCGCGCCGCCAGCACGTGTGCCGTCGCGGCGGCACGGCCAAAGATCGGTCGATTCATACGGTCCCCCCGTTTTTTCCGTCGAACATCTGCAGGGCCACGTCACGAGCGCCGCTGCCGCAGAGACGCTTCCGCGCATCCATCCCGCAGCCGTGGCGAACGTAGCCTGGTCGCGAGCGAGCCGGATGGCCGCACGACCGCGCAGGCACGCCATCGGGATCCCCCTGTCAGGAATTCGCGATCACGCCGATCCTCACAAATCGCGTCTCGACGAAATACCCGCCAAACAGAGGGCAGCTCGAGAAACGTCGAGGCATCCGCGGCACGGGAGCATGCCGCTCGCGATCGAGCGCGTACGCGCCCGACCGGCGCAGACGAGTCCGGACCTGCGCCGGACTCGTCGACTCAAGAAAGTCGGAACGACGGTATTTCGAGATTCCCGGAGAGAAGGACGGCAGGATTCCTCAGCCGAACCACAACGCCATGAGTTCGGCGCGGCCGCACACGCCGAAGCGCGTATGCAGATCGCCGACGTACTTGTGCACCGTCGCGGGTTTCTGGCCGAGGCTGGCGGCGATCTCGCGCTCGGTGTCGCCGCGCAGCAGGCCGAACAGGATGTGGCGCTCGACCGGACTCAGGAGCTTGTCGCCGCCGAGCAGGCCGCGGCTCATCAGCAGCTGCCGATGCAGGCTGCGCACGCCGCGCAGCGCGCCGGCGGCGATCGCGACGTCGCGCAGCGAGAACGGACGGCCGCGTCCGCCGTCCACGCGCGTGCGGTAGCGGTCGATCAGGAAGAACGATTCCGCATCGCCGTTGACCGGAAACCCGACGGTCATGCGATCGACGATGCCCGGAATGCGGTAGTAGAGCCGGTAGTGGTCCGTGCGCTTGAACGCGGCGAAGTCGAGAAAGTCCGGATCGCGCAGGCAGTGCGCGCGAAACCTTCCCGCCCCGGCCAGCGACGCGGTTCCGGTCATCCCCGCGTGCACGAGGCGCACCTCGTCGCGATGCGAGCGTTCGTAGTAGCCGCGCGTCAGCCGCCCATAGTGATCCGTCGCGTAGTAGCGCTGGTGCTGTTCGCGATACGCCGACGGCTCCTCGCGCAAGGTGACGCGCCCGCGCAGGCGCCAGCCGAGAAACGGATCGTCCTTCGCACGCGCGCCGCGCAACACGCGCACCGCACCGATCCAGATCGCGTTGTCCGCGTTCACACACTGCGTCAGCCACTCCAACAGGCACTGCAGCTGCGCGTCGGTTTCGCCGACCGGAAAGGCCGCGAGCCTGTCCCACAACGCGAACGTGGCCGCATCGACGGCAAGGGCAGGCGACGGTTTCGGTCGGGCGGTCATGGGCCGGAAGGCTAGCCTGCGTGCGCGGCGATACGCCACTCGCCGCAGCGGCGGGCTCGCCATTGCGACGAAGGATGTCGCGACACGCGCGAAGCGTGCGGATGCCGCGGGCCGCGGCGCGCGCCGGCGGACCGCGGCACCTTCCTGAAAGCCGGCAGATTCCGCGGCAGCCGCCGACGCCGCGCCTGCCGTGGGGTACTATCCGCCGACACTGCCCGCCGCTTTCGTATGACCGATCAACCCGACCGCGCATCGCCGCCGGATGCCGAGCCCACGCGCTCCGGCGCCCCCTGGCGCCTGTCCGTCGCGCCGATGATGGACTGGACAGACCGGCATTGCCGGTATTTCCACCGGCTGCTGTCGCCGCATGCACGGCTGTATACGGAGATGGTCACGTCGGCGGCGCTCGCGCACGGCGATCCGGCGCGGCTGTTGCGGCACAGCGCGTTCGAGCAGCCGGTCGCGCTGCAGCTCGGCGGATCGGATCCGGCCGAGCTAGCGGCCGCGGCGCGGCTCGGCGAAGCAGCCGGCTATGTCGAGATCAACCTCAACGTCGGCTGCCCGTCGGACCGCGTGCAGTCGGGCCGCTTCGGCGCCTGCCTGATGCGCGAGCCCGCGCTCGTGGCCGACTGCGTCGTGGCGATGCGCGCGGCCGTGGCGATTCCGGTCACGGTCAAATGCCGCATCGGCGTCGACGAGCAGGACGACTATCACGACCTGCAGCAGTTCACCGAGCGCATGGTCGGCGCCGGCGTGGAAACGTTGATCGTGCATGCGCGCAAGGCATGGCTGAAGGGCCTGTCGCCGAAGGAGAACCGCGAGGTTCCGCCGCTGAACTACCGGCGCGTCTACCAGCTGAAGCAGGATTTCCCGCAGCTGTGCATCGTCATCAACGGCGGCATCACGAGCGAGGAGGCGGTCGAGGAGCATCTGCGCCATGTCGACGGCGTGATGCTCGGGCGCGCGGCGTATCACGATCCCTACGTGCTCGCGCGCGTCGAGCACCGCCTGTACGGCGAACCGCTGCCCGAACGCGACGCGGTCATCGAACGCCTGCTGCCGTACATCGAGGCCGAGCTCGCCGCGGGCACGGCGCTCAAGCACATCACGCGGCACCTGCTCGGGCTGTATCAGGGTCTGCCCGGCGCGCGCGGTTTCCGGCGCGTGCTCAGCGAGCGCGCGCACCGCAACGACGCGGGCGTCGAGGTGATCCGCGCGGCGCTGGAACAACGCCATGCGCCCGCAGCCGCGGCCTGAGCGCGCGTTCGCCGTTCTCGCGCTGATCGCCGCGGCGACGGCGCTC
>NZ_JANFVR010000249.1 GCF_024609805.1 Tahibacter caeni | reverse complement strand
GGCGTAGGCGGCCGGGCGGCGCGTGCCGTCGGCGGCGGTGCCGTAGAGCACGCCGGCGAGCTGGTAGCGGCTCGCGCTCGCGGCTTCGATGCCGACGGACAGGCTCAGGCCGCCGCGGCCGGCTTCGGCGCTCGCGACCGTGCCGTCGAGGCGCGCGCTCGGGCGGCTCAGCGCGAACGCGGTTTTGGCGTCGCGCTGCACCGGCAGGCGGCTGCTGCCGCCGCTCGCGAACGCGTGCACTTCCCAGAGGCCGGGACCGCGCGCATGCGCCGCGTCGGGCACGACGTCGGCCTGCCAGCTGCCGTCGGCCTGCTGCTGCAGCTCGAACGGCTGGGTGTGCCCGTCGGGCGCGGTCAGCAGGCCCTTGGCCGTCAGCGCCTTGGCGCCCTGCAGCGCGGCCGTGACGCGCAGCGGCTGGCCGGCCAGCACCGTGTCGCGTGCCGCGGCCAGGCTCAGCACGGTCGTGCTGGTCGGCTCGAACACGTGGATCAGGTAGCTGCCGCTCGCCGCCGGCACAGCCAGTTCGAGCCGGCCCTTGCCGGCGGCCGGCGAAAGCCGGGCGATGACGGTGCCGTCGGACACGTCCATGCCCGCGGCGCGCAGCGCGGTCTCGTCGACGAGGCTCTGCGTCGCCACGCGGCCGTCGAGCTCGACGGCGCCGTTGCGGATCACCAGATCGTCGACGGTCAGCCGACTGCGATTGCCGCCGTGTGGGCTGATGCGGATCAGCGCGGCGTCGGCCGTGGTCGGCAGCACGATGCCGCGGCGCAGCTCGGCTTCGTTCGCGTCGAGCCAGTATTCGCGGCTCTGCTGGACGAAGGCCTGGGGCCGTTCGGCCAACGGTTCGGCGGCGTCCAGCGCCCAGGACACGGAAACCGGCGTGTGGTCGAGCGCGGCGGTCGCGCGCGTGTCGGGATTGGCGCTCAGGCGCGTCGGCACCTGGTCGCCGGCGGCGGGCGCGGACAGGCGCAGTTCGGCGGCCTGGGCGACGCCGGCGAGGCTCAGCGCAATGCTCGCGGCCAGTGCCGCGGATTTCGGATTCGGCATGGGTCGCTCCTCAGAGGTCGTCGCGCAGGATGCGGTCCAGGCCGAAGCAGGCGCGGCGGCTCTGGTTGTGGGACAGCGGCTCGCTGCCGGCCATGCGGTCGACGTCGCGGAACCAGGTGCGGCCGGCGGCCTGCTGGCTGGTGCAGTTGAGGAAGCCGTCGGAGCAGCTGGCCAGCCAGTTCTGCGTGGTCTCCAGGCCGAGGTTGTACTGATAGCCGCCGCACCAGCTGTCGCCGTCGAACGGCGAGGAATCCACGTCGGTGCCGACCACGGCCCAGAAGCCCTTCGGCAGCGCCGGCCGGCCGGTCGTGCCGAGCAGGTTGTTCTGGTTGTAGTAGGCCATCCAGCTGACCTGCTGCATGCGCACGGCGTCGTTCTGGTAGCCGAGCAGCCAACCGAGCGCCTGCTCGAACACGTTGCCGTTCATGACCGCGTCGGCCAGCGGCGTGCCTGCGGACGACGGGGCCAGCGCGTTGACCCAGCGGATCTTGCTGATGATGTTCGGATAGCGGCTGTCGTAGGTCGGATTCGACAGGATCCAGCGCACGACGTTGCCGCCGTTGGAGTGCGTTATCACGACCAGGTCGGTGATGCCGGCGCTGTTGATGAAGCTGGTCAGCTGGCCGGCCACGCAGCCGGCGGCGCGGCTGTCCCACATGTACTGGCCGAGATCGCAGTTGATCACGACGTACTTGGACTGATCCGGCAGTCCCTGCCGCACGGAGTTGACGAACTCCGGTGTCCAGTAGTCGGCCAGCGCATTGGTCTGCGCGCCGGTGCCGTGTACGAATGCCACGCCGGTCGCTGCGGCCGACGCGGCCGAGGCCGCTCCCAGGGCGAGCGAGAGCGCCAAAGCAAGACGAACCATTTTCCCTCCCGATGCGGCTCGGGTCAGGTGTTCGAGCCGCGGTCCAGCTGCGGCCTGCCGGGTCAGGGGAGCTTCCGTGCGGCTACCGGGTCAAGCCGGAGCGTGCTGATGGACGTCCGCCGGCATCGTGCCCTCCCGCACGCCGCCGACGGCGGCGCGCAACGTAGCAATGTGCCCGTCGCCATGTCAAACGTTTGTTTGAAGCCTGGGCTCCAAACGGCGCCGGCGTATGGCCGGCGGCAGCCGGCCGGCAAGGCCGCGGCCGGGGCGCGGCGGGGTCGCGGCAGGGCGGACGCCGTTCAGGCGGCGGGATCGCGGGGCGGAGCCGGGCGGCTATACTGCGCGCCCGTCGTAGCGGTAATTCCATGCGCCTGACCACGATAAAACTGGCCGGATTCAAATCCTTCGTCGATCCGACCACGTTGCACCTGCCCACCAACATGACCGGCATCGTCGGTCCCAACGGCTGCGGCAAGTCCAACATCATCGATGCGATCCGCTGGGTCATGGGCGAAAGCGCCGCGAGCCGCCTGCGCGGCGATTCGCTGACCGACGTCATCTTCTCCGGTTCCAGCGCGCGCAAGCCCGTCGGTCAGGCCTCGGTCGAACTCGTGTTCGACAACTCCGACGGCACCATCGTCGGCGAGTACGCCAAGTTCAACGAGATCTCGGTCAAGCGCGTGGTCAGCCGCGACGGCCAGTCGCAGTACCTGCTCAACGGCGCGCGCTGCCGCCGCCGCGACATCACCGACCTGTTCCTCGGCACCGGCCTCGGCGCGCGCAGCTATTCCATCATCGAGCAGGGCATGATCTCGCAGGTCGTCGAATCCGACCCCGAGGCGCTGCGCCATCACCTCGAGGAAGCCGCCGGCATCTCCAAGTACAAGGAGCGGCGCAAGGAAACCGAGAGCCGCATCAAGTCCACGCGCGAGAACCTCGACCGCGTGCGCGACGTGCGCGACGAGGTCGACAAGCAGCTCGAGCACCTGAACCGCCAGGCCAAGGCCGCCGCGCGCTGGCAGGAGCTCAAGGCCGAGCAGAAGCAGAAAGAGGCCGAGCTGCGCGCGCTGAACTACCGCGCGATCGCCGACGAGGTCGAAGGCCAGGGCAGCGCGCTGCGCCAGGCCGAGGTCGAGATCGAGAAGTTCGTCGCCGACCAGCGCCAGATCGAAGCCCAGCTCGAAGCCAGCCGCGAGCGCCACCACGCGGCGACCGAGCACCTCGGCCTGATCCAGGGCGAGGTCTACAAGGTCGGCGCCGACATCGCCCGCGTCGAGCAGCAGATCGCCCACAACCGCGAGCTGCGCGAGCGCCTGGACAAGAGCCGCGAGGAAACCGAGCGCGCGTATCGCGAGCTCAACGAACACCTCGAGGCCGACCGCACGCAGATCGAGACCTTGCGCCTGGCCGTCGCCGACGGCGAGCCGCGTCTGGAAGCGCTGCGCGAGGTCGACGAACAGACCGGCGACGCCCTGCGCGACGCCGAGGCCAAGCTGGCCGAATGGCAGTCGGCCTGGGACGCCTATTCCGCGGCCAGCGCCGAGGCCGCGCGTGCGGCCGAAGTCGAGCGCACGCGTCTGGACTATCTCGACCGGCAGTGCCTGGACACTGCGCGCCGGCTGGAGATCCTGGAAAACGAGAAGCGCGCGGCCGACCTGAGTACCTTGAGCGCCGCGGCCGACACTCTGGGCGACGAACAGGACACGCAGCGCGAGAAGGTCGAGACCTTGACGAGCCTGCTCGACGAGCGCAAGAGCGCCTACGAGCGCCTGCTCGAAACCGAGCGCGCGACGCAGTCGGGCCTGAGCGACACGCGCCAGCAGCTGCAGACCCTGCGCGGCCGGCTGGCCTCGCTCGAAGCGCTGCAGCATGCGGCGCTCGGCCAGGAAAAAGGCGCGGCCAGCCAATGGCTGGAGCAGGCCGGGCTTGCGAATGCGCGCCGTCTCGGCGAGGCGCTCGACGTCGACGCCGGCTGGGAAACCGCCGTGGAAACCGTGCTGTCGGGGCTGCTCGAAGGCGTGCTCGTCGAAACGCCCGAGGCCTATGCCGGCGAGATGGCCGCGCTGCGCGAAGCCGACATGGTGCTCGTCGCGTCGGCGCACGGCGGCGACGCCGTCGCGGGCACCTTGTCCGCGCGCGCGCGCGGCCCGGCTGCCGTGGCCGCGCTGCTTGCCCAGGTGCGCACGGCCGAGTCGGCCGACGACGCGAAGCGCATCGTGCGCGCGCTGAGCCCGGGCCAGTCGGTCGTCACGCAAGGTGGCGAATGGTTCGGCGCCGGCTACCTGCGCGTGCTGCGCCGCGGCGGCGCGCAGGCCGGCGTGCTCGCGCGTGAACGCGAGATCCATGCGCTGCAGGGGCAGATCGAAAGCCTCGACGAGCGCGCGCACGATCTCGCGGCCGAGCTCGACGAGCTCAAGTCCGGCAAGGTCGAGAGCGAGCGCCAGCGCGACGACGCGCAGCGCGAGCTGTACATGGCGCACCGGCGGCTGGCCGAGATCGGCGGCCAGTTGCAGAGCCATCGCGGCAAGGTCGAGACGGCGCAGGCGCGGCTGGAAAAAGTCGACGGCGAGATCGCCCAGCTGTCGGCCAAGCTCGACGAAGACCAGGCCCAGGTCAAGGAAGCGCGCGGCCGGCTCGATGCGGCCGTGATCCGCATGGGCGACCTGGAACAGCAGCGCCAGGAACTCGACGGCCAGCGCCGCCGCACGCTCGAGCAGCGCGAGGAAGCGCGCATGAACGCGCGCGAGGCGCGCGACCAGGCGCATCAGCTCGCGCTGTCGCTGGAATCCAAGCGCAGCGCGATCCAGTCATTGGAGCAGGCGCTCGGCCGCATGCACGCGCAGATCGCCCAGCTCGACGCGCGGCGCGCGGAAATCGCGCAGCAGCTCGCCGCCGACGAGGATCCGCTGACCGAGCTCGACGGCGAGCGCCAGACCTATCTGAACCAGCGTCTGCTCGTCGACCGCCAGCTCGTCGACGCGCGCCGCGCGCTCGAAGATTGCGACGCGGAATTCCGCCGCCTCGACCAGGAGCGCCAGCGCGTCGAACATGTGCTGACCCAGCGCCGCGAAGCGCTCGCCGAGAAGCGCCTGTCCGAACACAGCCTCAAGCTGCGCGCCGAGAACCTCGCGCAGGCCATTCTCGAAGCCGGTCTCGAACTCGCCGCCGTGCTCGAGAGCCTGCCGGCGCACGCGGACATCGCCGACTGGACGCAAAGCCTCAACGAGCTCGAAGGCAAGATCCGCCGGCTCGAGCCGGTCAATCTCGCGGCGATCCAGGAATACGAGGAACAGTCGCAGCGCAAGACCTATCTCGACGCGCAGCTGGCCGACCTGAGCACGGCCATGGAAACGCTGGAAGGCGCGATCAAGAAGATCGACCGCGAGACGCGCCAGCGCTTCAAGGAAACCTTCGACAAGGTCAATTCGGGCCTGCAGGAACTGTTCCCGCGCTTGTTCGGCGGCGGCCATGCCTATCTCGAACTGACCGGCGACGACCTGCTCGACACCGGCGTGTCGATCATGGCGCGGCCGCCGGGCAAGCGCGTGACCTCGATCTCGCTGCTGTCCGGCGGCGAGAAGGCGCTGACCGCGGTCGCGCTGGTGTTCTCGATCTTCCGTCTGAACCCGGCGCCGTTCTGCCTGCTCGACGAGGTCGACGCGCCGCTGGACGAGGCCAACGTCGGCCGCTTCTCGAGCATGGTCAACGAAATGTCCGAGCACGTACAGTTCCTGTTCGTGTCGCACAACAAGACCACGATGGAAGCCGCGCACCAGCTCTGCGGCGTGACGATGCGCGAGCCCGGCGTGTCGCGTCTGGTGCAGGTGGACCTGGCCGAGGCGTCCAAGCTCGTCGGCGCGGCCTGAACACGGGAGTGATGCCATGGAATCGCAAGGCTTGAGCGCGAATGAACTGCGCCTGATCCTCATCGTCGTCGGCGTCGTCGTGCTCGCCGTGATCTATTACCTGGGTTCGCCGCGCAAGCCGGGGCAGGGCCGCCGCGTCGCCGGCAAGCCCGGCGGCGAACGCCGCGAGCCGACCCTGGCCGGCGCGGACGCCGACGACGGCCTGCCGTCGATGCGCGCGACCGACGACGACGGCGAAGCCTTCGTCGACGACGCGCCCGGCGCGACGGCGTCGCGATCGCGCGCCGCCGACAGCGACGACCTGTTCCCGACGCCGCCGCGCTCCAACGTCGGCCAGCGACCGGAGCAGCCGGTCGAGCGCATCGTCACCCTGTTCATCGCCGCGCGTGCGGGCCAGACCATCCGCGGCAGCGATCTCGTCGTCGCGGCCGAGAAATGCGGTCTCGAATTCGGCGACCTCGGCATCTTCCATCGCCTCGTCGACGGCAAGCGCGAGCTCGGCCCGATCTTCAGCGCGGCCAACATGGTCAAGCCTGGCCATTTCGACATGAGCCGCATCGACGAGCTCAGCACGCCGGGCCTGAGCTTCTTCATGGCGCTGCCGGGACCGCTGCCGGCCCTGGACGCCTGGGACACGATGCTGCCGACCGCGCAGCGCCTCGCCGAACTGCTCGACGCGGTCGTGCTCGACGAGGAACGCAATGCGCTCGGCCGCCAGCGCATCTCGCACATCCGCGACGATCTGCGCGCCTGGGACCGCAAGCAGGACGGCAGCCGCATCCGCGCGGACTGGTGAGCGCGCCGCCGGCCGGGTAGGGAAAATCGCCGGGTCGCCGCGTAGAGTCTCCGCCATGCGCAAGCGCGGACGCCCACCGGCCGACGACCTGCTGACGCCGGCCGAATGGCGCGTCGTCGAAGGCATACGCCATGGCCTGAGCAATCCGCGGATCGCGCGGCTGCTCGGCGTCGGCACGGACGCAATCAAGTATCACGTCGCCCACATCCTGGCCAAGCTCGCGCTGCGCGATCGTCGCCAGTTGCGTCACTGGTCCGGCGTGCGCCGGGCCAGCGCGCTGCACCACCGGAGCCTCGTCATGAGCGAACCCGAAACCCTGGGCGCGATCGGCCAGATCGCGCGCACCGTCGACGACGTCGCCGCGGCCGAAATCTGGTACCGCGACGTGCTCGGCCTGCCGCACCTGTACACGTTCGGCAAGCTCTGCTTCTTCGACTGCGGCGGCACGCGGCTGCTGCTGTCCGAAGGCGAGGGCGGCGCCGCGCAGGCGTCGATCCTGTACTTCCGCGTCGCCGACATCCACGCGGCGCACGCGCGCCTGACGCAGCGCGGCGTCGTCTTCCTCGGCGCGCCCCACCTGATCCACCGCCATGCCGACGGCATTGAAGAATGGATGGCGTTCTTCAACGACCCCGAGCAGCGCCCGCTCGCGCTGATGGCGCAGGTGCGGCCGTAGGACGGCGCGGCCTCGGCCGCGCCTCGCCGGTCGGCTTCAGGCCGCCGCGGCCTGCTGCGCGAGCGCGACGG
>NZ_JANFVR010000248.1 GCF_024609805.1 Tahibacter caeni | reverse complement strand
CCTGCAGCGCGTACGGACCGAACGCGCCGCCGAGGTCCTCGGCGCGCTGCAGCGCGGCCAGGCCGCGGCGGATCAGCAGCTGGTCCCAGCGCGCGCGGTCCTGTTGGAGCAGCAGCACCGGCTCGCCGCGGCCGTCGACGCGGGCCGGCGCGCGCGAGGCCTGGATTTCCATCAGCGCGAGCAGGCCGTGCGCTTCGGCCTCGCGCGGCATCAGCGCGACGAGAATGCGGCCCAGGCGCAGCGCTTCCTCGCAGAGCTGGGGCCGCATGAGATCGTCGCCGGCCGTGGCCGCATAGCCTTCGTTGAAGATCAGGTAGATCACGGCCAGCACCGAGGACAGGCGTTGCGCGAGTTCGCCGGCCGGCGGCAGCTCGAACGGCACCTCGGCCGCGCTCAAGGTACGCTTCGCGCGCACGATGCGCTGGGCGATCGTCGGCTCGCTCTGCAGGAACGCGCGCGCGATTTCGTCGGTCGTGAGGCCCGCGATCAGGCGCAGGGTCAGCGCCGCGCGCGCCTCGGCCGACAGCACCGGATGGCAGGCGATGAAGATCAGCCGCAGCACGTCGTCGCCCACGCTGTCGTCGAGCGCGTCGCTGTCGGGCGCCTGCAACAGCTGCTGCAGTTCGTGCTCGGCGCCGAGTTCGTCGTATTTGCGCTGCGCCATGTCATTGCGCCGCAGACGGTCGATCGCGCGGTGCTTGGCCGCGGCCATGAGCCAGGCGCCCGGGTTGTCCGGCACGCCGCTCGCGGGCCACTGTTCCAGCGCCGCGACGAGCGCGTCCTGAGCCAGGTCCTCGGCGAGGCTCAGGTCGCGCACGAGGCGCATGAGCCCGCCGATCAGGCGCGTGGATTCCATGCGCCAGACCGTCGCGACGGCCTTCTGCGAGGCCGCGCTCACGCGCGGCCCGCCGCAGGCTCGAACGTTCCACCGCCCGTCGTCCGCATTCGCCTCAGGACTCCGCGCCGGCCTTGAGGCTCGCGAGACCGGCCTCGAAGTCCTTGCCGATCATCTTGTCCATGTTCATGAACAGGCCCATGAGCTTGCTGACGTACGGCTGCGGGCCGTACATGGCCCAGCGCACCTCGGTGCCGTCGGCGACCGGCTGCAGCACGAACTCGGCCGTGTTGTGCGCCTCGAACGGTTTCAGGAAATCGAGCTGGATCAGGATGCGCGAATGCGGCGTCGCCTCGACGATCTGCATGCGGCCCCGGCCGACCTTGTTGTTGCCCTCCCAGGCGTACACGGCGTCCTTGCCGCTGGCCGGGCCGCTATAGTCGCGCTTGAGCGCCGGATCGAGCTTCTCCCACGGCGACCAGGCGGTCCAGCGACGGAAGTCGTCGATGAACGCGTAGATCTTTTCCGGCGCCGCCTTGATGCGGATGCTGCGTTCGATGCGGAACGAGTCGGGGCGGAAAGCGGCAGCGACGAGCACGCCGACGATCACGACGAGGACGATCAGAGCGATGAGCTTGAACATGAGATTCCCCTAGGACAGAGCGCGGCGCGGCCGCGCGGCGCGAACGGAGGCAAGGCGGCGGAGACGGCGCTCAGTTGCGACTGGCGATCTCGGCGCGCAGGCGTTCTTCCTGTTCGCGCAGCTCCGGCGTGAACTCGGCGCCGAAGTCCTCGGCCTCGAATACCGGGCGGATCTCGATCTCGCTTTCGGCGCCGGTCGGATTCGGGCAGCGCTTGACCCACTCGATCGCTTCGTCGAGATCGCGCACCTGCCAGAGCCAGAAGCCGGCGATCAGTTCCTTGGTCTCGGCGAACGGACCGTCGACGACCTCGCGCGCCGTGCCGGAGAACCGCACGCGCGCGCCGCGCGAGCTCGGATGCAGGCCTTCGCCGGCCAGCATGATGCCGGCCTTGACGAGTTCCTCGTTGTAGCGGCCCATGTCGGTCAGCAGCTGTTCGCTCGGCATCACGCCGGCTTCGGTGTCGTGGTTGGCCTTGATGATGATCATGCAGCGCATCGTCGTTCTCCTGCGTGGGTGCGGTGCCGGCCGCGCGATTGCGTCCGGTTCTGCTGGAGCGTCGAAGCAGCGGGCGGCCGATCGACACGGCGCCGGAAAAATTTTTCGCTGCGACCGGCTGCGGCCGGTCCGCGCCCACGGAGTCCGCCGCGCCGCCACTCTACCCGCAACCGCGCGGCCGGCGCTGCCTTGATCCGCGCCGGATCGGCAGCCGCCGTTGCGGCGGCCGCCGTCTGCGCCGGATCAGCCCGCCTGCACGAGCAGTTGCTTGGCCAGCGCGCCCTGCAGCTTGCCGATGCCGCGCGCCAGATGCATGAAGCCGAACAGCAGCAGGATGCCGAACACCACCTGCAGCGGCTGCAGCCAGACCGGCAGCATGAACACCTGGTCGTTGAAGTTGACGAGACCGAAGCCGCTGAACGCATAGATCAGCGGGTTCAATGCGAGCCCGAGACCGACGCTGACGCAAGTCACCAGCAAGGTGAAATAGAAAATGCCGAGCGGCAGCATCAGCACCATGTAGAAAAGCGTGCCCCAGGTGCGCGGGTCGGTGAACAGACGCTTGACCCGTTCCAGCAGCGGCTGCTCGCGCGCGGCGTAGAGCGGCCGCCGCGGCATGCGCTCGCCGAGCATGACCTCGACGATGCGGCCTTCGACGAGGCTCAGCGCGCGCACCGTCGCGAGGAACAGCACGGCCAGCGGCAGGCCGATCACGAGGATCATGAGGCCGAATGACAGCGACAGCCCGGTCACGGCCCAGGTGAAATAGAAGATGCCGGTCGGCAGCGAGAGCAGCATGTAGAACATCGCGGCCCAGGCGCGCGGGTCGACCGCGACGCCGAAGAAGCGCGCGAGCGCCGACTTCGGCTGAGGCGGCCGCGGCGGCCGCAGCGCGCGGTTCACGACGATTTCCTTGTCGCGGTAGATCTCGGCGACCTCGTCGGGCGCGCCGTAGCTCGTCGCAATGCGCGCGAGCAGTTCGGCCGGCGCGACGCCGGGGTTCTCGGCGAACTCCGAACGCAGGTGATCCTCGGCGTCGTAGAGCGCGTCCTGGATCAGCGCCGGATCCTCGCCGCGCAGGGCGTCGCGCAGCTGGTCCAGGTACTCGTCGATGGAACGCGGCGTGGGACGGTTCATGGCTTCGGCCCTTCAAGGATGGTGTCGACGAAAGTGCGCGTGGCGGACCAGGCCGCCTCCCATTCGCGCAGCACGGCGCGACCGAGCTCGGTCGCGCGGTAGTAGCGCCGCGGCGGTCCGGTCACCGACGGCTCGACCTCGCTGTCGAGCAGGCCCGCGGCGCAGAGGTTGCGCAGCACCGGATACAGCGCGCTCTGCTTGCCGATCAGCACGCCGTCGCCGTCGCGCTCGAGCTGCTTGGCGATCTGGTAGCCGTAGAGCGGCTCGGGCGAACGCGCGAGCACGGCCAGCAGCACCAGCGACACGGTGCCCGCGCTGAGCTCGCGCTCGAACTTCTTGCGGTGGCTGTCGATACCGTCCATGTGCGGCTCGCTCGGTCGTGAGGATCGGACGCAGACCGGCACGGAGGCCGGGCTCTGCGGCGGCGGAAATCCCGGCTTCCCGGAACTTCCGCATAGGCGCGAGTGAACGATAGTGCGAACTTCACAGTAGTGTATCGGCCGGAAGTCACGCTGCGCCCGGCGGGTTTCGCGGCTGCGTCGACGCGCCGGGCCGGAACGCGATCGGTCCGCTGCCGGGCTCGCGGGTGTCGCGGTGGCGTCGCGCCCGCAAAGCCTGGCTCGCAACGGGCGGGCCGACGGCGAATGGCCGTCGCCGTCGGGACCGGCAACGGCATCGAAGTCCGGGCGATGTGTGCGCCGGACGCGCCGGACTTTTCAGGGTTACGTGGGGCGGCTGGGCCGGCGCGCCGCGGCCGCGAGGGATCACTCCGCGCCGGTGAGCATCGTTCCGCCGGCCGTGACCGGCGCGGCCGCGGCGAGCGCGCGCTTGCGCGCCGGCGACAGTTGCTTGATGCGGCGCTCCTCGCACAGCGCGGCGGACTTGTCGGCCATCGCGAACACCGCGAGCAGGCGCTGCGGCGGCCGCGAACGCGTATAGCGCGCGCCCTTGCCGGCCGCGTGCGCGTCATAGCGTGCGGCGACGTCATTGGTGATGCCGGTATAGATGCTGCCGCCGCGGCATTCGATCAGATAGACATACCAGCTCACGCGATCACGTCGTCCGCATTCCGGCCCGGGCGGTCAGAACCTTGCCACAACTCGCCCCCGCGGCCGACCGTAGCGGGGACGAAGCTGTTCTCCAGCCGCTAACGGCCCTACCCCACTGGAGACCGCTGTGAAGACCGTCCTGACCCTGATCGCCATGGCCCTGTTCCTGAGCGCCGGTTCGGCCTGGGCGCGCAAGCCCTGCGAGGAGCTGCGCCAGGAAATCGCCGCCGGCCTCGACGCGAAAGGCGTCAAGCACTACAGCCTGACCGTCGTGGCCAAGGATGCCGAGGACGTGCGCAAGACCGTCGGCACCTGCAACGGCGGCAGCGAACGCATCGTCTACGAACGCCAGACGCCGGCCCGCGACGAAGCCGTCGCCAAGCGCTGAACGGGTCCTCCGTTGCCGGCGCCGCCCACGAGGCGGCGGCGCCGGCTTTTTTGGAGGAAGACCCGCGCGAGCCCGCGGCCGCGCCCGGCCCGGCTGCGGACGGCTCAGGCCGCGCGGTAATTGTCCACTTCGCGATAACTGCGCGCGTACAGCCCGAAGGCCAGCGCGGCGATCAGCGCGAACGCGGCGAAGAAGAACATCTGGAACGCCGTGACGCTGAAGCCGGTCGAGGCGATCGAGTCGGTCACCGCGTCGTTGCGCACGGCGAAGTTGGCCAGCAGCACCCAGAGGTTGCCGATCGTCGTGGTCAGGTTCCAGAAGCTCATGACCACGCCTTTCATCGCGGCCGGCGCCTGGCTGTAGGCGAATTCGAGGCCGGTCGCCGAGACCAGCACTTCGCCGAAGGTCAGCAGCGCGTACGGCAGCACCTGCCAGACGATGGACATCGGGCTGCCGCCGTCCATGACGACCTGGATGCCGCCGATGACGATCCAGGCCAGGCCGCTGAACGCGATGCCGGCGGTCATGCGGCGCAGCGCGGTCGCTTCCCAGCCGATGCGGCGCAGCCACGGATACAGCACGAGGTTGTTGAACGGGATCAGCAGCATGACCAGGGCCGGATTCAGCGCCTGCATCTGCGAGGACACGAACCAGTCGGGCTTGGTCATCGCGTTGCCCTGGATGACCCAAGTCGAGGCCTTCTGGTCGAACAGCGAGAAGAACGGCGTGACCAGCGCGAAGATCACGAGCACGCGCAGCACGCTGCGCACGCCGTCGACGGCCGCGTCCGCGTGCAGGCCGCGCGCGCGTTCGAGCTGCAGCCAGGCGCCGCCGCCGATGCCGGCGAGCAGCGCGACGAGCGCCAGGCAGATCGCGATGACGATGCCGAGCTTGGCCGCGAACGCAAGCGCGGCCAGCGCCGCGAGCGCGCCGAGTATCGCCACGATAAGGCCCGGGCGGCCCTCGCCGCCGCGGCGGGCCAGCAGCGCCGTGCGCACGACGCGGTAGAACGAATCCGGATCGGCCGTCGTCGCCGGCGGCACCATGACGTACTGGCGCCGGCCGAGCCAGAGCACGACGGTCGCGATCAGCATGAGCACGCCGGGAATGCCGAACGCGACGCGTGCGCCGAAGTTCTTCAGGAAGATCGGCATCAGCAGCGAGGCGAACAGCGAGCCGAAATTGATGATCCAGTAGAAGCCGTCGAAGACGATCTTGGCCAGATGCTTGTTGGCCTGGGTGAACTGGTCGCCGACGAAGGACGCGACGAGCGGCTTGATGCCGCCGGAGCCCAGCGCGATCAGCCCGAGCCCGAGGAAGAAGCCGAGCCGGTTGTCGACGAACAGGGCGAGACAGAACTGGCCGGCGCAGTAGATCAGGCTGAACCAGAGGATCGTGCTGTACTTGCCGAAGAAGCGGTCGGCCAGATAGCCGCCGAGCAGCGGGAAGAAGTACACGCCGATCATGAACGTGTGCATCAGGTCCTTGGCCGCGAGCTCGCGCTCGGCGCCGGCCGCGACGTGCTGCAGCAGCAGCGACGTGATCAGGAACTGCACGAGGATGTTGCGCATGCCGTAGAAGCTGAAGCGCTCGCAGCCTTCGTTGCCGATGATGAAAGGAATCTGGCGCGGCATCCTGGCGGCATCGGCCTGGCTGAGCGTCGGTGTCGTCGTGGACATGGTGGTTTCCCGTGGTTCGCTGAAAATCGGCCGCGCGGCGTCAGGCCGCCGCGGCCCTGGCCTTGAGTTCGTCGCTGAGCGCCGGGCCCAGCCAGCCGTCGAGCACGCGGCGCAGCGCGTAGATCAGCGGCGTCAGCGCGATCGCCGCGCCGACCTTGTAGGTGTAGTTGACCGTCGCGACCGCGAGCCAGAGGCTGACCGGCCAGTGCTGCGGGCCGATCACGAACGCGATGTAGAGCACGATCAGGCTGTCGAACAGCTGCGACACCAGGGTCGAGCCGGTCGCGCGCAGCCAGATGTGCTTCTCGCCGGTGCGCTGGCGTATCGCATGGAAGATGCCGACGTCGACGAGCTGGCCGATCAGGAATGCCGTCACTGACCCGCCTATGGTCCAGAGGCCCTGGCCGAAGATCTGCGCGAACGCCGCCTGCATGTCGGGCACGCCCTGGTTCTCGCCGACCTTGACCCACCAGCCGGCCGGCGCCAGCGCGATCGCGGCGAACGCGAACACGAACGCATAGAGGATCAGGAACACCGCGAGCCACGAAATCATGCGCACGCCGCGCCGGCCGAAGTATTCGTTGATGACGTCGGTCATGACGAACACGATGGGCCAGAGCAAGGTGCCCGCGGTGAAGCTCAGCGAGCCGCTCTGGCCGAACAGGTTCCAGTTGAACGGCTGCACGCCGAGCGTGTCCTCGAGCGCGAAGATCTTCACGCCGATGAGCTCGGCGAGGATCGCGTTCGCGACGAACACGGCCGTCAGGATCAGGAACAGCTTGTGCGCCTTGTTGCCGAAGTCCACGGTTTCTCCCCTTGCCCGCACGAACGGATTCAGACTGCGTCGCGATAGCCGTCGGCCTGGCGCTGCGGCAGCACGCGCCAGGCCTGCGCCGTCGCGTGCAGCAGCAGGCAGCTCGGCCCACCGTTGGTGCGCGCGCGGCCCGCGGCGCCCGGATTCAGCACCCAGGGCAGCGCATCGGTGTCGACCACGAGGCGGTGACTATGCCCGTAAACGACGGCGCGCGCAGCCGGGTAGGCCCGGCGCAGCGCCGCGTGACGGCCGCGCGCCGGCCAGCGGTCGCCGTGCACGACGACGAGGCGGCCGCCGGGCAGATCCA
>NZ_JANFVR010000247.1 GCF_024609805.1 Tahibacter caeni | reverse complement strand
GCTCGCGCTGCTGCTGGCCGCCGTCGCAGCCAGCGCCTGGCTGGTCTGGCGCCTGCTGCATCCGCGGCCGCGCAAGCCGCGGCCGGTGCCGCCGCCGGACCGCGGCAACGTCGAGCAGCGCCTGCAGCTGCTGCAGGCGCGCCGCGCCGAGACGGCCGAGCTCGAGGCCGAGTTGCACGAGCTCGACCGCCGCGCCGCCGGCGAGGACTGCTACGTCGCCGTGTTCGGCGAGATCAGCGCCGGCAAGTCGAGCCTGATCCGCGCGCTCGCGCCGCAGGCCGAGGCCGAGGTCGACGTGCTCGGCGGCACGACGACGCGCGTGGCCCATCATCGCGGCGAACTGGCCGGCCGCGGCCTGACCCTGGCCGACGTGCCCGGCACCCAGGAAGTCGCCGCGCGCGAGCGCGAAGCCATCGCGCGCGACGAAGCGCTGCGCGCGCATGCGGTCGTCTACGTGACCGCCGGCGACCTGACCCGCGTGCAGGACCGGGAACTGCGCTGGCTGCACGGCTACGGCAAGCCGCTGCTGCTCGCGCTCAACAAGATCGACCGTTTCGACGCAGCCGAACGCGAACAGCTGCTGGGCGCGCTGCGGCAACGCTATGCGGAACTGACCGACCGCATCGTCGCCGTGCGCGCCGGCGGCCGCGAGCAGCTCCTGCGCCGCCTGCCGGACGGACGCGAGGAACGCATCGTGCGCGACGCGCCGCCGGACATCGACGAGCTCCGCGCGGCACTGCGGGGCTGTCTCGCGACCGATCGCGGGAGCCTGGAGCAGGCTCGCGCCGGCGCCGTGCTCGGCCGGCTCGGCGAGCGTCTCGGCGAAGCCGAACACGCCGTACGCGAACGCGAAGCGCGCGCGATCGTCGACCGCTATACGCGCCGCGCCATCGTCGGCGCCCTGGCCGCCGTCGCACCGGGCACCGACCTGCTGATCCAGGGCGCGCTGGCCACGGGCCTCGTGCGCGAGCTCGCCGCGCTGCACGACACGCCGCTATGCCAGATCGACCTCGACGCCTTCCTGCGCCAGGCCACGTTGACCTTGCGCACGACGAGCTCGGTCGTGCTCGCGATCGCCGGCAATGCGCTGAAGGCGTTTCCGGGTCTCGGTACGCTCGGCGGCGGCGTGTTGCATGCGATCGCGTACGGCCTGATCTTCGACAGCCTGGGCAATGCGGTCAGCCAAACCCTGCTCGAACAGCATCGCTTCGACCAGGACCAGGCGCAGCAGACCTTGCAGCGACTTCTGTCGGGACAGGCGCGCGGGCGTGTCGCCCATGTCGCCCAGCTCGCGCTGCAGGGGCTGACCCGCGAGACCGAATGAGCGCCATCGCGGCCGATGCCGCGTGTTGCGACGGCAGCGCCGCGTTCCGGTTGATTGTTGGCAAATCCGCCAACAATCCGTTCAGACCGCCACGCTTCTGCGCGCCGCACCAATCTGCCAAGCTAGCCGCATGTGCCGCCGCCCCTTGC
Source organism: Tahibacter caeni (assembly GCF_024609805.1). Taxonomy (GTDB): domain Bacteria; phylum Pseudomonadota; class Gammaproteobacteria; order Xanthomonadales; family Rhodanobacteraceae; genus Tahibacter; species Tahibacter caeni. The sequence goes on along the minus strand of NZ_JANFVR010000247.1, from coordinate 5,918 downwards.
TCGCGCTAGCCTTCCTGTCCGTTGCCGCGCCGACGGCCGCGGCGGTCGAGGTCTGGCGCATCGACCCGGTGCACACGCAGATCCTGTTCAGCATCGACCACCAGGGCTTCAACCAGAGCCTCGGCCTGTTCAAGGCCGGCGCCGGCACCTTGTGGTTCGATCCCGACGACTGGAGCACCGCGCGGCTGGAGGTCAGCGTCGACACGGGCTCGCTGCTGCTCGGCGACGCGAAATGGGAGGAAACCGTGCGCTCCTGGCGCTTCCTCGATACCGGCCGCTGGCCGCAGGCGCACTACCGCAGCATCCGCGTCGAACGCCAGGCCGACGGCAGCGGCCTCGTCCACGGCGAGTTCGAACTGCACGGCCGCAAGCAGCCGCTGGACATCGCGTTCACGTTGAACAAGCTCGCGAACGATCCCTACAGCTTCCGCCGCACGGCCGGCTTTTCGGCCGGCGCGACGTTCCGGCGCAGCGACTACGGCATGGACAAGGTGCTCAGTGCCGTCGGCGACACGGTGACCCTGCGCCTCGAAGCGGCCTTCGTGCGCGACCGCGGCGCCAGCGACGAACCTCCACCGATTCCGACCGAGGAAAAAACCGATGCCGCTGATGAGTGACCCGAACCGCTGGGGCCTCGGCGCCCGCACCCTGCACTGGACCATGGCCGTGCTGATCATCGGCGCCGGCATCGTCGGCCTGTACATGAGCGACCTGCCCAATTCGCCGCAGAAGATCCGCATCTACGCGCTGCACAAGTCGGTCGGCCTGACCGTGCTCGCGCTGCTGCTGCTGCGCGTGACGTGGAGCCTCGCGGACCGGCGGCCCGTCGAGGTGCCGATGCCGCCGTGGCAGGCCATGGCCGCGCGCACGGTGCATCTGCTGCTGTATGCGCTCATGCTGCTGCTGCCGCTGTCGGGCTGGCTGTACAACTCGGCCTCCGGCTATCCGCTGCAGTGGTTCGGCCTCGTCAACCTGCCCAGCCTGACCGGCGGCCCCGATCCGGCGCTCAAGGGCGTCGCCCACGAGCTGCACGAATACGGTTTCTGGCTGCTCGTGCTCGCGCTGGTCGCCCACGCCGGCGCAGCGCTCAAGCATCACATCGTCGACCGCGACGACACGCTCGTGCGCATGCTGCCGCTGTTGCGCCGCCGCGCCGCCGTCCCCACTTCCGCCGTGCCCGCCGTTGCAGCGGAGCCGGCGATCCCGACCGCACCGCCGGCCGCCGCGCCGGCCGAATCCGTCAAGGAGAATCCGAACCCATGAAGCGCCTCGCACTGATCGCCCTGCTCGCCGTGGCCGGAACCGTCCAGGCCAAGGACTGGGCCGTCGACCCGTCCAGTACCCTGAATTTCTCCGGCACCTACCAGGGCGAGAAATTCGCCGGCAAGTTCGCCCGGTTCACCGCCAAGATCGCGCTGGACAAGGCCGATCTCGCCAACGCCAAGCTCGACGTCGACGTCGACGTGACCAGCGCGTCGACCGGCAATGCGGACTACGACGGCGAGCTCAAAGGCTCGGCATTCTTCGACTACGCCAAGTTTCCGAAAGCCCGCTTCGTCAGCACGGCGGTCAAGGAAAGCGGTGGCGCGCTGATCGCCGACGGTACGCTGACGATCCGCGACAAATCCCGGCCCGTGCAGCTCAAGCTCGACTTCAGGCCGGCCGACGCCGGTGCGACCCTGGACGTGCAGGCCACGCTCAAGCGGCTGGACTTCGACGTCGGCACCGGCGACTGGGCCGACACGAGCCTGATCAGCGGCGACATCGCCGTGACGTCGCACCTGGTGCTCAAGTGACCGCGGCGGCGGCACGCAGGCGCCGCCGCACGCAAGACGCATGAGGGTTCCCGGCGGCTGGCTCGATTCGGTCACCCGCTGGTGGCGCGGCGACGCGCCGCCGGCGGGTGCGGTCGCGCCCGCCGACCAGGCCAGCGACGCGCTGCGCCGGCTGCTGGAGGACCCGACCGTGCCCGAATCGGTGCGGCGCGAGCTCGGCGACGAATTCGCACGCATCCAGTCCCTGCTCGACAAGCTCGCGCGCGGCGAATTGCATCTGGCCGTGTTCGGGCGTGTCTCGGTCGGAAAATCCGCGCTCGGCAACGCGCTGCTCGGCGAGTCCGCGTTCGAGACCGGCGTGCTGCACGGCACGACGACGCGCGCGACGCAGCAGCAGTGGACCGAGGCCGGCGGCTCGGGCCTGCATCTGATCGACACGCCCGGCATCAACGAGCTCGACGGCGAAGCGCGCGAACGCCTCGCGTTCGAGGTCGCCGAGATCAGCGACCTCGTGCTGTTCGTCGTCGACGGCGACATGACCCAGGTCGAGCGTGATGCGCTCGCGACGCTCGCGCGCACCGAGCGTCCGCTGCTGCTCGTGCTCAACAAGGCCGACCGCTACGACGACGCCGAACGCGCGCGCCTGCTCGCGCGGCTGCGCGAACACGCCGCCGGACTGCTGCCGGCCGACAACGTGCTGGCCTGCGCCGCACAGCCGGCACCGCTGCGCGTGATCGAGGTCGACGCGGCCGGCAACGAACGCGAGCGGCGAGAGGCGCGCGAATCCGATGTCGCCGAACTGCGCGAGCGCCTGCTCGCGATCTGCGCGCGCGAAGGCAAGACCCTGTCGGCGCTGAACGCCGGCCTGTTCGCGGGCCGCCTGTCCGACCAGGTCGCGCAGCGCGTGGCCGAGGCGCGGCGCGACGTCGCGGACAAGATCATCCGCTACTACTGTCTCGCCAAGGGCGTGGCCGTCGCGCTGAATCCGGTGCCGGTCGCCGATCTGCTCGCCGCAGCGGCGCTGGACGCGGCCCTGGTCATGCACCTGGGCAAGGTCTACGGCCTGCCGCTGACGCGCCGCGAAGCCGGCCAGCTGATACTGACGATCTGCGCGCAGCTCGCCGCGCTGATGGGCGCGATCTGGGGCGTGCACCTCGTCGCCTCGGCGCTGAAGGTCGCGAGCGTCGGCGTTTCCACCCTGTTGACCGCCGGCGCGCAGGGCGCGCTGGCCTGGTACGCCACGCAAGTCGTCGGCCGCGCGGCCGAGCGCTATCTCGTCGCCGGCAAGTCCTGGGGCGAATCCGGCCCCAAGCGCGTGGTGCAGGACATCGTCGCGCAGCTCGACCGCGATTCGATACTGCGCGAGGCGCGCGAGGAAATCCTCGCGCGGCTGCGCCGCAGCCCGGCGCGCTGAGCCGGCGAGAAGACCTGAGAGTCAGGACATGCTGCTGCAGCTCACCGCCGCCCAGGGACCGAACGAATGCGCTCTGGCCGTGACCAAGGCCGCGCAGCGCCTGCAGCAGGAAGCCGAAGCGGCCGGCGTGGCAGTCGAGATCGTCGAATCCCAGGCCGGAGAGATCGCCGGCACCTGGCAGTCGCTGCTGCTCGCGCTGAACGGTGCTGCCGCCGCCGAGCTCGCCGAGCGCTGGAGCGGCAGCTTGCTGCGGATCTGCGCGAGCCCGCTGCGGCCGCAGCACCGGCGCAAGAACTGGTTCTTCGGCGGGCGCTGCTTCGCGCCGCCGCCGCCGGCCCTCCAATCGGAAATCCGCTTCGAGACCCTGCGCGCGTCCGGTCCCGGCGGCCAGCACGTCAACACCACCGCCAGCGCGGTGCGCGCGACGCACGTGGCCAGCGGCATCAGCGTAAAGGTGCAGAGCGGCCGCAGCCAGCATGCCAATCGCCGTCTCGCGATCGCGCTGATCGGCCAGCGCCTGCAGGAGCAGGCTGACGCTCGCACCGGCGCCCAGCGAGCGCAGCGCCGGCAGGCCCACTACGGCGTCGATCGCGGCAATCCGCGCCGCGTGTTCCGCGGCGCCGCGTTCGTGCCGGACTGACGTAGCGGACCGGAGCTCAGCGCCCGGCCAGCCAGGCCGTCACGCGCGCCGCGTCGAACGGCCAGTCCAGCTCGCGCTGGCGGTCGTCGTCGCGCAGCACCGGCACGCGCTCGCCGTACAGCGCTTCCAGGCCGTTGTCGTCGTCGATGAACACGCTCGCGAAATCCGGCGCGCGCGCCTGCGCCAGCACGTCCAGCGCCAGATCGCAGAGATGGCAGTCGTCGCGCTGAAACAGGACAAGTCGCATCGTCATGAGGCCGGTAGCTTCGGAGCCGGATAGAATAATCAACCCAGCCCGTCGGAAACCGGTTCCATGGCCGTCAGCGTGTTCGACATCTTCAAGATCGGCATAGGCCCTTCGTCCTCGCATACGGTGGGACCGATGCGCGCAGCGGCGCGCTTCGTCAGCCACTGGCTGGACGAACGCGGCCTGCTCGACCGCGTCGCGCGCATCCGCGGCGAGCTGTTCGGCTCGCTCGCGCACACGGGCCGCGGCCACGGCACCGACAAGGCCGTGCTCTGCGGCTTCGAGGGCGAATGGCCCGACCGCATCGATCCCGACATCATCGGGAGCAAGCTCGAGCGCATCCGCGGCGAAAAGCGCCTGCGCCTGCTCGGCCGCCGCGACATCGATTTCGATGAAAAGCGTGACCTGATTTTCAACAAGCGGCAGAAGCTGCCCTACCACTCCAACGGCATGCGCTTCACCGCCTACGGCGACAACGACGAAGTGCTCGCGACGCGCGACTACTACTCGGTCGGCGGCGGCTTCGTCGTCAACCACGACGAGGCCGCAGAGGACCGCATCGTGCCCGACACGACGTCGCTGCCGTATCCGTTCCACAGCGGCGACGAGCTGCTGCGCCAATGCGAGGAAGCCGGCCTGAGCATCGGCCAGGTCATGCTCGCCAACGAGAAGGTCTGGCGCGGCGAAGCGGAGATCCGCAGCGGCCTGCTCGCGATCTGGAAGGCCATGCAAGGCTGCGTCGCGCGCGGCGTGCGCGAGGCCGGCGTGCTGCCGGGCGGGCTCAAGGTCGCGCGCCGCGCGCCGACGATGCAGGCCGAGCTGCTCGCGCGGCCCGAAGCCGCGCTGAAGGATCCGCTGACCATTCTCGACTGGGTCAACCTCTACGCGCTTGCCGTCAACGAGGAGAACGCCGCCGGCGGCCGCGTCGTGACCGCGCCGACCAACGGCGCTGCCGGCATCATTCCGGCCGTGCTGCACTACTTCGATCGCTTCTGCTCCGGTGCTAACGAGGACCGCATCTTCGATTTCCTGCTGACCGCCGGCGCGATCGGCATCCTGTACAAGGAAAACGCGTCGATCTCGGGCGCCGAAGTCGGCTGCCAGGGCGAGGTCGGCGTGGCCTGCTCGATGGCCGCCGGCGGCCTGACGGCCGCGCTCGGCGGCACGATCTATCAGGTCGAGAACGCGGCCGAGATCGGCATGGAGCACAACCTCGGGCTGACCTGCGATCCGATCGGCGGCCTCGTGCAGATCCCGTGCATCGAGCGCAACGCGATGGGCGCGGTCAAGGCGATCAATGCCTCGCGCCTGGCCCTGCGCGGCGACGGCAAGCACCGCGTGTCGCTGGACAAGGTCATCAAGACCATGCGCGACACCGGCAAGGACATGCAGGACAAGTACAAGGAAACCAGCCGCGGCGGCCTCGCGGTCAACGTGATCGAGTGCTGAGGCGCGAACGCGCGCGTCATTCCTCGTCGCAGTCGGCGCGCGCGTCAGCCTTGCGCCGCGCCGCTTCCTGGGCGACCGCCGGGTTGTACAGGCCGACATAGGCGCCGTACTTGCGCGCGGCTTTTTCGCCGAGACTTTCGTCGGGCGTATACGCCTCGGCGAAGCGCGTGCGCTTGCAGCGCACGATATTGTGGCCGCGCTGCAGCATCTCCTGCGCGGCGAGCTTGCCGCGCTCGATCGGATGCGCCGGCTCCTCGGCCGGCGCCGCCGGCGCCAGACGCAGGCTGCCGTCGGCGTTGTAGAGGCTCGGCGTCGCGACGATGCCTTCAGCGTCGCCGCTGGATGCGGCGGGCGCCTCGACCGGACGCTCGCCGCGGTCCGGCCGCGGCGGCG
>NZ_JANFVR010000246.1 GCF_024609805.1 Tahibacter caeni | reverse complement strand
CCGCCGAGCGTGCAGGCGCCGAGCCTGCCGGCCGTGCCCGACTTCGCCGCGATCGCGGCCCTGCTCGACTCCACGCCGGACCTCGCGCGTTTCGCCGACGAGCGCCGCGTGCGCGAGGCGCGCCTGCAGCTCGCGCAGAGCGAAACCGCGGCCGACCTGAGCTGGTCGGTCGGCGTACGCCGGCTGCCCGGCGGCGACTGGGGCCTGCTCGGCGGCGTATCGCTGCCGCTCGGCGCAACCGCGCGTGCCGAACCCGGCCGGCGCTCGGCCCGGGCCGAGCTCGCCGCACTGGAGCTCGAACGCGAATCGGGCGAGCTCGGTCTCTACGCGACCCTGTCCGAAGCGCAAGCGCGGCTGGCCGGTGACGTCGCCGAAGCCGTGCAGCTGCGCGACGAATTGCTGCCGCGCCTGCTGGCGGCCGAACGCGCGGCCGAACAGGCCTACCGCGCCGGCGCGCTGAGCTATCTCGAATGGGCCCAGCTGCAGGCAGAAACGACGGCGGCGCGACGCCGCGAGCTCGAACTGACCCTGCAGGCGCAGCGCCTGCTGATCGAGCTGCAGCGCCTGACCGCCCAACCCTTCACCGATGCGGCCGCGACCCGCGCCGCCCAGGACGACCCGTCATGAAATCCTTTGTGCCCAATCTGATCGCCGCCGCGGCGCTGCTGCTCGGCGGCTGCGGCGGCCGCGGCGATGCGCCGGCGCCGGCTCACGAACCCGCCGAAGCCGGCGGACACGCCGCCGGCGAAGCGGCCCGCGGCGCTCACGGCGGCCGTCTGCTCGAGCGCGACGGCTATGCGGTCGAGCTCGCGATCGCCGAGGCCGGCACGCCGCCGCGCTTCCAGGCCTGGTTCTACCGCGACGGCAAGCCGCTGCCGCCGCAGGGCCCGCTGCGCGTGACCCTGCAGCGTCTCGGCGGACGCAGCGAAACGCATGAATTCAGCGTGCGCGGCGATTCGCTCGTCGGCAGCGCCGAAGTCGCCGAGCCGCATTCCTTCGACGTGCGCGTCGATGCGACCGTCGAAGGCAAGACCCTGCGCTGGGACTATCCGAGCTACGAAGGCCGCACCACGATCGCCGCGGCCATCGCGCAGGAAGCCGGCATCGCCACGGCGCCGGCCGCTGCCGGCTCGATCCGCGACGAGCACGAGGTGCAGGGCCTGGTCACGCCGGTCGAAGGCCGCCACGCGCGCATCGTCGCGCGCTTCGCCGGCCCGGTGCGCGAAGTGCGCGCGAGCGTCGGCGACGCGGTCCGCGCGGGCCAGGTGCTGGCCGTGGTCGAGAGCAATGTGAGTTTGTCCAATTATTCCGTCACGGCGCCGTTCGCCGGCACGGTGCTCGCGCGCAATGCCGCGGCCGGCGACCTCGCCGGCGAATCGCCGCTGTTCGAGGTCGCCGACCTGTCCAGGCTCTGGGTCGATCTGCATCTGTTCGGCGCCGATGCGGGCCACATCGTGCCGGGCCTGCCGGTGGAAGTCATGCGCCTGACCGACGACGCGCGCGCGACGACGACTCTGGACCGCGTGCTGCCGGGCACCGCGACGGCGAGCCAGAGCACGGTGGCCCGCGCGCGCATCGACAACGCCGACGGCCGCTGGCGTCCGGGCGCCGCCGTGCGCGCGCGCGTGACCGTCTCGGTGGAGCCGGTGGCGCTGCTCGTGCCGCTCGCGGCGCTGCAGAAATTCCGCGACTGGGACGTCGTGTTCGTGCGCGTCGGCGACGTCTACGAAGTACGCCCGCTGAAGCTCGGCCGGCGCGACGCGCTCAACGTCGAAGTGCTGGAAGGGCTCCAGGCCGGCGACGACGTCGTCGTCGCGCAGAGCTACCTGATCAAGGCCGACATCGAAAAATCGGGTGCCGGCCATGACCACTGAACCCGCGGGCCTGCTCGAACGCCTGCTCGGCCTCGCCGTGCGCCGGCGCTGGCTCATGCTGCTGGCGACCCTGGCGCTGGCCGCGCTCGGCGTCTGGAGCTACGGCCAGCTGCCGATCGACGCGACGCCTGACATCACCAACGTGCAAGTGCAGATCAACACCGAAGCGCCGGGCTATTCGCCGCTGGAAGCCGAACAGCGCGTGACGTTTCCGCTCGAGACGGCCCTGGCCGGCCTGCCGAAGCTGGACTACACGCGCTCGCTGTCGCGCTACGGCCTGTCCCAGATCACCGTCGTGTTCAAGGACGGCACCGACATCTATTTCGCACGCCAGCAGGTCGCTGAACGCCTGCAGCAGGCGCGCGCACAGCTGCCGGCCGGGCTGGAGCCCGAACTCGGCCCGGTCGCGACGGGACTCGGCGAGATTTACATGTATACCGTCGACAGCCTGCCCGGCGCGCGCCGGCCCGACGGCCAGCCGTGGACGCCGACCGACCTGCGCACCGTGCAGGACTGGGTCGTGCGGCCGCAGCTGCGCAACGTGCCCGGCGTGACCGAGGTCAACACGATCGGCGGCTATGCACGGCAGATCCACATCACGCCGGATCCGGCCAAGCTGGTCGCCTACGGCCTGCCCCTGCAGCAGGTGCTCGACGCGGTCGCCGCGAACAACCAGAACCTCGGCGCCGGCTACATCGAACGCAACGGCCAGCAGTACCTCGTGCGCGTGCCGGGGCAGATCGCCGATCTCGACGCGCTGCGCCGCATCGTGCTCGACCGCCGCGACGGCGTGCCGCTGCGCCTGCAGGATCTGGCCGACGTCGGCGAAGGCCAGGAGCTGCGCACCGGCGCGGCGACGCAGAACGGCAGCGAGGTCGTGCTCGGCACCGTGTTCATGCTCGTCGGCGAGAACAGCCGCCGCGTGGCCCAGGCCGTCGCGGCCAGGCTCGAGGACATCGCGGCGAGCCTGCCGGCCGGCGTCGTCGTCAACCCGGTCTACGACCGCACGAGCCTCGTAGACCGCACGATCGCGACCGTGCGCACGAACCTGCTCGAAGGCGCCCTGCTCGTCATCGTCGTGCTGTTCGTGCTGCTGGGCAATCTGCGCGCGGCGCTGATCACCGCCGCGGTCATTCCGATCGCGATGCTGATGACCTTCACCGGCATGGTGCGCGGCGGCGTGTCGGGAAATCTCATGAGCCTCGGCGCGCTGGACTTCGGCCTCATCGTCGACGGCGCCGTCATCATCATCGAGAACTGCCTGCGCCGCTTCGGCGAACGCCAGCAGGAGCTCGGCCGCACATTGACGGCCGCCGAGCGCCATGCACTGACGGCGCAGGCCAGCGCCGAAGTCATCCGTCCGAGCCTGTTCGGCCTGGGCATCATCACCGCGGTCTACCTGCCGGTGTTCGCGCTGACCGGCATCGAAGGCAAGCTGTTCCATCCGATGGCGCTGACCGTCGTCATCGCGCTGAGCGCGGCCATGCTGCTGTCCCTGAGCTTTGTGCCGGCCGCCGTCGCGGCGTTCCTCGGCGGCCGCGTGCGCGCGCACGACAGCCGCGCGGTCGCCGTGCTGCGCCGCTGGTATGCGCCGGCATTGGACTGGTCGCTGCGGCTGCGCGTGCCGGTCGCGCTCGCCGCGCTCGCGCTGGTCGCCGGCAGCGGCGTGCTCGCGCTGCGCCTGGGCTCGGAATTCATACCGGGCCTCGACGAAGGCGACATCGCGCTGCATGCGCTGCGCATCCCCGGCACGAGCCTGAGCCAGGCCGTGACCATGCAGTCCACCCTGGAAGCGCGCATCACGCAGTTTCCCGAGGTCGAGCGCGTGTTCGGCAAGCTCGGCACGGCCGAGGTCGCGACCGATCCGATGCCGCCGTCGGTGGCCGACACCTTCATCATGCTCAAGCCGCGCCGCGACTGGCCCGATCCGCGCAAGCCCAAGGCCGCGCTCGTGGCCGAGATCGAACGGGCCGTCACCCAGCTGCCCGGCAACAACTACGAGTTCACCCAGCCCGTGCAGATGCGCATGAACGAGCTGATCTCGGGCGTGCGCGCCGACGTCGCGGTCAAGCTCTACGGTGACGACCTCGACACGCTCGTGGAGGTCGGCCGGCGCATCGAGGCGGTCACGCGCACGGTCGCCGGCGCGGCCGACGTCAAGCTCGAACAGGCCACCGGCCTGCCGCTGCTGACCATCACGCCCGATGCGGCCGGCCTCGTGCGCTACGGCCTGAATCCGGTCGCCGTGCAGCAGGTCATCAGTACGGCCGTCGGCGGCAAGGTCGCCGGCCAGTTGTTCGAAGGCGACCGCCGCTTCGACCTGGTCGTACGCCTGCCCGAGGCGCTGCGCAGCGATCCGGCGCGCCTGGCCGACCTGCCCGTGCCTCTGGACGCGAATGCGCACAGTCATGCGGATCTCGACGAAACCGGCGGCGGCCGCGGCCTCGCGGCGACGCCGCGCACCGTGCCGCTGCGCGAGCTCGCGCGCATCGACTACGCGCAGGGGCCCAACCAGGTCAATCGCGAGAACGGCAAGCGCCGCATCGTCGTGACCGCGAACGTGCGCGGCCGCGATCTCGGCAGCTTCGTCGCCGAGCTGCGCGAGGCCGTCGCCGCGCGCGTGCCCCTGCCCAGCGGCTACTGGATCGGCTACGGCGGTACGTTCGAGCAGCTGATCGCCGCGAGCCGGCGTCTGGCCGTCGTCGTGCCGCTGACCCTGCTGCTGATCGTCGGGCTGCTGGTCGCCGCGACCGGCTCGGCGCGCGATGCGCTCGCGATCTTCAGCGGCGTGCCGCTGGCGCTGACCGGCGGCGTGCTCGCGCTGTGGCTGCGCGGCATTCCGCTGTCGATCTCCGCCGGCGTCGGCTTCATCGCCCTGTCGGGCGTGGCCGTGCTCAACGGCATGGTCATGGTCGCCTTCATCCGCAAGCTGCGCGAGCAGGGCGAAGCGCTGGACGCGGCCATCGTGCAGGGCGCGCTGGGCCGGTTGCGGCCGGTGCTGATGACCGCGCTGGTCGCCTCGCTGGGCTTCGTGCCGATGGCGCTGAACGTCGGTCCGGGTTCGGAAGTGCAGCGGCCGCTCGCGACCGTGGTCGTCGGCGGCATCCTGAGTTCGACCTTGCTGACCCTGTTCGTGCTGCCGGGGCTGTACCGGCTGCTGGCCGGCACGCAGCGGCGCGCAACCGGCGCCTGAAACGCACCGGGCCCTGCCGGTGCGGGCGGCGCTGCCGCCTTGCCGGCAGGGCCGCATCGCTGCGCGGACGGCGGCCCGGCAAATCGCGGGCAGGCCGCAGCCACTTGCGCCGGGCCGGCCGGATACGTACATTCGTACGCATGCGCCCCGACCCCGCCCTGACCGCCAACCAGCAACGCGTGCTCGACTATATCGCCGAGTACGTCGCCGAACACGGCAGCGCACCGAGCCTGCGTGACATCGCCGACGCCCTGAACCTGCGCAGCCACAGCTCGGCCCAGGACTACGTCGAGGCGCTCGTGCGCAAGGGCGCGCTGGAACGCCTGCCGCAGCATCGCGGCCTGCGCCTGCCGCGCCAGGCCGACCATCAGCGCCCCGTCTTGCGCGAACTGCCGCTGGTCGGCCGCGTCGCCGCCGGCGTGCCGATCCTTTCCGACGCGAACATCGAGGCGCGCTATGCGATCGACGCGGCGCTGTTCCGGCCACGCGCGGATTTCCTGCTGCGCGTCGTCGGCCTGTCGATGCGCGACGCCGGCATCCTCGACGGCGACCTGATCGCCGTGCACCGCACGCCGACGGCGGACGACGGCCGCATCGTCGTCGCGCGGCTCGACGACGAGATCACGGTCAAGCGCCTGCGCCGCGAGCGCGACCGCCTGCTGCTGCTTTCGGAAAACCCGGATTTCGCGCCGATCGAAGTCGATCCGCGGCGCACGAACGCCTTCGCGATCGAAGGCCTCTATGTCGGCGTGATTCGTCAGGGATAACCATGCCTAGCCCTTCTGCGTCCGGCCTCAACGAAGTCCTGCGCCATCCCGGCATCTGGCGCCGCTCGTCCACGGCCGCACCGATGCTGCGCACCCAGGCCACGGGCTGCGCGGAGCTCGACAGCCTGCTGCCCGGCGGCGGCTGGCCGTTCGGCGCGCTGTCGGAAATCCTGCTGACCCAGGACGGCCTCGGCGAGCTGAGCCTGCTGCTGCCGGCCCTGGCCGAGCTGACCCGACGGCGCCGGCGCGTCGTCTTCGTCGCGCCGCCGTACATACCCTACGCGCCGGCACTGCAGGCCCAGGGTGTGGACCTGAACTTCGTCACGCACATCCAGGCCGATACGGCCGACAGCAGCTGGAGCGCCGAGCAATGTCTGCGCTCCGGCGGCTGCGGCGCCGTGCTGTGCTGGCTGCACAAGGCCGACTATGCCCAGCTGCGCCGGCTGCAGCTCGCCGCGGAAACCGGTGCGACCCTGGGCTTCGTGTTCCGTCCCGCGGCGGCCGCGCAGAACCCGAGCCCGTCGGGCCTGCGCCTGCTCGTCGCCAATGACAGCGAGACCACGCAGATCGAGGTGCTCAAATGCCGCGGCGGCCTGGACACGCGCCGCGACACGCGCTTGCGATGGAACGGCTGAACCGCGCGTCCGCGCGGCACCGGTCCGATCCGGCGACACGGGCCGGCGCAACGAACGTGCTGCGAATCCGCAGCACCCGGTAGCCCTCCGCGCGCGACGGCGCTGTCGCCGGCAGTCGACGGCGTACGGCGCGCGCGGAGCGCGCTCCCGCCGACGTCAGGAGAACGCCATGACCGCATCCGCCGCGCACGATCGGCGCATTCCGGCAGCGGCAACGGCAGCCGTGACAGATCTGACCCGACGCACCGCCGCCCCTGACGCGTGCGGCGCGTCAGCGGTCGCTTGCAGTCGCTCGCCCCTGCCCGCGATTGAAACGGGCGACGACGGCGGCAGTCGATCCGGTATCCGCAAAGCCACGATGGCGACGGCGCAGACTGACGACGCCGGCTTCTCACCGGTCTCTCGCGCCCTTCCAAGCCTCGGCCTCGCGCATCACGCCGTCGCGTCCACACCTCCGGCCGACCGATGGCGTGCGAGCGGCGACGGTTCCGGCGCCGTCACGGGCGACCGACCCGCCGCACATTCCACGGACACGGCCACAGCGCCGCCGATCGTCGCCGCGGCGTACGCCGCGGCCGATCGGCATGGCGGCATCGCCGCACCGCATCGCCGCAGTGGCGGCGTTTCCGCGGCGCCGCCTGTCGCAGCTTCTGCGCCAGCGCCGTCGCACCGTCCGCCCGACATCGCTCTCTCCTCCTCCGCTCCCATCGCATCGCCGACCCCCGACACCGTGCTCTGGGCCTGCTTCCAATTTCCTGCGCTGCCGCTGCATGCCGTGTTCGCGGACGAGGCCTCGGGCGAACGGCCCTGCGCGCTCTACGAAGGGCCGCGCCAGCGGCCCGTCGTCGTCCATGCGAACGAGGCCGCGCAGGCGCGCGGCGTGCGCCCCGGGCTCGTGCTCGCGACGGCGCGGGCGCTCTGCGCCGAGCT
>NZ_JANFVR010000245.1 GCF_024609805.1 Tahibacter caeni | reverse complement strand
GCCGCGGTGCGCCAGGCCCAGGCCGACGTCGAGGCCGCGCGGCTGAACCTCGGCTATGCCGCGGTCACCGCGCCGATCGCCGGCCGCGCCGGCCGCGCGCTCGTGACCGAGGGCGCGCTGGTCGGCCAGGGCGAAGTCACGCCGCTGACCGTCGTCGAGCAGATCGACCCGATCTACGTCGACTTCAGCCAGTCCGCCGCCGAGGTCGCGCAGCTGCGCAAGGCCCAGGCCGAGGGCAAGCTCAAGCTCGCCGCGCCGGACCAGGTCGAAGTGCAGCTGTTCCAGCCCGACGGCAGCGCGTACGGCCAGACCGGCACCCTGAGCTTCGCCGACCTCGCGGTCGATCCGACCACCGGTTCGGTGTCGCTGCGCGCGACGTTCCGGAATGCCGAACACAGCCTGCTGCCGGGCATGTTCGTGAAGCTGCGCCTGGTCCAGGGCGAACTCGAACAGGCCTTCCTCGTGCCGCAGAAGGCGATCCAGCGCGATCCGAAGGGCGCCTACGTGCTCGTCGTCGGCGCCGACACGAAGGTGCAGGTCAAGCACGTCGAACTCGGCGAGCTGCGCGGCGCCGACTGGGTCGTCAAGAGCGGCGTCGCCGACGGCGACCAGATCATCGTCTCGGGCCTGCAGAAGGTGCAGCCGGACAAGCCGGCCAAGGCCGTGCCGCAGGAACAGCTGGACAAGGCGCAGAGCGCGGCGCCCGCCGCGGCGCCCAAGGCGTAAGGAGAACGCACCGTGCCCCAATTCTTCATCGAAAGGCCGATCTTCGCCTGGGTGATCGCGATCCTGATCACCCTCGGCGGCGTGCTGGCGACGTTCGAGCTCGGCATCGAGTCGTACCCGCAGATCGCGCCGCCGCAGGTCGTGATCAGCGCGAACTACGCCGGCGCGAGCGCCGACACGGTCGAGAAGACCGTGACCCAGGTCATCGAGCAGCAGCTCAACGGCATCGACAACCTGCTGTACTTCAGCTCGACGTCGAACGCGAGCGGCAACGCCTCGATCACCTTGACCTTCAACAGCGGCACCGATCCGGACATCGCCCAGGTGCAGACGCAGAACCGCGTCTCGCTGGCGCTGCCGCGCCTGCCGTCGGAAGTGACCCAGCAGGGCGTCGTCGTGGCCAAGGCCAACGCCGGCTTTCTGATGGTCGCCGCATTGAAGTCCGACGACGGCCAGCAGGACTCCTATGCGCTGAACAACATCATCTCCTCGCGCATCCTCGACCAGATCCAGCGCATCGCCGGCGTCGGCAGCGTGACCCAGTTCGGCTCCGAATACGCCATGCGCATCTGGCTCGATCCGGACAAGCTGCAGGGCTACGGCCTGGCGCCGAACGCCGTACTGACGGCGATCCGCGGCCAGAACGTGCAGTTCGCCTCCGGCGCGATCGGCTCCACGCCGACCGTCGACCAGCAGGGCATTTCCGCGAGCGTCATGGCCGAAGGCCGCTTCACGACGCCCGAGCAGTTCGAGAACATCGTGCTGCGCACGGCCGCCGACGGCACGACGGTCAAGATCAGGGACGTCGGCCGCGTCGAGCTCGGCCCGTTCTCGTACGGCCGCGCGACCTACTACGGCAAGAACGCGATCGCCGGCTTCGCCGTGCAACTGCTGCCCGGCGCCAACGCGCTGCAGGTGGCCGAAGCGGTCAAGGCGCGCATGAACGAACTGCAGGCCAGCTTCCCGGCCGGCGTGTCGTGGTTCACGCCGTACGACAGCACGACCTTCGTGCGCATGTCGATACTCGAGGTCGTCGAAACGCTCGCCATCGCCGTCGTGCTGGTCTTCGTCGTCATGCTCGTGTTCCTGCAGAACCTGCGCGCGACGATCATTCCGACCCTGGTCATCCCGGTCGCGCTGGCCGGCACCTTCCTCGGCATGTACGTCATCGGCTTCACGATCAACCAGCTGTCGCTGTTCGCGATGGTGCTCGCGATCGGCATCGTCGTGGACGACGCGATCGTCGTGATCGAGAACGTCGAACGCATCATGAGCGAGGAACACATCGAGCCGAAGGAAGCCACGCGCAAGGCGATGACGCAGATCACCGGCGCGGTCGTGGCGATCACGGTCGTGCTCGCCGCGGTGTTCATTCCGAGCGCGATGCAGGGCGGCAGCGTCGGCGCGATCTATCGCCAGTTCGCGCTGACGATCGCCGTGTCGATGGGCTTCTCGGCGCTGCTCGCGCTGTCGTTCACGCCGGCGCTCTGCGCGACCATGCTCAAGCCCACCCATCCGGAGCCGAACCGCTTCTTCCGCTGGTTCAACCGCACGTTCGAGCGCGTGCTCGGCACCTATTCGCGGCAGACCGCCGGCGCGGTCAAGCGGCCCGGGCGCTGGATGATCCTGTTCGGCGTCATCGTCGTGCTCTGCGGCGTCGTGTTCACGCGCATGCCGGGCAGCTTCGTGCCGGAAGAGGACCAGGGCTATACCCTGGCCATCGTGCAGCTGCCGGCCGGCGCGTCCCTGCAGCGTACGACCAAGGCCATGGAACAGGTCAGCGACATCCTGTCCAAGAACGAGGCGGTCGAGGCGGTGCTGCAGGTCAGCGGCTTCAGCTTCATCGGCCAGGCCGACAACGTCGGCATGGCCTTCATCCGCCTGAAGCCCTGGGACGAGCGCAAGACCGATGCGATGACCTTCATCCAGCAGGCCAACGGCGCGCTGTTCATGGGCCTCAAGGACGCCCAGGCCTTCGTCGTCAACCTGCCGACGATCCAGGGCCTCGGCGCGTTCGGCGGCTTCGACATGTACCTGCAGGACCGCAGAGGCGCCGGCCACGAGGCCCTCGTCAACGCGCAGAACATCGTGCTCGGCAAGGCCGCGGCGCAGAAGGACATCCTGCAGGGCGTGCGTCCGAACGGCCTGCAGGATTCGCCGCAGCTCAAGATCGACGTCGACCGCGTGCAGGCGCAGTCGATGGGCCTCAACGTCTCCGACGTGTTCAGCGCGATCCAGCTCATGCTCGCACCGGTCTACGCGAACGACTTCTTCTACGAAGGCCGCGTGCTGCGCGTGGTGCTGCAGGCCGACGCGCCGTTCCGCATGAGCCCCGAGGCGTTCAGCCGCTTCTTCCTGCCGAGCTCCCTGCCCTCGTCCAACGCGAACGGCACGCCGAACATGATCCCGCTGTCGAGCGTCGTGAACTCGCGGTGGATCATGGGCCCGCCGGCGCTCGTGCGCTTCAACGGCTATTCGGCGATCGAGATCGTCGGTTCGCCGGTGCCGGGACGCAGTTCCGGCGACGCGATGAAGGCCATGCAGGACATCATCACGAAGGAGCTGCCGCAGGGCTTCGGCTTCGACTGGGCCGGCCAGTCGCTGCAGGAAATCGTCTCGGGCAACCAGGCGCCGCTGCTGTTCGGCCTGTCCATCCTCGTCGTGTTCCTCTGCCTCGCGGCGCTGTACGAGAGCTGGTCGATCCCGGTGTCGGTCATGCTGATCGTGCCGCTCGGCGTGCTCGGCGCGGTGCTGTTCTCGCTCGCGCGCGGCCTGCCCGACGACGTCTACTTCAAGATCGGCCTGATCACGATCATCGGCCTGGCGGCCAAGAACGCGATCCTGATCATCGAGTTCGCGGTCGAGGCGCAGCGCCACGGCAAGCCGCTGCGCGAAGCCGTGCTCGAAGCCGGCCGCCTGCGCATGCGGCCGATCCTGATGACCTCGTTCGCGTTCATCCTCGGCGTGCTGCCGCTGGCGATCTCCTCGGGCGCCGGCGCCAACGCGCGCCATGCGATCGGCACCGGCGTCATCGGCGGCATGATCTTCGCGACCTTCCTCGGCCTGCTGTTCGTGCCGATCTTCTACGTCGCGATCCGCCGCGTGCTCGGCGACCGCACCGACGAAGCGGCGAACGGCGCACTGCCGCCGCCGGCGCGCGGCGGGCATTGACGGCGCGGCCGTGACGGGCGGAACGAAAGGGCGGCAGCGATGCCGCCCTTTCGTTCCGCTTCGGCGCGCCTGCCGCGCCGCATTTCCTTGCGACGGAAGCGGCTGCGGCGCCACGGCCGCTTCGCGTCGCGGACGGTCAAGCCGAATGCGAAGAGGCCGGCCCGGCCCCGGGCAGCGGCTGCCGCAGACGGCGCGCGTCCCAGAACGCCGCGACGAGCATGGCGCCGGCGCTGATGCCGGCGACGGCCAGCGGCGGCAGCCAGTGCGAGCAGGCCGCGGCGACCGCGATCAGCACGAGCGCGGCGACGTGCGAGTGCGGGAAAACCTTGACGATGCTGTGCTTGAACAGGCCGTTGCCAAGCAGGTACAGCGCGCTGCCGCCAAGCACGGCGACGGCGGTCGCCGGCGAGCTGTGGCCGAGCGGATGCGCGAGCACGAACTCGTCGCCGACGGCCGAGACGATGATGCCGGCGACGATGGCCAGGTGCAGGTAGGTATAGGTCACGCGCGCGAGCCGGCCCGGATCGTCGGATTCGACGATGCGTTCGGCGCCGCGGTCGGCGGCCGCGTCGAAGTAGATCCACCACATCGCGACGCTGCCGACGAAGGCGACGGCGAACGCGGCGATCGTCGGCGCGGTCCATTCGAGCTTCGCGAACGTCGCGCCGGTCACGAGTATCGATTCGCCGAGCGCGATGATCACGAACAGGCCGCAGCGTTCCGACAGGTGGCCGCCGGCCACGTCCCAGTCGCTCGTGCGCGAGCGGCCGAGTCCCGGCACGAAGAAGCCCAGCGACGGCGAGACGAATTCGATCGCCAGCGCGAGCATCCACAACGGCAGCCGCCAGGACTCGACGAACGCGCCGGCCAGCCAGAACACCGCCGACAGCAGCAGCCAGGCCAGGATGCGCCGGAAGTTCGCGACCATGGCCGGATGGCCGGCCACGGCCCAGAGGAAGTACGCGGTGCGCCCGACCTGCATGAACACGTAGGCGCAGGCGAAGCTCACGGCGCGCGCGCCGAACGCTTCGGGAATCGAGGCCGACAGGATCAGCCCGGCCAGCATCAGCACGAGCAGCAGCAATCGCGTCGGGATCCGTTCCGGATCGAGCCAGTTGGTGACCCAGGACGTGAAGATCCAGATCCACCAGACGCCGAGCGTCAGCAGCAGCACCTGCAGCGCGCCGAGCGGCGTGAAGTCGTCGAGCAGCGAATGCGACAGCTGGGTGACCGCGAAGACGAACACCAGATCGAAGAACAGCTCGACCGTCGTGACCTTCTCGTGGCCGGGATGGGCGCGTTCGCGCAGCAGGCTCGGGTTCCGGGGCATGGCGCACTCCGCAGGGACGTGCGCGCATGGTAGAGGCGCGGCCCGCACGCCGTCACGGCACGGCGTGCGGCGCTGCGGCGCGCTACTCGAAGCCGTCGGCGAAGATCGGCGTCTCTTCCCAGAGCGGGTTGTCGCCGTAGAACACGTCCCAGGTGCCGTTCGTGTCGTTGGGCACCTGCTGGTTCGAATACGAATACCAGACCACGCCGGTGCCGTCGGCGCTGAGCCGCGGCTGATGCACGTTGCCGGAGTTGCCGCCGACGCTGACCTGCGCGACCAGGCCGCGCACGAGGTCGATCACGTAGACGCCGCCCGGTTCGGCGCCGGCGTAGAGCCGGTCGGTCGACGCGAACACGAGCCAGCGGCCGCTGTAGTCGAAATCCGGCTCTTCGTTGAAGCCCTCGCGCGGCAGTCCGCCGTCGGGAATGCTCAGCGCGATCGTCGCGTCGCTGCCCGGGATGCGCAGGTACAAGGTGCTCTCGGCGAATTCGCTCCAGTCCGGCAAGGTGTCGGCCTTGCTCGAGAACGCGAGCAGCGAGCCGTTCGCGTTGAACGCCGCGGCATAGCTCGCGCCATCGTTGGCCTGGACGTTGCCGGCGCCGACGTCGACGCGCGTCAGCGGCAGGCTCGCATCGCTCGCGGCCAGGAACACGTCGGGCTTTGCGTTGGTGTCGCCGGCGACTAGGTTGCTCGCCGTGGAGGCGAACAGCACGCGGCTGCCGTCGCCGGAAATGCGCGGGTCGCTGCTGCCGAGATTGGCCTCGGCGCCGCCCGGGCCGATGCTGACGCGGCGCTGCGTGCCCGCGGCGAGGTCGCGCACGTAGACGTCGGGGCGTCCGTTCGTGTCGGCCGCGACGAGCGCGTCGCTGGACACGTAGGCAATGCGTGAGCCGGCCACGTCGATGACCGGCGAGGCGCAGGTCACGCCGGGACTGCCGTCGGGCATGCGGTCGACGATCTGCACCGTGTTCGCCGCGAGATCGCGCAGGTAGCAGTTCAGAAAGCCCGCGCCGGGAACGAGCTTCGCGTACGAGGTGAACACCACGCGCGCACCGCTGCCGGAGATCGACGCGGCGAGACTGCCGGCGTCGGCCTGCGAGCCGTCGGCCTTGTTGCTGATCCGCGTCGTCGTGCCGAGCAGGCGGTCGCGCAGGAACACGTCGGCCGCGGCGTTCGTGTCGCCGGCGACGAGGTTGGTCGCGTCGCTGAGGAAAGTGACATAGCGGCCGTCGGCCGAGATCGCCGGATAGCGGCTCTGCGAATTGGCTTCGCCGCCGCCGGTGGCGACGCTGATGCGCTCGATCGCGCCGGATGCTCCGGCCGCGCCGGACAGCAGGGCGCAGACCAGCAATCGGCAGCGCGTGGCGAGAAAGAATCGGTACGACATGACCACTCCGGGCACGGGGAACTCGGAGCGTTGTTACGCAGCGGCGTCGCGCAAATCCCAAGAACGGCCCGACACGCTGCCCGCGACGCGGCTCACGCGCGCGGCGACGGGCGGCATGAGCCTGCCAAGGCCGGCACGGCGTGCGTCTTGTCATCGCCTCGGATCGCCGTCGCCGCAGCAGCGGGAACCCGGCATCGATGGATCCGCGGATTCCCAGGCGCTGCGGCCGCTGCGGACCGGATCAGGGTACGTATTCGATCGTCACCGTCACCGGCTGGCCGTTGGGCAGGCCGACACCGGTCACTGCCGCGCTGTTGGCTACCGCGTGGTAGTAGGTCCCGGTCAGGGCAAACGGCGTGTTGTTGCAGACCGTGCCGGTGTCCTGGCTCTGACGCGTCGGATTGGTGACGACCGTCGCGCCGGTCAGCGGCACGTACCAGAGCGGCTTGCCCGTGCCGCCGGAAACCACCGTGCCCGCCGGATAATTGACGGTGTTCAGCAGCACGTTGCCGGTGCAGTTGGGTCCGTCGAAACCGACCGACGTGTTGCCGAGCACGCTACCGTCGCTCTGCAGCGCGATGCGGTAGGACTGCGGCGTGATGAAGGTGACGCTCTGGTTCAGCGAACCGTCGACGCCGATCGGATACAGCGGCCGCGCGAGCGCGGTGCTCACGGTGCCGTTGATGCGCACCTGGTATTTCGCGACGCCGGCGGCACCCGTGGCGCCCGTCGCACCGGTAGCGCCGGTGCTGCCCGTGGCGCCGGTCGCGCCCGTGGCGCCGGCGCCGGT
>NZ_JANFVR010000244.1 GCF_024609805.1 Tahibacter caeni | reverse complement strand
GTGCGAACGGCCTCGTGCTCGTGCGCCGCGCGGCCAACGAGCCGCTGCGCGCCGGCGCGATCGATCCGGCCGGCGCGCTGGCCGCCGTGCTGCCGATCGAGGGCGGCGGCGCGTTCCTCGTCGCCGGCGAGAACGGCGTCGCGCGCTACCAGCCGCGCTGAGGCGCGCAGACAGCGACATTCCAGCAATTCCGGCCGCCGCGTCACGTGCGCGGCCGACCGCAAGGCACGAGGGGACGACATGGCGGGTTCGATCAAGGCGGTAGACAATCCCAGCGCATTCCACCGCTTCGCCGAGCGGGTCGTGTTCGGCAATCGCGTGGTCGTGCTCGCGCTGTTCGCGCTGGTCACCGTCGCGATGGGCTGGTTCGCTTCGCAGCTGCGCGTCGACGCGGGCTTCAAGAAGCAGATCCCGCTCGCGCACGAGTACATGCAGACCTTCCTCGACTACGAGAAGGAGTTCGGCGGCGCCAACCGCATCCTGATCGCGGTCATGGCGAAGAACGGCGACATGTTCAACCAGCCGTTCATGCAGACCATGGAGAAGATCACG
This sequence comes from Tahibacter caeni, assembly GCF_024609805.1. Lineage (GTDB taxonomy): Bacteria > Pseudomonadota > Gammaproteobacteria > Xanthomonadales > Rhodanobacteraceae > Tahibacter > Tahibacter caeni. The sequence goes on along the minus strand of NZ_JANFVR010000244.1, from coordinate 6,864 downwards.
CAGGACGTGAAGTCGATCGAGAACGTCGACGAAGCACGCATCCGCTCGATCTTCACGCCGAACGTGCGTTTCGTCGAAGTCGTCGAGGACGGCTTCGCCGGCGGCAACGTGATCCCGCAGGAATTCACGCCGAACGTCGAAGGCTTCGAGGCGACCAGCGAGCAGTTCGCGACGATCAAGGCCAACATCGAGAAGGCCAACATCGTCGGCCGCCTCGTCGCCAAGGACTTCAGCGGCGCGATGGTCTGGGCCGAGCTCGTGCCCGAAGGCGGCGAGGGCCAGGTCAAGCTCGACTACCAGAAGGTCGCCGGACAGCTCGAAGACATCCGCGCGAAGTACGAGAACGACGCGACCAGCGTCCACATCATCGGCTTCGCGAAGATGGTCGGCGACATCAGCGACGGCGCGCGCTCGGTCATCCTGTTCTTCTTCCTGACGATCGCGTTCACCTGGGTGCTGCTGTTCCTGTACTCCTCGTCGGCAAAGCTCGCGACCCTGACCGTGTTCTGCGCGCTCGTCGCCGTGCTCTGGATGCTGGGCGCTCTCCGGTTGCTCGGCTTCGGCATCGATCCGATGAACATGCTGACGCCGTTCCTGATCTTTGCGATAGCGGTCAGTCACGGCGAACAGATGATCAACCGCTTCCGCGGCGAGATCTTCTTCGGCGGGCTCGAGGAAGGCACGGTCGAGGAGCTGCGCCAGCGCCGCGGCGTCGACGCGGCGACCGCCGCGCGCGTCGCGTTCCGCATGCTGCTCGTGCCCGGCGCGGTCGCGCTGATCGCCGGCTGCATCGGCTTCGCGACGATCCTGATCATCCCGATACAGATCATCTACGAGCTCGCGATCACCGCGACCGTCGGCGTCGCGATCACGATCCTGACCGACCTGATCCTGCTGCCGGTGCTGCTGTCCTACTGCCAGCTGCGCAATCTCGAGAAGAAGCGCCAGTACCGCCTGCGCCAGCTGACCCAGTTCGACAAGATCTGGGCGCTGCTCGCGAAGTTCAGCCGTCCGGTACCGGCGGCCGTGATCATCCTGCTCGGCGTCGCGATCTGGTTCTTCGCCAAGCAGTACGGCCATCAGGTCATGATCGGCGACGCCGAGAAGGGCGTGGCCGAGCTGCGTCCCGAAGCGCGCTACAACAAGGACGCCGTGCTGATCAGCGAGAAGTTCTCGCTCGGCGTGGACATGCTCAACGTGATCGCCGAGGCGCAGCCGTCGGCCTGCACGACGAGCTACCCGGTCATGGAGACCATGGACCGCTTCGCCTGGCACATGCGCAACGTCGAAGGCGTCGAGCAGGTCATGACCCTGCCGATGGCCGCGAAGATCGTCAACGCCGGCTGGAACGAAGGCAACCTGCGCTGGCGCGCGCTGCCGCGCGATCCGGACACCCTGCGCATGGCGACGCAGGGCTTCGAGACCGACTCGGGCCTGCTCAACAACGACTGTAGCGCGATGCCGATCATGATGTTCCTCGGCGACCACCGCGCGACGACGATCGACCGCGTCGTCGCGGCGGTCAAGGACTTCCGCGAGAAGAACGGCGCCTGGGCCGGCGGCAACGTCAACCTCATGAAGCAGCTGACCGAGCAGGCCAACGCCGCCACCGAGAAGGGCGAGACCTTCCACAGCGACAAGATCAACCTGCGCCTGGCCACCGGCAACGTCGGCGTGCTCGCCGCGATCAACGACAAGGTGCGCGAAGTCGACGCGGTCATGCTGTACCTGCTCTACGGCGCCGTGTTCGTCATGTGCCTGCTGAGCTTCCGCAATCCGCTCGCGGCGCTGTGCATCGTGCTGCCGCTCGTGCTGGTCACGGAGCTCGGCCACGCGCTGATGGTCAAGCTCGGCATCGGCCTGAAGGTCAACACCCTGACCGTCGTCGCGCTCGGCGTCGGCATCGGCGTGGACTACGCGATCTACATCTTCGCGCGCATGCGCGAATCCATGCAGGCCGGCGCGCACCTGACCGAAGCCTACTTCGGTGCGCTCAAGACCACAGGCATCGCGATCTTCTACACCGCGCTGACCCTCGCCGTCGGCGTCGCGATGTGGATCTTCTCCGACCTCAAGTTCCAGGCCGACATGGGCCTGATGCTGACCTTCATGTTCGTCGTGAACATGTTCGCCGCGCTGATCTTCCTGCCGGCCCTGTGCCGCTGGCTGCTGCGGCCATTCGAGAAGAACTGAAGCGGAAGCCGCCGCGGCTCTGCGCTCTCGCAGGGCCGCGGCGCTCGTGCGCGGTTGCGCCGCCGCGGCGGGCCTGCGACGCTGCGTGCCCCGTTCGCTCCGGAGACACGCCATGTCCGCGCGCCTGCAAACGGTCACGCCGCTGTTGCCCGCCGGCGCCTCGCTGGACGCGGCGCTGGCGCTGTATGTCGACGGCCTCGGCTTCGCGCTGGCCTGGCGCAGCGGCGACATCGCCGGCATCACGCGCGACGACATTGCGTTCAATCTGGTCGTGAACGACGAACCGGCCTGGGCCGGCAATGCGAGCTTCGGCATCGGCGTCGATGACCTCGATGCGCTGCATGCGGAGTACCGCCTGCTGCCGCTGCGCGTCGGGCCGCTGGAGGTCAAGCTCTGGGGCCGGCGCGAGTTCCATCTGATAGTGCCGCCCGGCGTCTGCCTGCAGTTCCATCAGACCGACCGCGGCGGGCACGCCGCCGTGTGAAGTTCGCCGTCTTCCTGCGCAACGTGAATCTCGGCCGGCCGCGCTGTCCGGGCAAAGCGCAGTTCGAGCAGGCGTTCCTCGACGCCGGCGCGGCGCGGGCGGCTTCGTTCCTCGTCAACGGCACCCTGGTGTTCGACGCACCGGCAGCGCGCGGGAAAACCGTCGTGCGCGCGGCGACGGCGCGGCTGCACGAGGTCTGCGGACTCGTCGAGCCGGCCTTCCTGCGTCGCGTCGACGACCTCGCCGCGCTCGTCGCGTCCGCTCCGTTCGCCGCGGTCGATCGCGCCGCGGTCTACGAATGCTGCGTGACGTTCCTCGCGCCGGATGCGCCGGCGCTGCCGGCATTGCCGCTGGAGTCGCGCCGCAGCGACGTGCGCCTGCTCGCGGCCCGCGGCGGCGACGTGCTCAGCCTCAGCTACAAGCTCGGCAATACGCCGGGCAGTCCGAACGCGTTCGTCGAAAAGATCCTCGCCGCAAAGGCGACGACGCGCGCGTGGAATACGATAGTGCGCCTCGTCGCCAAATACACCTGACGCATCACGGAGAACACGCATGAACTACAGCGGCAGCTGCCATTGCGGCAGCGTGGAATTCGAGGTCGAAGGAATCCTGGACGGCGCTCTGGCCTGCAACTGCTCCATGTGCGGCCGGCGCGGCTCGCTGCTCTGGTTCGTGCCGCGTTCGGCGCTGAGCCTCAGGACGCCCGAGGCGGATCTCGCCACGTACACCTTCAACCAGCACGTGATCCAGCATCGCTTCTGCGCGAACTGCGGCATCCACACCTTCGGCGAAGGCAAGGATCCGGCCGGCAACGCGATGGCCGCGATCAACATCCGCTGCCTGGCCGGCGTCGACCTCGAAGCCGTGCCGGTGCAGCATTACGATGGGCGTTCGCGCTGAGGCCGATGGCCGCTGCAGTCGCTGCGCTCCGGACCGGTGCGCCGGCGGAGCGCCGACGCATGTCCTGCGATTGCGACCGCCGCCCCGGCATCGGAGCGCGGCAGCAGCTGTGCAGCGCGACGGCGGACGCCGACAGGGCGGCCCGCGCACGCCGGCGCCGGACTGCCGCCGCCCGAGCGCCGACGGCAGCGCGACGAGCCGTTCCGCGACATGCCGCCTTCAGCCGCGCCCACCAAGCTGGGCCGGCGTCCGCTCCAGCGCCGCGGGTCGTCCACCCGTATTCCTGTGGAGAAATTCCCATGCGTTCCCTCGTTCTCGCGGCTGGCCTGCTGGCGGCCGGTCTGGCGGTTGCCGCCGATACCTACCGCAGCGGCAACCGGGTCATCACGGTCGGCGACAGCGCGGCCAAGCTCGCCCAGATCGTCGGCACGCCGACCATCAAGGAGACGATAGAAACCCGCGAAGGCGGCCGCGAAGGCGAGCGCTGGCAATACGCCGTCGACGGCAAGACCGTGACCTTCGAGATCCGCAACGGCAAGGTCGCATCGATCGACGAGCGCCGCGACTGAGCGCGACCGGTGTCGCCGGAGCGCTCGCTCCGAAGCGACCGCTTCGTTACGTCGACATCGCTTCGCTCACATTTCTCGCGGTGCGAAGATCGCGCTGTTGCGGTTCGCTTCGGCTCCCGGCAACCCTCCTCCAGACGCGCGCAGGCTGCTGGTGAGCGCAGCGAACCGCAGCGTCAGTAGCTGATCCCGGCCCGGCGCAGCAGCTTGCTGACGATCCAGGCCGGGCCGATCAGCAGATAGGCCAGATCCGTCAGGAACGACGGCCGTTTGCCTTCGACGTGGTGGCCGATGAACTGGGCGATCCAGGCGACGACGAAGACGCCGATCGCGAGGTAGAGCAGCGGGGCTGGGCCGAGCTGGCGGTACAGCAGCTCGGTGACGACGCCGAGCACGACGAATACGGCGAACATGGCCAGGCCGAGGGTACGCGACAGGCGCAGGTAGAACACCGTCGCGAAGAACATCGCGACGCCGGCCCAGAGCCCGGCGCGGCCGAGCAGCGGCGGCACGGGAACGACCCAGAGCGCGGCGACGACGGTCCAGAGTATCGCCGGTACGCAGATCCAATGGATCAGCACGTTGGTCGGGTTGCGGTGGTCCTCGGCGTAGTTGCCGAGCCAGCGGTCGACCTCGCGGCGCGGATCGTCGGTGGAGTGCACGCTTGCGTTCATGGCGGTTCCGGCGGCTGGCGGATGACCGTGCGAGCTTAGCGCGATCGCCGCCGCCGGCGCACGATTCGCTGCGCCAGACTCAGGCGAACACGTTGTCCTGCTCGTCGATGAGGTCGATGCCGCAGGCCAGGTTCTCGATCCAGTCGAGGAAGCGCCCAATGGTCACCGGATCGGCGAACGGCAGGCCGTGCTGCGGCACGATCATCGCCGGCGCGAGCGCGCGCACGCGCTTGACCCAGAGCCGGCAGACCTTGTTGGAGGCCATGTAGCGCTTGTGGAAGCCGGCCATGGTCTGCACGTGGGCGTCGAAGTCGGTGACGGGCTTGTATTCCGAATCGACCATCGACGCGCCCATGTCGCCCGAGAACAGGATGCGGCTGACCGGATCGAAGAACTGGAAGTTGCCGACGCTGTGCAGGAAGTGCGCGGGCACCGCGCGGATGTGCGTGCTGCCGAGCGGAATGTCGCCGCCCTTGTCCGGCAGCAGCAGGTAGCGGTCGGCGCCGGCGTCTTTCTGGTAATGCGGCACGCCGTGCGGAATGAAGCGGCCCCAGAGCCGCGAGCAGACGATCGTCGCCGGCGTGTACAGCAGCCAGCGGTCGACCGAGCCGATGATGTCGGGATCCTGGTGCGAGGCCAGTATGTAGGTCAGCTCGCGTACCGGCAGGTAGCGGGATACGGCCAGGCTCAGCGGCGTGTAGAGCAGGGCGCCGCCCGGATCGATCAGCGCCGACTGCTTGCCGTCGATGATCAGGAACTGGTTCGCCTGCACGCCTTCGTCGCCGCGGACGAGGTCGTGGAAGGCGACGCAGACGTGGTTCTCGTTGCGGAACAACTCGGTGGGCATGATCGGCGGCCGGTGCGGAACGATGATCCGCATGCTAGCCGCCTCATCGTTGTCCACCTTGACCTCGATCAATGACGCAGGAGATGCGCCCGGTGCAGGCGCGTCGACTTCAGTCGAGGGTGATGCCGGCGAGACGCTTGAGCGCTTCGGCGTATTTCGCCGCGGTCGCGGCGATCACCGGCGCGGGCACGTGCGGGCCCGGCGCGGTCTTGTTCCAGTCCAGGGTTTCGAGATAGTCGCGGACGAACTGCTTGTCGTAGCTCGGCGGGCTGATGCCGACGCGGTATTCGTCGGCGGGCCAGAAGCGCGAGGAATCCGGCGTCAGCATCTCGTCCATGATGTAGAGCTTGCCGTCCTCGTCGGTGCCGAACTCGAACTTGGTGTCGGCGATCAGGATGCCGCGCCCGGCGGCATAGGCGGCGGCCCAGCGATAGATGCGCAGGGTCGCATCGCGCACCTGTTCGGCGAGATCCGCGCCGACGCGCGCGACGAGCGTGTCGAAGCTGATGTTCTCGTCGTGATCGCCGACGGCGGCCTTGGTCGACGGCGTGAAGATCGGTTCCGGCAATTGCTCGGCCTGGCGCAGGCCGGGCGGCAGCTTGAGACCGCACAAGGTGCCGCTGGCCTGGTAGTCCTTCCAGCCCGAGCCGATCAGATAGCCGCGCGCGATGGCCTCGACCGGCACCGGCTTGAGCCGGCGCGTGATCACGCTGCGGCGCGCGTATGTCGGCAGGTCCGTGCCCGGCGGCAGCACGGTCGCGACGTCCTTGCCGGTCAGGTGGTTCGGCATGAGATGCGCGGTCTGCGCGAACCAGAAGTTGGAGATCTGGCAGAGCATCTCGCCCTTGCCCGGGATCGGGTCGGGCAGCACCACGTCGAACGCGCTGAGCCGGTCGGTCGCGACGATCAGCAGTTCCCGCGCCGACAGCGCGTAGACGTCGCGCACCTTGCCGCGGTGGATCAGGTCCAGGCCGGGCAGACGGGATTCGCTCAGGGTCGTAGGCACAGCCGGGCTCCGCGGAAAACGCGCATTGTAGCGCCGCGACGGCGGCGGCGGTCCGCGGTCGTGCCGATCCGCCGCGCGTGGGCCTGGCGGTCCTGCCGCGCGTGCCGGCGGCGGCCGCGTACGCCCCGGATCCGCCGCGACGACCGCCGTGCGCCGCCCCGGCATGGAGACTTGCCCGCCGCTTGCCTAGAATC
>NZ_JANFVR010000243.1 GCF_024609805.1 Tahibacter caeni | reverse complement strand
GCAGCTCGCGAACTGGCGCATGGCCGGCCGCGATCTGGCCTTCCTCGTCGGCGGCCCCGACGGCCTGGCCGCGCCGGCGCTGGCCCGCGCCGACCAGCGCTGGTCGCTGGGCGCGCTGACCTTGCCGCACATGCTGGTGCGCCTGATCCTGGCCGAGCAGCTCTACCGCGCGGTCAGCCTGCTCGGCAATCATCCCTACCATCGCGCCTGACGGAGTGACCGATGCTGTATCTCGCCTCGCAATCGCCGCGCCGGCGCCAGCTGCTGGAACAGCTGGGCCTGCGCTTCGCCGTGCTCGATGTGGACGTGCCGGAACTGCACCGCGAAGGCGAACCGGCCGAGGACTACGTCAGCCGCGTCGCGCGCGAGAAGGCTGGCGCCGGCCTGCTGCAGGTCGCCGGCGTGGCCGGCGCGATCGTGCTCGGCGCGGACACCGAGGTCGTGCTCGACGGGGATGTATTCGGCAAGCCGGCCGACGCGGCCGCGGCCGCGGCTATGCTGCGCCGCCTGCAGGGCCGGCGCCACCGCGTGATCTCGACGGTCTGGCTGCTCAGCGCCGGCCGCGAGGAGCATGCGACCTCGCTCTCGGAGGTGAGCTTCGCGCCCATGGACGAGGCCGCCATCGCGGCCTACGTCGCGAGCGGCGAACCGTACGGACGCGCCGGCGCCTACGCGATACAGGGCCTCGCCGCGGCGCACATCGATCATCTGGACGGCAGTTTCACCGGCGTCATGGGCCTGCCGCTGTACGAGACCGCGACCCTGCTGCGGCGTTTCGGCCATCCGCTCTGAGCGCCGCGCCGGTTGCGCATCGACAAGCGTCTCGGGCCGCGGCTATAACCGTGCCGACAGGGAAGCGGTCCGTCGTCGAGGCCGCCGCCTGCCGTGCCGCCGCCGCGCGGAGCGCGGAGCGCGGCGGACCGGCGCCGAATGCGAGCCCGGTGGCGGTTCTTTCAACCATACGTGGCGCGGTTCAGCCGGCCGCTGACAAGGTAGTTCGGTGAGCGAAGAAATCCTGATCAATGTGACGCCGCGCGAAACGCGCGTGGCCGTCGTCGAAAACGGCATGCTGCAGGAAGTGCACATCGAGCGTGCGCAGCGCCGCGGCTATGTCGGCAACATCTACAAGGGCAAGGTCAGCCGCGTCATGCCGGGGATGCAGGCGGCCTTCGTGGAGATCGGCCTGGACCGGGCCGCCTTCCTGCATGCCTCCGACATCGTGCGCGCGGCGCCGTCGCTCGTCGGCGATCCGACCGAGGGCGGCACGGCGACCGGGCCGACGCCGCCGATCCTCGATCTGGTGCGCGAAGGCCACGAAGTCGTCGTGCAGGTCGTGAAGGATCCGATCGGCAGCAAGGGCGCGCGGCTGACCACGCATCTGTCGATACCCTCGCGCTATCTCGTGCTGCTGCCGTATTCGCGCATGGTCGGCGTGTCGGTGCGCATCGAGGACGAAGCCGAGCGCGCGCGGCTCAAGGAAAGCCTGCAGCAGCTCGGTCGCGACGGCAGCCTGGGCTTCATCGTGCGGACCAACGCCGAGGGCCAGACCCACGAAGCGCTGGCCGAGGACGTGGACTACCTCGGCCGGCTCTGGCAGGCGGTGCAGGAAGGCATCAGCCAGGCCCGCGTCGGCACGCGCATCTACGAGGACCTGCCGCTGAGCCTGCGCGCGCTGCGCGACCTCATGCGCCGCGACATCGAGAAGGTCCGCGTCGATTCGCGCGAGACCTTCGACAAGATCCACAGCTTCGCCCAGCAGTTCATGCCCGACATGGTCGAGCGCATCGAGCACTATCCGGGCGAGCGGCCGATCTTCGATCTCTACGGCGTAGAGGACGAGATCCAGCGCGCGCTGCGCAAGGAAGTCCCGCTGAAATCCGGCGGTTACCTGATCGTCGACCAGACCGAGGCCATGACCACGGTCGACGTCAACACCGGCGCGTTCCTCGGCCATCGCAACCTCGAAGAAACCGTCTACCGCACCAACCTCGAGGCGGCCCAGGCCGCCGCGCGGCAGCTGCGCCTGCGCAATCTCGGCGGCATCATCATCATCGATTTCATCGACATGACCGACGAGGAGCACAAGCGCCAGGTGCTGCGCACCCTGGAGAAGGCGCTCGTGCGCGACCACGCCAAGACCACGGTCTACGACATGTCGCCGCTGGGCCTCGTGGAGATGACGCGCAAGCGCACGACCGAGAGCCTGGAGCGCCAGCTCTGCGAGCCCTGTCCCGAATGCGGCGGCCGCGGCAGCCTCAAGACGGCCGAGACGGTGACCTACGAGATCTTCCGCGAGATCACGCGCGCCGTGCGCCAGTTCGACGCCGAGAAGCTGCTCGTGCTCGCCGCGCCGAAGGTCGTCAGCCGCATCCTCGACGAGGAATCCGCCGCGGTCGCGGAACTCGAGGAATTCATCCGCAAGACCATACGCTTCCAGCCCGAGGAGCATTACTCGCAGGAACAGTTCGATGTGGTCCTGCTCTGAGCGCGCGCGCCTGAGCGGCCGGGTGCGGCGACCGTGACGCCCTGGCGCCGCCGCCTGCGCCGACTGCGCATCGCGCTGACCGTCGGCCTGGCCTGCCTGATCATTCTCGCGGCGGTGCTCGTCGGCCTCGTGCGGCTGCTGCTGCCGCAGGTCGGGCTGCACAAGCCGCGCGTGGAGAAGTTCCTGTCCGAGCAGCTGCAGCGTCCGGTCAGCATCGATCAGGTGCAGGGCTACTGGGGCGACGGCGGACCGCTGCTGCGTCTGGACGGCGTACACGTGGCCGCGACCGACACGCGGCTGCCGCCGCTGGTGATTCCGCAGGCCGAGGTCGGCCTGGATCTCGGCGCCTGGCTCGGCCGCAACCGGCACTGGAGCGAATTCCGCATACGCGGGCTGGACCTGCGCCTCGAACGCGGCGCCGACGGACGCTGGCAGGTGTCCGGCCTGGCCGGCGGCGACGCCGAGGCCGGCGACAACCCGTTGCTGTCGCTCGGCGGCGTCGTGCTGCGCGATGCGCGCGTGCACGTGCTCGATGCCGCGCGGGCCGTCGACGCGGCCCTGCGCATCGACGAACTGAGGCTGATCAACCGCGCCGAGCGCCATCGCGTCGCCGCGGTGCTGCGCCGCGACGCGCCCGGGGCGACGCCATTGCAGTTCGTCGCCGACTTCGACCGCACCAGCCGCAGCGGCGACGCCTATCTCGGCGGCGAGGCCGTCGACCTCGCCAATCTGGCCGGCGGCCTGAGCTGGGACGGCCGCCGCCTGCGCACGGGCCGCGGCCGCCTGCAGTTCTGGGCACGCCTGGAGAATGCCGCGCCGGTGTCGGCGCATGCAGCGCTGGATCTCGAGGGACTGGAGATCGAGGTCGGCGCCGCCGCCGCCGCGGAGACTTCCGGCGATGCGGCGGCCGCGGACACGACTGGTGCGGAAAAAGCCGTTGCGGACAAATCCGCGCCCGGCAAGGCCGCCGAGAAGTCGCCGGCCGACAAGCCGGCCGCGGTCCGGACCGTGGGACTGGCCCAGCTGCGCGGCTATGCGCGCTGGCGCCGCGACGCGAACGGCTGGACCCTGGACCTGGCCGACCTGCACGCGGCGCGCGCCGGGACGAATCCGACGGCGTCGGCCGCGAGCCTGCGCCGCGACGGCGACGAATTCCGTCTCGACGCGCCGCAGATCGATCTGACCAGCGTCGCCGCATTGCTGCCGCTCGCGCCGGGCGCCGACGGCAACGCCTGGTCGGCGCGCGCCGCGCCGCAGGGCCAGCTGCAGAACGTCGCGCTGCGTTTCGCCGGCCGCGACGACTTCGAGCTCGACGCGAGCCTGCGGGGCCTGAGCTTCCTGCCGGTGGACAAGGTGCCCGGGCTGACTGCGCTGCGCGGCGAGCTGTACGCCGACGCGAACGCCGCCGTGCTCGAGCTGCCGCCGCAGGCATCGACGTTGAACTACGCGCGCAAATTCCGCCAGCCGCTCGCATTCGAGCGCCTGGCCGGACGCATCGCCGCGTTCCGGCTCGACGACGGCGACGGCGGCTGGCGCGTGGAAACCGATGCGCTCGACGTCGACGGCGCCGGCTTCTCGACGCAGCTGCGCGGCGGCCTGGAGTTCCGGCCCGGCGGCGCCAAGCCGCTGATCGATCTCTACGCCGTCGTGCTGACTAGCGAGGTGCCCGCGGCCAAGCAGTTCTGGCCGATCGGCGACATGTCGCCGAAGGCCATGGACTGGCTCGACCGCGGCCTCGTCGCCGGCATCATCACCGGCGGCCGCGCCGCGATCCGCTGCGATCTCGACGACTGGCCGATCCGCAACTTCGCCGGCCAGTTCAAGGCGCGCGCCGAGATCAGCGACCTGGTGCTCGACTACAACGCCGCCTGGCCGCGCGCCGAAGGCGTCGGCGTCGTCGCCGAGTTCGTCAATTCGAGCATGCACGCGGAGACCAGCGGCGGCCGCGTGCTCGGCGCGACGACGCGGCGCGCGGTCGCCGACATTCCGTGGTTCAAGGACGCCGTGCTGTCGCTCGACGTCGAAGGGGAGGGCAAGGGCGAGGACCTGCTCGCGGTCGTGAACGCCTCGCCGCTCGGCACGCGCTTCGCCAGGGAGCTCAAGGGACTGCAGATCGGCGGTACGGCCGACGTGAAGTTCCGGCTCGACCTGCCGTTCGCGCCCGATGCGCACAGTACCGTCAAGGGCGAGATCGCGCTGAGCGATTCGCCGATCGTCGCGAAGAAATGGGACGTGGATTTCGCCCACGCGAACGGCAAGCTGTTTTTCCACGACGACGGCCTCAGCGCCGGTCCGCTCGCGCTGCAGAATGCCGGCTATCCGGCGTCGTTCTGGCTGGCTCTCGGCGCCGACGTCAAGGATTCGGCCAACGCCGTCGAGGCGCGGCTGGAAAGCAATCTGCCGATGGATTTCGTGTTCAAGGACGCGACCGTGCTGCAGCCCTGGTGGCCGCGCTTCTCCGGCCGTTCGGACTGGACTGTCGACGTGGCCGTGCCGCGCGGCGACGCGCCGGGCCGGGTCGTCATGCGCTCGGAACTGCGCGGCACGGCGATCGACCTGCCGGCGCCGCTGGACAAGCCGGCCGGCGACGCGATGCCGGTGCAGGTGTCGCTGCAGCTGCCGATGGCGGGCAGCCCGCTGGCCGTCAATGTCGCCGACGTGTTGCGCCTGCGCGCGCGGCTGCCCGATGCGCAGCGCGAGTTCGCCGGCGCGATCGCGCTCGGCGAAACGCCGCCGGAGCAATTGCCCGATGCGGGCCTGAGCGTCGGCGGCCGCGGCCGCCGGCTCGACCTGTCGGGCTGGGTCGGCATTGGCCTGGGCGCCGGCAGCGGACCCGGCCTGCTGCGCGCGATCGACCTGCGCGCCGACAAGGCCACGATCGGCAGCCGCGAGTTCAACGACCTCGGCCTGGTGCTCGCGCGCCAGCCCGACCAGGTCGGCATCAGCTTCAGCGGTCCGCAGCTGCAGGGCACCTTGCAGATTCCGACGGCGGATCTGCTCAAGCGCGGCATAACGGCGCAATTTGAACATGTGTACTGGCCCGATCCGCCGCGGCCGCCGGGCGCGCCGGCGGTCGACGACGGCATCGACCCGTTCGACGGCGTGGTGCCCTCCACCGTGCCGCCGCTCCATCTGTGGATCGGCGATTTCCGCCTCGGCGCGGCCAATCTCGGCGAGACGCGGCTCGAGTCGCTGCCGACGACCGACGGCATGCGCATCGACCAGTTCGAGACGCGCTCGGCCGACATGGAAATGCACGTGCGCGGCCAGTGGAACGGCGACGGCAAGCGCCACCGCTCCGACGTCGATCTGGATCTGACTTCGGAAAACCTGGGCCGCATGCTCGCGGCGCTCGGCTTCGCGGGCCTGTTCGAGGGCGGCCAGACACTCGCCCACCTGAACGCGTACTGGAACGGCTCGCCGGCCTCCTTCGCGCTCGCGCGGCTGGAGGGCAAGCTCAAGCTCACGGTCAATGCGGGCCGCATCCTCGACGTCGAACCCGGCATGGGCCGCCTGTTCGGCCTGTTCTCGGTGCGCGAGATCCCGCGCCGGCTCGCGCTGGATTTCGGCGACTTCTTCCGCTCGGGCATGAGCTTCACGGCGATCAACGGCGAGTTCGCACTCGGCGGCGGCAACGCGACGACGAACAACCTGACGATCACGAGCCCGGCCGCCGACATCCGCATCCAGGGCCGCACCGGCCTCAGGGCGCGCGACTACGACCAGCAGATGGTGGTCACGCCGCGCGTCGGCGGCGCATTGACCGTGGTCGGCGCGCTGGCCGGCGGACCGGCCGGCGCCGCCGCGGGCCTGGCCGTGCAGACCTTGTTCAACAAGGCGATCAACCAAGTCACGACCGCGCGCTATCACGTGACCGGCAGCTGGGAAAAACCCGAGATCACGCTGATCTCGCGCGAGGGCGGCCGCAGCCGCAACGAGGCGACGCCGCCCGCGCCGGAGCTGCAGGGACCACCGGCCGAATCGCCGCAGGGGAACCCGCGGCGCTGAGCGTCAGTCCGACGCGGCCACCCACCGCCGCACGGATCTTCCAATGCTCGCCACCGTCGTCGACGGCGATCTGCTCGACCAGCCGGTCGACGTGCTCGTCAATGCCTGGAACCGCAACGTGATTCCGTGGTGGCTGCTGCTGCCGCAGGGCGTGTCTGGCGCGATCAAGCGGCGTGCGGGACTGGCGCCGTTCGTCGAGCTCGGCCGCGCCGGGCCGCTGGCGCTCGGCGACGCGGTGCTGACCGGTTCCGGGCGCCTGCCCGTGTGCGGCATCATTCACGTGGCCGGCATCGATCTGCTCTGGCGCGCGTCGGCCGAGTCGATACGGTGCAGCGTGCGATCGGCGATGACCGTGGCGCACGCGAACGGTTTCGCATCGATCGCGTTTCCAGTCATCGGCGCCGGTACGGGCGGCTACGCCGAGGCCGCGGCGCTGGATCTCATGCGGCAGGCCCTGGCGCCGCTGCACCTGCCGCTGTCGGTGCGCATCGTGCGTTTCCGGCCGCGCGCCGCGCGGCGCGGCTAGCGTCCGGCGCAGTTCCGTCGAGTCCGCCGTGCTTGCCTGGATGCGCCTTGTAGCCTACCGTTCCCGCCCTTATCTCCCGCGCACTGCCTCAGCTGGAAATCCGATGAATGCGATGATCGCGCAAGCGAGCGAACGCCTGTTGCGCCCGGGCGGCCTGTCCACGCAAGAACTCGATCGCGTGTTCGCGCGGCTGCTGGGGCCCGGTGTCGACGCGGCCGATCTGTATTTCCAGCATGCGCGTTCCGAGTACTGGCTGCTCGAGGACGGCATCGTCAAGGACGGCAACCATTCGATCGAACAGGGCGTGGGCGTGCGCGCGCTGGCCGGCGAAAAGACCGGCTTCGCCTATTCCGACGAGATCGTGCTGCCGCAGCTGCTCGAGGCCGCCGGCGCCGCGCGCGCCGTGGCCAAGGCCGGCGCCAACGGCGTCGGC
>NZ_JANFVR010000242.1 GCF_024609805.1 Tahibacter caeni | reverse complement strand
CTTCGCGGCCGGCGCCGCCGGCGGCGCCGGGAAGCGCACGGCCGGACCGGCCGGTTCGACACCGGGAGCCAGCGCCGCGGGCGCCGGCGTGCCGGCCTTGCCGAGCGCCTTGACGACCTGCCAGATCGCATCGAGATCGGCGTCGCTCATGCTGTTGAGCGCCCAGTACGGCATCGGCGGCCGCGCCTTCATGACGCGCGCATAGGCGCGCCATTCGTCGCGGCTCATCGCATTGAGGCGCAGGCGCAGGTTGCTCGGATAGGTCGTGCCCCAGGGGCCGTTCCAGCCGAGCTGGTCGCCGATCAGCCAGGCCGATTCGGGTGCCTGGCCGCCGTTCATCGCGAAGCCCGGCGTGTGGCAGTCGTGGCAGCCCGACTGGTGCAGGATTTCGCGGCCGCGAAGCTGCGCCGCGTCGGTGCCGGCATCGGCGGCCTGCAGGGCCGGCGTCGCGGCGATGAAAAGAGCGAGGACAGCGAGGACGTTGCGCATGGACGGTTTCCGGTTTCCGGCCGGGACGTCGGCCGCATGCCAGCGAGAACGGCGCGGCGTTGCGAAAGCTGTCATCTGGCCGCGCGGCGGCCGCACGGCGATAATCCGGCGATGCTGCACGTCGCCCTGCACCAACCCGAGATTCCGCCGAACACCGGCAACGTGATCCGGCTGTGCGCCAACAGCGGCGCGCGCCTGCACCTGATCCGTCCGCTCGGCTTCGCCCTCGACGATGCGCGCCTGCGCCGTGCGGGACTGGACTATCACGAATACGCCGAACTGCACGTCCACGACGATTTCGCCGCGTTCCTCGCCGCGGCGGCGCCGGCACGCGTGTTCGCGCTGTCCACGCGCGGCACGACGAGTCCTTATGCCGTGCGCTTCGCGAACGACGACGCCGTCGTGTTCGGATCGGAAACACGCGGACTGCCGCAGGAGCTGCTCGACGCGCTGCCGGCGCCGCAGCGCCTGCGCCTGCCGATGCGGCCCGGCAACCGCAGCCTGAATCTGTCGAACGCCGTCGCCGTCGTGGTCTACGAGGCCTGGCGCCAGCGCGGCTTCGACGGAGCGCAGTGACGGTCGCGCAGTAACCGCAGGCACCGCATCTGCTGCGATCGCCGGCGCTCGCGGCTTCGCATCGATGGAAATCCGCTCGCCGGTGCGCGCGGCTGCGATACGCATCGAAAGTTCCTCGATTTTTTCAACGACCGATTCAGCGTCATGAATCCGCCGTAAACCCGCCCGCTGCGCCCGTCTTGGTTTCGCTGCGCCGCGCCACAGGTTGCTGCCCACGGCCTGAGCCGTCTGGATAGCGAAACAAAGGAACACACAATGAAACGTACTGCCCTCGCGCTTGCTGCGCTGCTCGCCCTGCCGTTTGCCTCGCAGGCCGCCGATCTGAGCTACTCCTGGCTCGAAGCGGACTACGTGCACGTCAATCCCGACAACTTCGACAACACCGACGGTGTCGCGCTGCGCGGCTCCGGCGCGCTGAACGACAATTTCAACGTAATCGCCGGCTGGAGCCGCACCAACGTCGACGCGCCGTTCAAGGATCTGAAGTCCTGGTATCTCGGCGCCGGCTATCACACGCCGGTCGCGGATCAGACCGATCTGTTCACCGACGTGGCCTACGTCAAGAACACCACGCTCGACGCCGACGGCTACGGCGTTCGCGTCGGCCTGCGTTCGGCGCTGACGCCGAAGTTCGAAGGCGCGGCCTGGGTCGGCTACGAGAAGCTCGACCACGTCGACCGCAACGCGTCGCTCGGCGTCTCGGGCCAGTACAAGTTCACGCAGAACTTCGGCCTCGCGGCCGAGGCGCGCGTCGCCGAGAACGACAAGTCCTTCCTCGTCGGCCCGCGTCTGAGCTTCTGATCGCTTCCCGCGACACCCGTTCTGTCGCAACACTCCGAGCCCGGCCCAGTGCCGGGCTTTTTTTCGCCGGCGCCGCGCACGCGCGACGGTGAAACGGAATCGGCGCGGGAATACGCAGCGCCCGCGGTCGCTGCACCGTTGGCGGCATCGATCGCGAAATCGCGCGTCGCGCATTGTCGGTGCAGCAAGATCGGCACCGCAGCAAGACCGGCGAAGAAAAGCGAAGGGAGAAAGCGGAAGCCTTGCCTGCGCGCGGCGGCGCGGGAAGGTGCCTGGCCCGGTACCGGTGATCGGGGGGGGGGAGGAGGGAGTCAGCCGGTACCGGGGCAGGCGGGGAACCCGGGTAGTGCGAACGTGGCTGCGGGGTCCACGTTTTCAAGCCCTGCACGACATGCTTCGAGGCAATATCCCTGGCCCGTCCACCAGGCAACGGAGGGCAGGGAGGAGCGCGGACGGTCGGGCCAGGGAGTCCTGTGGCGGCCGTCCATTGCCGCGTTGTCTGCGACGGTCAGTTCGGCGCCTCGATCCCGTGCAGCAGCAGATCCAACCATTGCCGCTGCAGTTCGGGTCGCGTCGCGAGCGAACCGGCCACCATCAATTTCTCGTTCAAACGCTCGGTCTGGAAACCGAACAGGTTGAGCGACAGCACCACTTTGGCCACGAGGGCCGGACTGATGCCTTCGCGCAACTTGTCCGCCACTTCATTCAACAGCCCGACGATCCGGTCGAAGTTGCGCTGGATCAACGGAAACACCGGACTGCGTTCGAGCACGGTCGGCGACCCCGTCAGCTCGCGCAGGATCAGGCGTGTGCCGTGAGGCCGCTGATAGAGGAAGGCGTTGTGCCATTCCATCAGACGCCACAGGCGTCCCGCGAGGTCCTGCTCCTTGAGTTCCAGCGCATCGAGCGACCGTCCGAACGCATCGCAGGCATGGGCGAGCACGCGCTCGTACAGTTCCTGCTTGGTCGCGAAGTGATGGAACACATTCGCCTTGCAAACTCCGGCGGCCAGGGCGACCTCGTTGATCGACACTCCGTCGAAGCCGCGTTCCGCGAACAGAACTTCGGCTTCGGCCAGGATCCGCGTCAACGCCGATTTCTCGGAAATCTCGTACGCGGATGCCAGCAGGGTTGGGACCACAGGCGCTTACTGACCGATCGGTTGGTGAGCATTATCCGGATGCGTTTCACCTCGATGAATAGGACAAAAGTCGTATGACTTTGGGCAGGGTCCGCATGAGGTTTTGAATCGGAACGCCGCAGCGGCGATCGGAAATGTCAAAAGCAATCCGGGCACCGACGAAACGACCCCGTCGGCGGCCGGCCGCCTCACGGGCGCGACCGCAGTCTCGCAGTTTCTGCAACATCACGGCGGCGGCAGATCGCCCGGCCGATCCACGTCGCGCGCGAGCGTTTCATTGACGACGACACGAACGTCCCCTCGGCGCTCCTGGAGGACATCGCGCGCGCCGCGGTCGCTGTCGAGCGCGGCCGCCTGCAGCCAGTCGCGCGGCAGCAGCGCCGGCACGCCGACGGCGCCCGAGTAGCCGCTCGCGGCCGCGCACTGCGGCGCCGCGATCCAGGCCGACCGCAGCGCCTGCAGATGCGCCGCATCCAGCGCGGGCTGGTCGCAGAGCACGACGAGGACGCCGGTGCAGGCCGCGTCCAGCGCCGCGACGCCATGGCGCAGCGAAGGCCCCATGCCGCGCTGCCAGTCCGGCGCGATCACGCAGCGCAGCGGCAGATCGGCCACGGCCGCGGCGCAGCGGTCGGCGGCATGGCCGAGAACGACGACGCAGTCGGCCGGTCCGGTCGCGAGCGCCGCGAGCGCGGCGCGGCGCAGCAGCGGTTCACCGTCGATCTCGACCAGCTGCTTCGGAAATCCGAGCCGGCGCGAGGCACCCGCGGCGAGAATCACGGCGCCGTGCAACGCGTTCATGCGACCGACGCGACGACGACGGGCCGCGCGTGGCCAAACAGCGGCGGCGCCGGCGATGCGATGCGCGCCGACGCGAAGCCCGCCGCGCGCAAGCGGCCGAGGATGTCGCGGCCGTAGTCGCGCTGCACGAGTATCGTCGCGCCGCGATAGCGGTCGGCATGATAGGCCGGCGGCAGCAAGGCCACGCGGCGGCCGTCCTGCCAGGCCAGACGTTCCACGGTCTGCGCGCTGTCGTGCAGCGGCACCGTGAACACGAAGCGGCCGCCGGGCCGCAGCACGCGGCATACCTCGCGGAAACCCGCCGCGTCGTCCTCGACGTGCTCGAACACTTCGCTGGACGTGCACAGGTCGAAGCTCGCCGCCGCGAACGTCAGGCGCTCGACGTTCTGGCACAGCACGCCGTCGCGCGACTCACCGGGCGCGACGCCGTCGAGCAGCTCGCTCGTGGTCAGTTCCGCGCAGGCGCCGCGCAGGAACGCGACGAGCGGCCCCTGCGCCGACATCTCGTATGCCGCGGCGCGCGCGAGCTGCGGCAGCTCGGCGCGGATCACCGCGACCAGCGACTGGGTCACCGCGCTCGCGCCGCAGCGCAGGCAGCGCACGCCGAGCTCGCTGCGTGCGAGCCGCACCTGCCAGCCGAAGCCGCAGACCGGACAGGACCCGCGCGCGAACGCGAGCTCGGCGGGACGCAAAGTCTGCAGCAGTCGGACCAGGCGCGAAGCGACCATGCGGAAAGCGGAAGCGGCGGAGCGCGGCAGTGTAGCCGCGCGGCTGCCGCGGCGCATCGGCGGCATCCCACACGCGATCGCGACCGCGGCAGAGCGCCGCGGCTGCCGAGCGGCAACGCCGGCGTTACCAGGCGTAACGCGCGACGAGCTGATAGACCGGACCGGACTTCTCGGTCTCGAGCTCGTACTCGTCGTAGTCGCGGTCGAGCTGGTCGGCCAGGGTGTCGAACTTGTGGAAGGTCTCGTCCTTCGACGCGTTCAGCAGGTTCGTGCCGGTCAGGCGTATGGCCCACTGCGTGCCGAAGCGCTTCTCGACGAAGGCTTCGAGGTCGGCGCCGTAGCGCGTCTCGACTTCCTCGGCCAGCACGCGCGAATAGGCGCGGCCCTGGCGGCGGTAGCTCAGGCCGAAGTTCGCGTCCAGCGACGGCAGGTCCTGGATGAAGCCGACGTTGAGCACCGAGCGCGCCTGGTCGTTGAAGCGGCGCGTGCCGAGCGCGTCGTCGACTTCGCTGTCGAGCCAGGAATAGTTGAAGAACACGCCGGTGTCCGGCAGGCCCAGCGCGGTCAGCGGCGTCGACAGATCGAGTTCCACGCCGTAGACCTTGCCGTCGCCGACGTTCGCGGCCGTGAACAGGAAGCTGTCCGGATCGAGCTGCGGATAGCCCGGCGTCTGCGGCGTCGCGCCCGGATGGTCTTCGAGGAAGTCGGCGACCTCGTCCTCGAAGTCCTCGAGCGCGGTCTCGCTCGGATCGCCGGTGTTGACGAGTTCGATCAGATCCTTGACGTCGCGATAGAACAGATTGACGCCGACGACGCCGTGCTTGCCGATGCGGTGCTCGAAACCGAGGTCGAGACCCCAGGCCTTTTCCTGCGCGAGCTGCGGATTGCCGATGAAATCGTTGTCGCCGTACTCGCCCTCGCGCAGGATGGGCGTGAGGAAATTGAAGTTGGGCCGGCGCACGCTGCGCGCGACCGAGAAATTGACGCGGTCAGCGGCGCCGAGGTCCCAGCGCAGATGCGCCGAGGGCAGCGGCACGGTGGTGTCCTTGTCCCAGCGCTGCGCGTCGGTCTCGACGCGGCTGCGGGTGGTTTCCACGCGCAGGCCGGCTTCCCAGGCCAGCGCGCCGCCCTTGCCGGACAACATCAGGTAGGGATCGAGGCGGCGCTCCTCGATGCGGCTGCGCTCGCGGTCGAAATCGACATACGGCGGCAGCGGTTCGCCTTCTTCGTCGGTGTCGACCTCGCTGAGGTCGAGGCCGAAGTCGCGGCGCTTGTCGAGATAGTCGGCGCCGAACTCGAGCTTGGCCGCGCCGAGTGCGAGCGCATGCGACAGGCTCACGCCGTTCTCGCGGTCGCGCAGCGCCGACAGCTCCAGCGCGCCTTCGTATTCGTCGAAGGACGGCGGCGTGTCTTCGTCGTCGTAGCCGATCTCTTCCTCGACGTTGCGCGTGTCGTCCTTCATGCGCGCGAGGTTGAAGGCCAGCTCGGTCTTGCCGCCGTCGGCGTGCTCCACGGCGTATTCGCCCTTGATCGCGTAGTTGTCCTGGCGGATGTCGGCGACCTGGTCGTTGTCCGACAGCAGATGCTCGCGCAACGTGCTCGTGCGGTCGTTGAATTCGAGCGAATGCTCGGTCTCGGTGCGGTCGGTGCGCACGAACAGGCCCGACAGCGACAGCTTGCCGGGGCCGACGTCGCGCACGTAGGACAGATTGAACGAATCGTCGGTGCCGTCGCGCGTGTCGTCCTGGTCTTCGCGGTTGTCGAAATCGCCGCCCGGCTCGTCGTAGCGCAGGCTCAGCTTCTTCTTCGGGTTGTAGCGGCCCTGGTGGCTCGCGCCGGCCAGCAGGCGGCCGCCGGCGAGCTCGCCGCTGGCCACGACGGCCGCGGTCGGCTTGACCTCGCCGTCGTCGAAATGCGAGATGCCGGCGCGCACGTAGCCGCCGTCGAATTCGTAGGCGTCGCGCAGCACGATGTTGATCGCGCCGGCCATCGCGTCGCCGGAGCGGTTCGCGCTGGCGCTGCGCACGATCTCGATGCGCTCGACGACCTCGGCCGGAATGCGGTCGACGAAGAACGAACGGTCGTCGCCGGCGCCGGGCACCTTCTTGCCGTTGATGAGGATCTGGGTATAGCCCGGATCGAGGCCGCGCAGACGCGCGCCGTCGTATTCGAGCACGTCGGAGATGAAGCTGACGCTCGGCACGCGCTTGAGCATGTCGCCGACCGTGCGCGGCTCGAAGCGCTGGAAGTAGTCGAGGTCGTAGACCAGTACCGGCGCCGTGTCGTCGGTGCGGTCGCGATAGCGGATCTCGCCGGTGACGAGGACTTTCTCGAGCTCGGTCGTCGTGGCGGCTTCTGCGACCGCGGCCGCTTCCTCGACGGCGGCGGCCTCCTCGACGGTTTCGGCCAGGGCCGTCGGGGTCAGCGCGTTGAGCAGCGCGAGGACCAGCAGTCGCTTCGTCATGATCGGGGCTCCCCTGAAAAGAGCCGGCTTTGTAGTGCGGCAACGTGGCGCAGCGATGACAATGCCGCGTCGGGCGCGCCGTCACATGGCCGCCAAGAAGCCGTCACACGCCGCGGCTGCAATGGCGGACTTTTCGCTGCGAGGAATGACCATGACGCTGCATCCGCTGCGCCTGCCGCTGCTCGCGGCAACGATCCTGCTGTTCGCCGGCGCCTGCACGACGGCGCCGACCGCTAGCCGACGGGATGCGGAACCCGATGCGCAGGCCGCCGATCCGCTGCTCGCGACGGCCGGCGTGCCGCACGCTCGGGTCCGCGAAGCCTTCGTCACGCCGCTGACGCCGCAGGACAACGTGGACTCGCCGGCACTGTGGCGCGATGCGTCGGGCCGGGCCGTGCTGCTCGCAACCGCCAAGGGCACCGACCGGCTCCTGCGCTACGACGGCGATAGCGGCGCGGCGGCCGGCGTCATCGGCGGCGCCGGCGCCGCGGCCGGCCGGTTCGCGCGGCCGAACG